>CAMARI010000118.1 GCA_945860515.1 Polaromonas sp. YR568
CGGCGTATCCGGGCATGCGACTGTTGCTGACGCATGGCACTGCCACCGGGCGTGCCGAGGGCAGGGCACTGCTGCAGCCGGGTGATGTGCAGGTCTGGCAACCCTGGGACACGCATGCTGTGGTGGAGCGGTTCTTCGAGCATTTCAAACCGCGCCTGGGCCTGCTGATGGAAACTGAAATCTGGCCTTGCGCGGTGGCCAGCGCCAAAGCACGCCAGCTGCCGCTGCTGCTCGTCAACGGCCGCCTGTCTGACAAGTCACTGCAACAAGCCTTGACGATGTCGCCGCTGGCCTACCCGGCTTACGCCGCTTTGACGGCGGTGTATGCGCAAACACAGGAAGATGCCAAACGCTATCGCCAGCTGGGCGCCCATGTGGCGGGTGTTTTTGGCAACCTCAAGTTTGATGCAGCACCCAGCCCGGCGCTACAGGCAACAGGTCAAGTCTGGCGACAAGCCATGGTTCAGCCAGTCGTCATGTTCGCCAGCTCGCGGGAGGGTGAAGAAGTCCTTTTTCTGAAAGAAGTAATAGCCAGAAGCCAACGAATACTTGGGCTATCAGCTCCTGATTCAATAGTGATCAAGAGACCGGTCAAATACCTCATCGTGCCGCGCCATCCTCAGCGCTTTGACGAGGTGGCGGCGTTGGTGGTGCAGCATGGGCTCACGCTGTCGCGCCGCTCCAGCTGGTCAGGCAGTCCGCTTGACAGCAGCCAGGCCATGCAAGCCGATGTCTGGCTCGGGGACACGCTGGGGGAGATGCCAGTTTACTATGCACTGAGCAGCGTGGCGCTGCTGGGCGGCAGCTTTGAAAAACTGGGTGGCCAAAACCTGATTGAAGCCGCCGCCTGTGGCTGCCCTTTGGTGATGGGCCCGCACACCTTTAACTTTTCTGATGCAGCTGAACTGGCCAGCGCTGCGGGCGCTGCGCTGCGGGTGGCGGACATGGCGGAAGCCTTGACGGTGGCGGTCGAACGGGTGACCGACCCTCAAGAGTGGCTGCGCATGTCGCAGGCATCGCTTGGCTTTGCATCGGCCCATCAAGGCGCAACGGCACGCACGGTTCAAGCGCTGGCAAGTTATCTGACCCCGACCAACCGTCAGGCTGACGCGCCCAGCGGTGGCTAGCAAGCGCTACGCTGGACTATCTAGCCAGCAGCGAATTAACGGTCTGCAAATCTGCTGGCGTCAGCGTGCCATTGGCCTGGCGCAAACGCAAGCCACCCAGTAGCACGTTGTAGCGCGCTTGCGCCAGGTCGCGTTTGGTCTGAAACAGCTGGCTTTGGGAGTTGAGCACGTCGATGTTGATGCGCACACCAACCTGATAGCCGAGCTTGTTGGCGTCCAGCGAGCTTTGGCTTGAAAGTTCGGCCGCCTCCAGCGCCTTGACCTGACCCTGACCGGACTGGACGCCAAAAAACGCGGTGCGTGTGCTCAGGGCCACCGTGCGCCGGGCACCTTCCAGGTCGCTTTGCGCCTTGTCTTTCAGAGAGAGGGTTTCCTTGATGCGGTTTTGCGCGGCAAACCCGGTAAACAAAGGCATGTTGAACGTCAGGCCGATGGTGCTGGCACTGGTTCTGAATGAGGTGGGCAGCGAGCTGGCGGTGCCGCTCGGGTTACGCTGCATGTTATAGCTGGCTGTAGCGTCCAGCGTGGGTTTGTTGCCTGCCTCGGCCCTGGTTATTTCCAGATCAGCGATTGCCAGGTTGCCCTGGGCCTGGCGAATGCTGGGGTGTACCGCCTCTGATTGCAGCACCCAGGCATTGACATCCTGAGGCGTGACGACAGGCAGGTTAACGGGTATCAGCAGGCTTTTGGGCTCTGCGCCGGTTTTTCCCACCAGCGTATCAAGCGCCAGTTTTTTAACCCGTAAATCATTTTCGGCGGAGATCTCCTGGGCAATCACCAGGTCATACCTGGCTTGCGCTTCACGCGTGTCGGTGATGGTCGAGGTGCCGACTTCAAAGTTGCGTTTGGCAAATGCCAGCTGTTCAGCCACGGCCGCTTTTTGTGCGCGCACAAAAGCCAGAGTGTCCTGCGCCGCCAGTACATCAAAATAACCCTGACTGGTGCGCACAATCAGGTCTTGTTCTGCCACATCAAGCTGCGCTTTTGCCAGGTCGGCCTGACGCAGCCCCTGCTGATAAGCGGCCTGGTTGGCAGGCCGGTAAAGCGGTTGCGTGGCGGTCAGTGTGGCGTTTTGGGTGCTGAAGCTGCGGTCGGTTACCGGGTTGCTGTTGTGAAAACCGGTAAGCGATGCACCAGCAGAAAGGCCTGCCGTTGGCAAGATGCCTGCGCGCGCCTGCTCGGCCTTGGCCAGGTTGGCGTCGTACTGGAGTTTGGCCGATTGGTAGGCCGCATCAAAAGCGCGTGCAGAGTCGTACAGTTCAGCGAGGTTTTGTGCCTGTGCCCCCATGGACAGCAAGGCCGATGCAACTGCCAGCACCAGGGGTTGAAGGGAACGTTCGTTGTGCATCTTCATAAATGTCCTGAAATGTCCTGAAAAAAACGACTCAATATCAATACTGGGGGACACTGCTGTCAAGCTGTTGCGCCCAGGCCGCGATACCGCCCTGCAGATTGACCACGGCCGTAAAACCGTTTTGCGCTAAATAGTGGGCCACTTGCTGGCTGCGCATGCCGTGGTGGCACAGGCAGGCAATCGGATGGTCTGCGCCGTGCATGTCTTTCAGCTCTGCAATGCGGTTTGGAATCGACTGCATGGGGATATGCAGCAGCGTGAAGCCATCGGGCTTGACGGATGCTGTTTCCAGCTCCCAGGGCTCGCGCACGTCCAGCACGATGGGCAGGTCATGCGAGGCGCTGTCGCGCCAGGCGGCAAAGTGGCTGGGGCTCAATTGGTCCATCGTGTCAGTCTTGGCAGATCATCAGAAACTGAATCGGGAAGGCTCTGGGAAGTGCAGCAACTTCGGTGCTACGGTGTCCCACGCCTGGGTGGTGCGCCAGGCGGCCTCGCCGGTGCGCGTGACCAGCGTGGCACGCATGACAGGCTCGTCGCCGGTGATGGCGCTCAAACGACCGCCTGGTTTTAAAAGCGCCAGCAGTGATTCGGGCACTTCTGACACCGAACCACTCATCACGATCACGTCAAAGGGGCCCTTGAGCGGGTCGCTGCCCGAAATGGCGCGGCTGAAGTTGGACGCGCCGTCACCGGTGCGGACTTCGGCGTTGAAAATACCCGCCCTTTGCAAATTGCCCCGGGCCGTTTGTGCAATGTCGGCGTCTATTTCCAGGCTGATGACGTGCTGTGCGCGGTGGCCCAGCAAGGCTGCCATGTAGCCGGAGCCCGTGCCGATCTCGAGGACTTTTTCATGCTTTTGCACCGCCAGGTCCTGCAAGATTCGCGCTTCCACTTTCGGCGACAGCATGCATTGTCCGGGTTGCGTTTTTGAATGCGATGACAGCGGGATCTCCATGTCGGCAAAGGCCAGCGAACGATACGCTGTGGGCACAAAGTCTTCGCGCTTGATCACCGCCAGCAGGGCCAGCACCTGGCTGTCGAGCACCTCCCAAGGGCGGATTTGCTGCTCAATCATGTTGAATCGGGCTTGTTCGTAGTTCATGTCTGTATTAAAGCAACGCTGTGTGAAATGTATGAAAGGTCAAATTTTAGTCTGGGCTGCCGATGACGGCGACCGGGCGTGGTCCCAGTATGCGTTTGAACCACTGGGCCAAATCGTCCATAAAGCAATACGTCACCGGCACCACCACCAGCGTCAGCAATGACGAAGTAATCACGCCGCCAATCACCGCCTGGCCCATCGGGGCGCGCTGCTCAGACCCTTCGGTCAATGCAAAAGCCAGCGGAATCATGCCGAAAATCATGGCCAGCGTGGTCATCAAAATCGGGCGCAAACGCACTTTGGCCGCCATCAGCAGCGCTTCGCTGCGCTCCATGCCTTCCTCACGCATTCTGATCGCAAAGTCGACAAGCAAAATGGCGTTTTTTGTCACCAGGCCCATCAGCATGACCACCCCGATCACCGAAAACATCGACAGGGTGGAGCGAAACATCAGCAGCGCCAGCACCACACCAATCAGTGTCAGCGGCAACGATGTCATCAGGGCCAGCGGCTGTAAAAAGCTTTTGAACTGGCTGGCCAGAATCATGTAGATGAACAAAACCGCCATCACCAGGGCAGATATAGCGTAGCCAAATGAATCGGTCATGTTTTTGGTAGAGCCGCTGAACTGGTACTTGTAGCCCGGCGGGAAGGGGGTCTTGTCAAGTGCGGCCTTGACCTCGCTTGAGACCTCACCTGCGGATCGGTTGTACACGTTGGCGTTGATCGCCACTTCGCGTACCAGGTCGCGGCGGTTGATCTGGTTCGGGCCGGTGGTCAGGCTCACGCTGGCCACCTGGTTCAATCGAACGATGCGGGTTGAACCATCGGCATTGCTGCCAATCGCCGTGCTGGTAAAGGGCAAGCGCTCCAGATCAGCCGGAGCGTTGCGTGCATCCGGGCTCAATCGCACATTCACGTCGTAGGTCTGGTCGTCCGGTGCGCGCCAGTTACCCACGGTTTGCCCGGCCACCAGGGTGCGCAGCGATGCTGCAATGCCAGAGACCGACAAGCCCAAATCACTGGCGGCATCGCGCCGCACATCGACCTGAATCACCGGTTTGTCGGCCTTGACGCTGGAGTCCAGGTCCACCAGACCCGGTAGGCCGCGAATCTTGTCCTGTACCACGCGGCTCAGGCGTTCCAGTTCCTTGAGATCAGGGCCCTGCAATGAAAACTCGACCTGCTTGGTGCCACCCGCCGAATCGCTCTGACCGATGTTCGTGACCGTGATGCCCGGCACCTGCTTGAGCCGCTCACGCAGCACGCCCGACATCTCGTCGACGCTGCGGCTGCGTGCATTGCGGTCCAGCAGCCGGATGTAAATGTTGGCGTAAATTTTGCCTTGCGCATTGCCGGTGTTGATGGTCGACAGCGTGTAGCGCACTTCGGGGAACTCGCGCACGATGGCTTCGACCTGTTTGGCCTTGGCTTCGGTCGCTTCCAGCGACGAACCCACCGGGGTATAAAAATTAAGCGCAGTTTCTGAAAAATCGGCCTTGGGCACAAACTCTGTGCCCAGCAGCGGCACCATGAAGATGCTGATCACAAACACGGCCAGGGCCAGCACCATGGTTTTGATCTTGTGCACCAGTGCCCAACGCAGGATGCTCTGGTAGCCGTCGCTCAAACGCTCTGTGGCGCTGTCAAACCAGCCGGTCACGCGGCCGATGGTCTTGTCGTACAGCGTGGTAGGCGGACCATGTTTGCCATGCTTGTCTATCGCCGGGTCATGCCAGATGCTGGACAGCATCGGGTCGAGCGTGAAACTGACAAACATCGAGATCAGCACCGCCGCCACAATGGTGATGCCGAACTCATGAAAGAACTTGCCGATGATGCCGCCCATGAAACCCACCGGCAGAAACACAGCGACGATGGAAAAGGTGGTGGCCAGCACTGCCAGGCCAATTTCCTTGGTGCCGTCCATCGCTGCGTCAAAGGGTGCTTTGCCCATCAGCACGTGCCGCACAATGTTTTCACGCACCACGATCGCATCGTCAATCAGCAGGCCAACACACAAGGACAGCGCCATCAGCGTGATATTGTTGATGGTGAAACCAAACAGGTGCATGAACAAAAACGTGCCGATGACAGAGATCGGCAGCGTCAGCCCGGTGATCACGGTTGAACGCCAGGAATTCAAAAACAAAAACACGATCAGGATCGTTAGCAGCGCGCCTTCAATCAAGGTGCGACGCACGTTTTCAACCGCCACGCGAATCGAGCGTGAGCTGTCGGTGACCAGCTCCAGCCTCAGGCCGGGAGGCAAGCTGGCTTTCATCTCGCCAATGGTTTTATTCAGCCCATCGACGACTTGAATGGTGTTTTCATCCTGCGCTTTTTGCACCTGCAGCACCAGCGTCCGCTGGCCGTTGTACAGCGCCAGGCTGTCGACTTCTTGCGCACCGTCGGCAATGCGGGCCACCTGGCCAACCGTGATGGCGACATTGTTTTTGCGCGCCACGATCAGCTTGCCAAAGTCCTCGGGCCGCTTCATGCGGGCATCGATTTTGACCACGCGTTCGGCTGCCAGCGAGCGAATGCTGCCAATCGGTAGGTCCTGGTTTTCGTTTTTGACCGTGTTGACCACCTGGTCTGCCGTGATGCCCAGCGACTCCATGGCCTGCGGGTTCAGGTACACATTGATCTCGCGCTTGGTGCCGCCGACGATGCTGACCGAGCCCGCGCCGCGCACGTTTTCAAGCCGTTTTTTTAACACCTGGTCGGCCCAGTTGGTCAGTTCCACTGGCGATATCTTGTTGCTGCCTGCATCGGGCAAGACCGCTACCGACCAGACGGGCCGACTGGACGGGTCAAAGCGCAGCACGCGTGGCTCTTTGACTTCCGTTCGAAAATTTGGCCGAATGGCCGATATCTTTTCGCGCACATCTTCGGCGGCCTTGCGCCCATCGACGTACAGCTGAAATTCAATGATGACAACCGACTGGCCTTCGTAGCTGCGGGATGTCAGTGCGCTTACACCGGCGATCGAATTGACGCCTTCTTCGATCTTTTTAGTGACTTCACTTTCGACAATTTCGGGCGACGCACCGGGGTAGTCGGCTGTCACGACGACCACCGGAAAGTCGATGTTCGGGAACTGGTCGACCTGCATGCGCTGGTATGAAAAAAGCCCCAGCACGACGATGGCCAGCATCATCATGGTGGCAAACACCGGATTTTTTAGACTGACTTGGGTAAACCACATGCGGTGCTTTAAGGTGCGGTTTTCGCTTTGATCTGAGTGAAGGTCACCGACGCGCCTTCACGCAGCGCCCCGATGTTGCCCAGTATCACCAGTGTGTTGTCGGGCAGGCCCTTGACGGCGACCACGTCCGTGCCGTTGGCATTGCCGCGCGCGCCGAGTTCTGCTGCGCGGTGCGCCACCTTGCCGTTTTCAATGGTCTGCACATACGGCGCTGGTTTGTCGGTGCGCACGCTGGTCAGCGGCACCGCAGGCAGCAATGTGCGGGCCGTGCCCAGCGTGCCTTGCGCAAACAGGCCCTGTCGCAGCGGCAAGGCATCTGGTTTGCTGTTGTCAATGCTCAGGTAGGCCAGCACGCTGCGGCTGCCTGCCTGCGCACTGGGGTTGATGCGCACCACTTTGGCCGCGACGGTTTTGTTGCTGCCTTCAATTTGCAGTTCGGCATTCTGGCCCACCCGTATCTGGGTTGTGTCGGCAGCGCTTAATGTCGCCTCAAGCTCCAGACGGTTCAGGTCAACGATCTCGACAATCCGCGCATCAACACCAACCCGCTCGCCGGGCTGCGCCAGGCGCTGCGACACCTGGCCTGAAATCGGCGCTTTCAACTCCGTGTCTTCCACTGATTTGGTCGCTACATCAGTCGCCGCCTGCGCTGCCCTGTAGGTGGCTTTCGCGGCATTCAGGTTGGCCAGCGATACGTCCAGTGCTGTTTTTGAAATGAAACCCTGGTCGACCAGCGCCTTGTTGTTGTCGTACTGGCGCTGCACCACATCAACCTGCGCCTTGGCCGAATCTGCCTGCTCTTTGAACTGGCGCACCCGGGACTGGTATTCGCTGGCATCAATCCGGGCAATCACCTGGCCGGCTTTGACAAAGTCGCCTTCGCGCACTGTCAGTCCTTGCAGTTCGCCAGCGACACGCGCCTTGATGACTGCCGAGTTCACCGCCTTGAGCGAGCCCGACACTGCCAAGCCTTGCAGGATCTCCAGCACCCTGACCTGCGTCACGTCGGTGCTTGCCAGCTCGACAGACGATGTCTGTTTGGCGGCACTGGCCGCTACCAAAGCTGCTTGCTGTGCTTGGCGGGCCGACAGCAGGCGTGCTACCGCTGTGCCTATGGCACCCAATACCAGCAGGATCAGCAGCCATTTGAGCCCGCTTTTTTTCGCCCCATTCATTCTTTCGTTTCTTTCTGTAGGCTTTTGTTTTGCAAGGGTGCTTGGCTCATGCCGTACAGGATGATCTGCAGCTGTGAGGCGATGTATTTTTCAGGGTCCATGCTGACCTGGTCGCTCACGCAGGCGGCGGCCGAATGTTTGGCCAGCATCAACAAGATCACCGGCGAAATGATGCTGAAAACAGCATAGTCCAAGTCCATGTCCCTGAGCTCACCACGATCTTTTCCGCGCTGCAAAATACGGCGAATCAGCAACTGGCCGGGCTCCACCACTTCCTGGCGATAAAAAGCCGCAATGTCTGGGAAGTTCCCGGCCTCGCTCAGCATCAGCTTTTTGATGCCCGATGCCTTGGTGGCACCAACGCGTCGCCACCACTCGTTCATGCACAGGGAGATCATCTCGGCGCTGGTGCCCTTGAAGTTGTCAAAGGTTTGGTTCCATTCCTTGAAATGGCTCGAGATGTTTTCCCGCACGACGGCCTTGAACAGGTCTTCTTTGCTCGGGAAATACAAAAACAGCGTGCCTTTGGACACACCGGCCCGGGCCGCGACCTCTTCAACGCGGGTGGCGGTAAAGCCTTTTTCAACAAACAGGTCCAGCGCCGCTTCCAGCAGTTCGCCGGGACGCGCTTCTTTGCGGCGCTCACGTTTGGCGTGAAGCGCTTTTTTGAGGGGGCAGGTGAGTTTGACCAAAGACATAGTTACTGACTAAGTGGTTAGTAATGTAACTTTTTGCGCGTCTTGCGTCAACCCGGGTTGCTTTTAGGGGCTATCGCAGCTTGGCAATGGCAAGCCTCAGCAGTGCATGCAATGCCGCCGGC
>CAMARI010000119.1 GCA_945860515.1 Polaromonas sp. YR568
TACCCAAGGCCGACCGGTGCGATCTGCCCAGCGTGTCCAACTGCAATTTGCTCACGTCGTAACCAGGTCGTTTGGCGCACGGGCCCGATGAGAAGTTGGGGGTTGTGGGTGTGAGGGTGGGTTGCATGTGTTTCTTGAATGGATTCGGCGAAGAATTCTCGGGAGGGTCCGGATGCTGGAGTCGATTGGTTATCTTATCAAGGGCGTGTTTTGTGCCGTTCTGATCTGGCTGGGGCATGTCAGCACCCGGTTAAAACTTGAAGGCAAAAAATTTGCTGGCAAAGGTGATTTCGCTGCTTCAAGCCGTTTTTAAGCCTCAAGAAGGCATTTTTACCCATCAAATCAGCCTGTAGCCCAATAAAAATATGGGTCATCAGCTACGAAATAAATAGCATTTTGAAGCGGCTTGAGCTGCTAAGTTGACATGTCAGTTCACCGCGCTGCTCAAAAGTGCAGCAGCACTGACAATTTGCGTACCGTGCCATTGTTTGAGCGTGAGCAAGTCATCGTCGCTTGACACCAAAACGCGCGCTTGGCATGCCATCGCAAGCGCCAGAAACTTGCAGTCTTTTGGGTCGCGGCATGCACCCTCGGCCAGGTGGCCACTTCGGCTATCGGGTGTCAAAAGCGTTGTTTCCTGTTTGTACCTCGCAAAAAATACGGCGCGCTCGGTGGGGCTGGCATACGCGTCAAACTTGGGTCTGAACAATACCCCTTCCAACTCGTCAAGCGTTGCAGGCGATACAAACAGGGTGTATTTGCCAAGAGCTGTCACAAAGGCTTGACGCGGAATGGACAACGGCCTGAGTACCGCACTGACCAGCGTGCTGGTGTCAAAAACTGCGCGATTGAGCAGGCTCAAGACTCATTTCCAAAAGCGATCAGCGGAGCTCTTTGACCATTCTTACCACGTCAGCATCGGTTAATTGCCGGACTGCTGCGTGCGTGTCGCTGCTTTTTGCGGCGTCTGCTTGTGCAAAAAAAGCCTCAAACCACGCTACCGCCTGCGTGCGCTTGGCTTTGATGTCCTGCAAATCCGCCATGTCTTGCGGTGACACCATAAAAGCCGCTGTTCGGCCGTGCCGGGTGATGGTGACCGGCTCGCGCTGAACCGTATCCAGCAATTGCCCAAAGCGGTTTTGCGCATCCATGGATGAGACTGTCAACATGTGCTGCCCTTTTTCAAAATAGCCAACCTGTACAGTATAGCTAGTTTTGAGTCTCAAGGCGTGGATGAACTAACCCACAGTCCAAGCCAGCTTGCCGCTGGCATCCATGTGCGTCAGGTACACGCGCAGGTCAAATTCGTACTGGTGGTATTGCGGCTCCATGTAGGTGCAAAGTTTGTAGAAGTCTTTGTCGTGCTCTTTTTCCTTGATGTGGGCCAGCTCGTGCACGGTGATCATGCGCAAAAATTCGTCGGGCACTTCTTTGAACAGTGACGACACGCGGATTTCGCGTTTGGCTTTGAGCTTGTTGCCTTGCACCCGGCTGATTTGGGTGTGTGTGCCTAGGGCGTGAGCGATGACTTGCAGGCGGTTGTCAAACGCGACTTTTGACAGTGGCTCGGAGCTGCGCAAAAACTCGTTTTTAAGTGCCATCACGTAGTCGTACAGCGCCTTGTCGGTGCGTATGCTGTGGGCGCGTGGGTATTTCTTGAGCAGCATGTCGCCCAGCTTGTCTTGGGCCTGCAACTGCTGCACTTGCAATTGCAGGCTTTCGGGGTAGGCGCTGAGGTATTTGAGGGGGATCATGGCTTGGGCTTGGCTTGACTTTTCAAGTTCGAGACGCTGAACCGGCTTTGCCGGGCCGCAGGCGGGCAGCCCGCTCGGGGCCAGAGCGCCTGCGCCTTGTGCGCAACCGTGGGGGCTAGGCCTCTCTGCGCAAGGCCGGGAACAAGATCACGTCCCGAATACTCGGGCTGTCAGTCAGCAGCATCATCAGCCGGTCAATGCCCACACCACAGCCACCAGTGGGCGGCATGCCGTATTCAAGGGCGCGCACAAAGTCGTGGTCGTAAAACATCGCTTCGTCGTCGCCACTGTCTTTGGCGGCGACTTGGGCGTTGAAGCGGGCGGCTTGCTCTTGGGCGTCGTTCAGCTCGCTAAAGCCGTTGCCAAATTCGCGGCCTGTGATGTACAGCTCAAAGCGTTCGGTGACTTCGGGGCGTGCGTCATTGGCCCGTGCCAGCGGCGATATTTCGGTGGGGTGCTCCATGATAAAAGTCGGCTGCCAGAGCTTTTCTTCGACCGTTTCTTCAAAAAACATGACTTGCAGGCTGGCCAGCGAGCGTGTGCTCAGGCGGTCTTTTTGTTCGTTAAAACCGAGCTTTTTCAGCTTGTCAGTCAGCCACACGGCGTCGTCTACGCCCGCACCTACACCCAGCGCTGCGTCGGTGTGCTTCAAAATCGCTTCGCGAATCGTCAGGCGCTCAAACGGCTGGCTTAAATCAACCGGCTCGTCGGCATAGCTCAAGCTCAGTGAGCCGCAAATTTTTTGCGCCACGTCACGAATCAGCGTCTCGGTAAAGGTCATCAAGTCCTGGTAGTTCCACCACGCGGCGTAAAACTCCATCATGGTGAACTCGGGGTTGTGCCGCACGCTGATACCTTCGTTGCGGTAGCTGCGGTTGATTTCAAACACGCGTTCAAAGCCGCCCACAATCAGCCGCTTCAGGTACAGCTCGGGTGCAATGCGCAAAAACATTTCCTGGTCAAGCGCGTTGTGGTGGGTTTTGAAGGGTTTGGCGTTCGCGCCACCAGGGATGGGGTGCAGCATGGGCGTTTCGACCTCTAAAAAGTCATTCGCCACCATGAATTCACGGATGCTGCTGACCGCCTTGCTGCGCGACACGAAGCGGGCTCTAGCGGACTCGTCGGTGATCAAATCCACATAGCGCTGGCGGTACTTGACCTCCTGGTCCGCCACGCCGTGAAACTTGTCGGGCAGCGGCCGCAGGCTTTTGGTGACCAACCGGATGCCGGTGGCATGAATCGACAGCTCGCCGGTTTTGGTTTTAAACAGCGTGCCGGTAGCCCACACAATGTCGCCCAAGTCCCAGTGTTTAAAGGCGTTGTGAACGTTTTCGCCCACGCCTTCGTTGTTGATATACACCTGAATGCGGCCGCCGGATGGGCCAAAAGACGCGTCTTGCAGCGTGGCAAAGCTGGCCTTGCCCATCACGCGCTTGAGCATCATGCGGCCGGCGACGCTGACGGTGACGGCCAGCGGCTCCAGCTCTTCCTTGGTTTTCCTGTCGTACTGGGCAAACAGCGCTTCGGCGCGGTGCGCGGGTTTGATGTCATTTGGGAAAGCAATGCCTGCTGCCCGCAGGGCGGCCAGCTTGCCCTGCCGCTCGACCATCAATTGGTTGTCGTCTTGGGGGGTAACAGCGGGGGCGGGCGTAGATTGGGGCGTCATGAGGGCGGTCGGTTAGGCAATAAACCGCTGATTTTAAGTTTTTACCGCGTTGCTGCTTTCAATCGCTGCCATCAGCGCTTGTTGAAGCCTTGATAATCCATGCCATGTACTTGCGCGCTGGCGTTTTTTCACTTGGGTTGCTGCTGCTCAGCCGAGCTTTGGGGCTGCTCCGTGAGTCTGCACAGGCGGCTGCTTTTGGCAGCACCGGCATGGGCGATGCGGTGATTGTGATGTTCACGCTGCCAGACCTGCTGGTGGGCATGTTGATCAGTGGTGCTCTGGCTTATGTGCTGCTGCCAGCTTGGGCGCAGCAAAACGCGGCCACACAAGCTGCGGGACAAAAAAAAATAGCGTGTGCGCTGGTTGCGGGCGGGCTTGCATTGGGCGCGCTGCTCTGGCTATGCAAGGGTGTTGCAGTGCAGGCGCTGGCGCCCGGGCTGGTGGGCGATATGAAAGAGGCCACCCAATCGGCACTGGGCTGGAGCGCCGCGGTGCTGCCGCTGGCCATGCTGGCGGCGCTGTGGGTGACGCGTCTGCAACATGAGCGTGACTTTATCGGCATGTATGCCGGTAACCTCATTGTTAATCTGGCACTGCTAGTCGGCCTGTTAGTCGTGGCCAAGAGTGTTGCAGCTCAAATTTCTGCGCTCAATGTGTTGGGCGTTTGCCTTGTCATTGCCATGCTGGCTCGGCTGGCATGGTTGGCGTGGCGTTTGCCGGCTCGCCCTCAACCCACTGCCATGGCGCAGAGCCTCGATTTACCGCCGGCCAGTGTGTGGCTGTGGGCGGCGCTGTCGTCGGGCTTGATGTTGGTGTTTCCCTTGGTCGCGCGCAGTTTGGCGTCCCATGCGGGTGAGGGCGCTTTGGCCAGTTTTAATTACGCCTGGAAGCTGATCGAATTGCCGCTGGTGCTGGCAGTACAACTGGTGGCCAGCCTGGCCTTTCCCGCCATTACCCGCACCCAAGCAGGCACACCAGAGCGGCAGCGGGCCGTTGGGTTGGCATTTTTAATCGCCTGGGCCTTGGCCTGTGCCGCCATTGCTATGGTGGCGACGTTTTCGTTACCGATAGCCAGCCTGCTTTTTGGTTGGGGCCGAATGAGCGCAGCCAGCCTGGAAGTGATCGCGCAGTGGAGCGCGATTGGTATTTGGTCGCTGTTGCCACAGGCGCTGATGGCTGTGGTGCTGACGGTGATGGCGACCCATGGGCGTATGCATGTGGCGGTCTGGGTGCTCGCTGCGGGCCTGGCAGTGCTGCTGGTGGCCGCTCTGGTCGGCTTTGATCGCAACCACGCCGGAACCCATGTGATGTGGTTACTCAACGCTGTATTTGCCTGCATGGCCGCGCTGCTGCTGCTGCTGGAACGCCACCGCATGAAGGCGACGCTGCCTTATGTTGCGGCCGCGCTGCCCCTGCTGGTATGCGCCGGGTTGGTGGCACTGAAACCCTTGTTTTTCAGACTCAACGTCACAGCCGCGCTGATGTTGTGCGCTGTCTACGGCTTGCTGGTATTGGGCAGCGCGGTTGCCGCAAGCCCGGTGCTGCGAGCTTTGCTGAGTGAAAAAGTACATCGAAAATCTGCCGCTGACTAGCCCCACTGCCATGCCACTATTTGCAAGTAAGATGTTCCGCCATGATTAACCTGCTGACCATCACCAACCTGCCTGAGCTTGCTGCCAGATGCGACCAGATGCCAGGCATGCGCATTTTTGTTGACCTGGAGCGCAATGGCAAAGCAGCACGACAGCATGGGCGTGACACCTTCATCAGTACCCATAGCGTGGACGATGTGGGCCGCATCAAGGCGGTGCTCAAGAGGTCAAAGTTGATGGTACGCGTCAACCCTTACCAAACGCACGACCTGCAAGCGGGTCGCGCCGAGGTTGACGCTGTGCTGGCGCAGGGGGCTGACCTGATCATGCTGCCCATGTTTACCCACGCATTGGAACTGAAGGCTTTTGCTGGCCACGTCGCAGGCCGCGTGCCCATCGTGCCTCTTTTGGAAACAGCCGGGGCCCTGCGCACGCTTGAAGACTGGATAGATACGCCGGGTATTGAGGAAGTTTTTGTCGGGTTGAATGACTTGCATCTGTCGCTCGGCTGCCGCTTCATGTTTGAGCCGTTGCTGATGGGCCACGTGGACCGTGTTGCCGCGGCTGCCAAGGCGCGTGGCCTGCGCTTTGGCTTTGGCGGCATTGCGCGCATGGACGAAGGCCTGTTGCCGGGCCACGATGTATTGGCTGAGCATGTTCGTCTGGGCTCGAGCGCAGTGATTTTGTCGCGTACTTTTAACCGTCCTCCTATCAGCGCAGCTGAAAAATCTTTTGAGCAAGCCGTGGCGGCGCTGCGTTTGGCCGAGCTTGAGCTTGACCTGAGAAGCCAAGTGAGCATTGAGAAAGACAGGCTGCGGACGCATGGATTGATCGCCGAACTGGCTCAAGCAGCCAAGGCTGCGGCGTGAAGCGACTGACAGACATTGTTTTAAGCTTGACGGCGCTTGCGTTGCTCTCCCCCGTTCTGCTGCTGGCTGCGTTGGCCGTGTTGCTCGACAGCGGCTTGCCCGTGTTTTTCAAGCAAACTCGCATCGGACTCGGTGGGCGCGAGTTTGGCATGTTCAAGTTCAGAAGCATGGTTAAAAACGCGGCATCAACTGGCCCTTACTTCACCGATACCAACGATGTCCGCGTCACACGGGTGGGGCAATTCATCCGGCGCACCAGCATCGATGAATTGCCGCAAATCATCAACGTGTTGCTGGGTGACATGAGTCTGGTCGGCCCCAGGCCAGATGTACCTGTGCAGCAGTCCTTGTATGCGCCTGAGGAATGGTCGCGTCGCTGTAGCGTGCGGCCGGGTATCACGGGGCTGGCTCAGGTCATGATTCGTTCTGTCGGAAGCCATCAGGACAGGCTGGATTTGGATTTGGCTTACATCCGTGATCAAAATGTTTGGTTAGATTTCAAGGTCATGTGGCTGACATTAGGTCGCCTCAGCGGCAAAGGTGGGAATTGATGTGCGGTGTTTTTGGTTATTGGAGCCGCAACCGCGCACCGCTGGCTGATGCCGCACTGGACGCCATGGCGCAAAAGCTGGTGCACCGCGGCCCTGACGACCAGGGCATTTGGCACCAGCCGCAGCGCGGCGTTGGCATCGGTAACCGGCGCCTGTCCATTATTGACATTGGCGGCGGTCACCAGCCTTTTGTCAGTGATGATGCTCAGATAGCGGTGGTGCAAAACGGTGAAATATTCAATTTTGTTGAGCTCGCCAACGATCTGCGTGCGCAAGGCGTGCAACTCAAAACTGGGTCTGACACGGAAGTTATTTTGCGGCTCTATGAGCGCGAAGGCATCAGCTTTGTCAGCAAACTCAACGGCATGTTTGCTATTGCGATTGACGATGCGCGTGAAGATGCCCTGTACCTGGTGCGCGACCGCGTCGGCGTCAAGCCTTTGTACCTGCTGGACGACGGTCAGTGCATGCTTTTTGCGTCTGAAATAAAGTCTATTCTGCCTGTAGCCCAATTAAATCGTGTGCGATCAGCTATTGATTTAGTGGCAATTCACCATTACTTGACGTTTAACTACATTCCCGCGCCCTGGACGATTTACGAAAACATCAAGCACGTGATGCCCGGCACGTGGATGAAGTTCACCCGTCAACCAGGCGCTATGGGCGTTCAAACCCAGCGCTGGTGGAGTTTGGCCGACCAACGCGAGCAAGACTTCAGCTTCGGCGATTGGTCCGAGCAGTTCATCGCGATGTTGGACGATGCCACGCGCATCCGGCTGCGCGCCGACGTGCCTTTTGGCGCTTTTTTGTCCGGCGGCGTTGACAGCAGCACCATTGTGGGTTTGATGGCCCGCCACGTCACGCGGCCCGTCAAAACGTTTTGCATCGGCTTTGAAGACCCGCACTACGACGAATCCACATTTGCCTTGCAGGCAGCGCAGCGTTTTGGCTGCGACCACACAATGGAGGTGGCCGAGCTGAACATGCTTGATGCATGGCCCAAAGTGCTTCACCACCTGGACCAGCCGCATGGCGACGCGTCATTCATGCCTACCTTGCGGGTCAGCGAGTTGGCAGCCAAACACGTCAAGGTGGTTCTGACGGGTGACGGCGGCGACGAGTTGTTTGCCGGCTACGACAAATACGCGGCATTTTTTGCACGGGCTGATGCGCAAACCCTGCCAGATGCGGCGTTTCAAAGGCAATACTTCGAGTCGATCTCCTTGTTTTCGCCTGCCGCCAAGTTGGCGCTCTACCAGCCCAAACTGCGCGACCAGCTGGCCGGCATCGACAGTTTTGAGCAGGCGGCCCAGCCTTGGTTTGACCAGTCGCAGCACTTTGACCGCGTCAACCAGGCGCTTTACCTGGACATGCAGTTGCTGCTCAGTGGAAACAACCTCGTCAAGCCCGACCGCATGGGCATGGCTGTCAGCATTGAAGCGCGTACGCCGTTTCTGGACTACCGCATGATGGAATTTGCTTTTCGTTCCCGCGGCGTGACCAAGCTGTCTGCTGAGGGTGATAAAAAGCACTGGTTCAAAAAAGCGGCGGTACCCCTGATTGGCCAAACGCTGGCACACCGCAAAAAACAGATGTTCACGGTTCCGGTAGGCGATTGGTTCAAGGGTGCAAGCTACCCCTGGCTAAAGGAGACGCTACAAAAAAGTGATCTACTAGACCATGTATTTGATCGTTCAGGCATTGATTTGATGCTTGAATCACACCGTAGCGGCGCGGCCAATCACACCCGCGAACTCAGGGCGCTGGCGGCGCTGGCGCTGTGGGCTGGCGGCGCTGGGGTTTAAGCCATGATGGCTAAAACGGTGCTTTTTGTGGCCTATGGCAGTGGGCATATCAAGATGCTGATTCCGGTGGCTCAGGCCCTGGCGGCCAGCGGCCTGGGGCGGCCTGTGGTGTTGGCGCTCACAACGGCGGCGCCAGCAGCGCGGGCGGCCGGGTTGGACGTGGTCCAGTTCAAGGACTTCGTGGTCCCAGCCGATGCGCCTGCCCTGGATCATGGCCGCCGCCTGATGGCCGACTTAGGTGCTCCGGTGGCTGATGCGGAAGAAACCATGGCGTATTTGGGGCTGTCGTTTGCCGATCTGGTGGCTGAGTTAGGCCCTGCGCAGGCTGAGGCAAATTACCGTGAAAAGGGCCGGCAAGCTTTTTTACCCACCGCTACCTTGACCCGCATCATCAAAAAAATCAGGCCTGATCTGGTGGTGGCGACTAATTCACCGCGCGCTGAAAGAGCGGCCATCGTCGCGGCAGGCCAGCTTGGCATACCTTCGGTTTGTGTGGTGGATTTGTTTGCGATTGACGAGGTCAAGTGGATTGGTGACGTCAGCTA
>CAMARI010000120.1 GCA_945860515.1 Polaromonas sp. YR568
TTCAGGCGGTGCATCTTTCAAGGCTTGAGCGGCAAGCTTTTGAAGCCGCTCTTTTTCAGCGTTTTTCTTCTTGTTGCGAAAATGCATGATGGTTCGGCCCAGCGCAAAGCTGATGGATGCGCTGACGGCCAACAAGATGATGCTTGAGGTTTCCATAAATTTGGGGGTGACGCTAGGCCAAAAAGAGCTGCTGCAAATCGTTTAAAAAATCAAAGCCGCGAACGGTAGGCTTGACATTGACGAAGTCCCGTTCGATCAAGCCCTTGCGCTCGGCCTCATCGAGCCCCTTGGCTATCGAGGTCAAGGGCAGGCCGGTTTTTTCAGCAAAGTCTTGCAGCTTGAAGCCGTCTTTCAGGCGCAGCGCATTGAGCATGAACTCAAATGGCAGGTCGGCTCGGCTGACTTCAGCATCCGTCGTCACCGCGTCGCCGATCAACGCTTTTTCCATATACAACTTGGGCTCGCGCACGCGCACCTGCCGCACCACCCGGTGCGCAAAACTAAGCTTGCTGTGCGCCCCCGCGCCAATGCCAAGGTAGTCGCCAAACTGCCAGTAGTTGGTGTTGTGAAAGCAGCGGTGGCCGGGTTTGGCGTAGGCCGACACTTCATAACGGCCCAAGCCAGCGGCCTCGGTCATCTCGGTGATTTTGTCGAGCATGTCGTAGGCCATGTCTTCTTCAGGGATGACCGGTGGGAACTTGGCAAAGTAGGTGTTGGGCTCAATCGTCAGGTGGTAGATGGAGATATGCGGTGGCTGCAGGCTCAGCGCCGTCTGCATGTCCTGCTCCAGATCTTGTAGCGTCTGGCCCGGCAGCGCATACATGATGTCCAGATTGAAGGTGTCAAAAGCGTGCGCGGCTTCTTCAACCGCAGCTAGGGCCTGCGCACGGTCATGCACGCGGCCCAGGGCTTTGAGGTGCTGGTCATTGAAGCTTTGCACGCCAATCGACAGCCGATTGACACCTGCGCTTCTGAAGGCTTTGAAGCGGTCTTTTTCAAAGGTACCGGGGTTGGCCTCCAGCGTGACTTCACAATCGGCGTTCAGTTTGAGACGGGCGCGGATGTCTGCCAGCAGTCTGTCGATGGCTTGTGGCGAAAACAAACTGGGCGTACCGCCGCCGATGAAAATGCTGTGCACGGTGCGGCCCCATATCAGCGGCAGGGACGCTTCCAGGTCAGCGACCAGCGCGTCGATATAGCGCTGTTCGGGCAACTCGCCGATTGCTCCGGCGCCGGGCCGCCCCAAGCCGGAGGCGCCACCTCGGGGGGCAGGAAGCGACACATGGTGCGCGACCGTGGGGGCTAGTTCGTGGGAATTAAAGTCGCAGTACGGGCACTTCTTGATGCACCATGGCAAATGCACGTAGAGCGATAACGGCGGCAAGCTTTTGAGCTGTAGCGTGCCGGGCCGCATGTAATGCTGAATGTCTTGCCTTGTCATTGGGCCGCCAGCGCCGGGCCGCCCCAAGCCAGGCCAGCCCCCTCGGGGGGCAGAGATGTACGCGAAGCGACGAACGTGGGGGTCATATCAACCACTGCTGGCGTATCAGGTCCAGCATCTGCCGTGCAGCCCTGCCCCGATGGCTGTTGGCATTTTTAACGTCGACTGGCAGTTGCGCGAAAGTTTTGCCAAACTCGGGAATCAACATCACCGGGTCGAAGCCAAAACCGTTGCTGCCCAATGGCGCGCGAGTGATCTCACCGACCACGCGGCCTGCGGCTATCAGCGGCTCCGGGTCATCGGCAGATCGCACCGCCACGAGTGTGCTGACCAATGCGGCGCGGCGGTTGTCAATCGCCGCCATTTGCTCGAGCAGCGCCTTGACGTTGTTGTCGTCTCCCTTGGCGTAACCGAACTGCGTCGCATAAAAAGCGGTGTCCACACCCGGCAAGCCGCCAAAAGCATCAACACACAAACCGGCATCATCAGCCACAGCAGGCAAGCCGCTGGCGCGGGCAGCGTGCCGGGCTTTGGCCAAGGCGTTTTCGACAAAGGTGCGAAACGGCTCTTCTGCCTCGCCAATGTCCAAATCAGACTGGCGCAGCAACTGTACGCCCAGCGGGCTGAACATCGCCTGCAGCTCTGCCAATTTGCCTGAATTGTTCGAGGCAAGCACAATTTTCATGGTGGAAATACTCTTTAGATCAATAAATACCTGGATAAGCAGCTATGCATTGAATAGCGATTGCCGTTGCATGCCGACCAGCTCACGGATACCTTTTTCAGCCAACGCCAGCAGCGCATCCATCTCGGCGCGGGTAAAGGCAGCGCCTTCGGCCGTACCCTGCACTTCCACAAAATGGCCAGCGCCCGTCATCACGACGTTCATGTCGGTGTCGCAGGCCGAGTCTTCGATGTATTCGAGGTCCAGCAGCGCTGTGCCCTGAACCATACCGACTGAAATGGCGGCCACATGGTCAAGGATCGGTGTCTCTTTGAGCTTGCCGTCCGCCATCAGTTTGCTGACCGCATCTTGCGCGGCGACAAACGCGCCTGTGATGGCGGCTGTGCGTGTGCCGCCATCGGCCTGAATCACATCGCAGTCGAGGTAGATGGTTCGTTCACCCAGCTTTTTCAAATCAAACACCGTGCGCATCGAACGCCCAATCAGACGCTGGATTTCCTGGGTGCGGCCGCTTTGTTTGCCGCGCGCGGCTTCGCGGTCGCTGCGCGTATGGGTGGCGCGCGGCAGCATGCCGTATTCGGCCGTGACCCAGCCCTCGCCACTGCCTTTTTTGTGGCCGGGTACTTTTTCTTCGACCGATGCGGTACACAGCACTTTGGTACCGCCAAACTCGATCAATACGGACCCTTCGGCATAGGCGGTGTAGTTGCGCGTGATGCGCACAGGACGCAAGGCATTGACAGCGCGCGCGCTGCTTCTTTCAAATGGACTCATGACTAAAACTCTTTAATGAAAAGAAGGAAAAAAGGAAAGTAAGGGCTCTCAAAGCAGGTTTGAGTGACGCCGTTCAGGCTTTTCTGGCAGCAGACCGGCGAATAGCGTCGTTGATTTCGGCAATCGATCGTTCAATCGTTGCCTCGTCCGGGTCATCTGCCCATGTGTCCATCCCGCCTGCCTGAATGGTAGACGCAAACACACCGTCGGAAATACTGCCAGTCGATATGCCTAGCGTCGATTCAATCGCGTCGGGGGTTTCCCATTCCATCGCCAGCGCGGTCACATTGTCGCTTTGCTCACCTGCCACGCGCAGCGCATTTTCAACCAGGTCTGGCACAGCAGCTGACACGCTTTTTGCAGCCAGGTGTTTGACAATTTCGTGGTCCGTCAGACTGCCCCACAGACCGTCAGAGCAGAGCAGCAATTTGTCGCCCTGTTGCAGCATCACGGGACTGGTGACATCAAAAATCGGTTTGGTGGGCGACCCGAGGCAGCTAAACAGAATGTTACGCGTCATGTGCTCCAAATGCGCGCCGCCTGCGCTTTGCTTTTCAAGGTACGAATGGTCGCGTGTGCGCATCAGCAGTTCGCCGCGACGCACTACGTACAGGCGCGAATCGCCACAATGTATCCATGTGGCGCACGTACCTTGCAAAATGCACGCGACCAGCGTGGTACGCGGGGTATCGAGCATGCCTTTTTCGCTGCCATAGCGAACAATCTGGTCGTGTGCCGCCATCAATGCGCCTGCTAAAAATTCGGACGTGTCATTGATCGCTGGTCGCGCATCTTTTTGGTAGGTGGCTGAGACGGTTTGCAGCGCCAGTTGCGCCGCAACTTCACCTTCCGGGTGGCCTCCCATGCCATCGGCCACGACAAACAGGCCAGACTCACGGGTGTAGCAGTAGCCCATCCGGTCTTCGTTTTTTTCGCGCCCGCCACGTCGGCTGACTTGAAAAACAGAAAATTTCATTTGAAGCGGGTGACGGCGTTAGCCGCTTTCTCGGCGGCTTTTTTGGTGTCAGACACCATGTTGTCAAACTGCAGCCTGACTTTTTCACTGACGCTGAGCTTGGTATAGCGGCGCTCGCCCTCACGGCTGAGTTCTTTTTGTAGCGCAAACACCGACTGCGGCCTGGACAGCGGGTCCAGCGCCATACACCACTCGACGACTTCAATCAGGCTATCAGAGTACACGCCTCTTTGGCGCGACAGGGCCAGCGACAAACGGTCTTTTTCAAGCCTCTGGGGCGCGTCGTTTGGCGGGTAGCCCTGCATGGTGGCGTAAATGCAGGCACCAATCGCATAAACATCTGTCCACGGGCCCATCGACGAATCACGCCGGTACATTTCCGGCGCGGCAAAGCCGGGGGTGTACATGGGGCGGATGAAGTTACCTTCCTTGCTCAGCACCTCGCGCGCAGCGCCAAAGTCAATCAATACCGCGCGGTTGTCATCGGTGATAAAAATGTTGGCAGGTTTGATGTCCAGGTGCAGCATTTTGTGCTGGTGCACGATGCGCAAGCCGCGCAGGATTTCATCAAACAGCGAACGGATCGTGGATTCGCGAAAAACCTTCTGTTTTTTCAGTTCACGCGCAGTGATGATGAAGTCCTGCAGCGTACCGCCTTCCAGGTAGTTCATCACCATATAGACGGTTTCGTTTTCGCGAAAGAAATTGAGCACACTGACCACTGAGCCGTGTGAAATCTGGGCCAGCGAGCGGCCTTCTTCAAAAAAACTCTTCAGCCCCAGCCGGTAAAGCGACAACTTCTCGGGCTGTACCTGCGGCAACAATTCGCCCGGTTGGCGGCCTGCCAAAGATGCGGGCAGGTATTCCTTGATGGCGACCTCCTGGCCTTCGTTGTCAATGGCCAAGTAAACTACCCCAAACCCGCCAGCAGACAATTTGCGCACAACCCGATAGCCACCAATCACAGTGTCGGGTGGCAAGGGCGCTGGTTTGACCTTTGACATAATTTGAAGGTATGCAGAGGTAAGAGGCACCCACGCCTGCTCTTGAAGTCCTGTTTTTACTGAAAGCTTAATTACTCGATGTCAGTTTACAGCATGACAGGCTACGCAGCCGTCCAGTCAAGCAGCCACGCTGCAGGCGCGCAGGACGAGCCAAACCAGCAGGCAAATGTGCTCTTGAGCGTGGAAATTCGCTCGGTTAACAGCCGTTTTCTGGACCTGGCCTTTCGTTTGCCAGACGAGCTTCGCCAGCTTGAGCCTGCGCTGCGTGAGCTGCTCACGGCCAAGCTCAAGCGCGGCAAAATCGAGCTGCGTGTGGCACTCAGCGTCAGCTCTGCCAGCAGCTTGCAGGCCCCCTCATCGGTCACCCTACAGCGCTTGGGCTCACTGGAGGACACCGTCAAGTCGTGGCTACCGCAAGCCGCACCGCTCAGTGTGGCCGATGTATTGCGTATCGCCACCAATGAAGACAAAAAGCCGCATGACAACACTGATGAATTACTCAAACTGGCAAAAAAGGCCCTGAAAGAGCTGATGGCAGCCCGCCAGCGCGAAGGCAGCCGCCTCAAGGACATGCTGACAGACCGCACGGCCCAACTGCGTGCCCTGTCGCTTCAGATCGTGCCGCTGGTGCCCAGGCTGGTGGAACAGCAGAAGGCCAAATTTCTGGAACGCTTCAAAGAAGCCATGGCCCTGGCAGATGGTGCTGTGATGCCAGAGTCAGCCCATGACCGGGCTTTGAACGAGGCGACCAGCTTTGCGATTCGTATTGATGTGGCCGAAGAAGTCACGCGTCTGGCTTCGCATCTTGACGAAATTGACCGTCTGCTGGAAGGTGGAGGCGAGCTGGGCAAACGGCTTGACTTTCTGATCCAGGAACTGCACCGTGAGGCCAATACCCTTGGCTCGAAATCGGCATCGCTCGAACTGACGCGAATTTCGGTCGACATGAAGGTGCTGATAGAGCAGATTCGTGAACAAGTACAAAATATTGAATGACGCCGCCAAGAAGCGATAAAACATGGACTATCCAGGTAACCTATTTGTTGTAGCAGCGCCCAGCGGGGCGGGCAAGTCCAGCCTGGTCAAGGCACTGATGGAGATAGATGCGCGCATCCAGCCTGCGGTATCGCACACGACCAGAGCCCCACGCGGCCAGGAAAAGCACGGCCGGGAGTATTTTTTCATTTCCCCAGACGAATTTGATGCCATGGTTCTGCGCGACTCGTTTCTGGAATGGGCGTATGTGCACGGCCAGCGGTACGGCACGTCACGCCAGGCCATCGAGGAGCGAATGACCCATGGCGCAGATGTGATTTTGGAGATTGACTTTCAGGGTGCGATCAATATCAAGCGGATTTTTGCCAATGCGGTGCTGATTTTTATCCTGCCGCCCAGCTGGGAAGAACTGCGCTCGCGCCTGCAGCGACGTGGCGAAGACGCGGCCGACATCATCGAGTTGCGCCTGAAAAACGCCGCCAACGAGATGGCGCAGGCCCGGGAATTCGACTTCGTTATAATCAACGAGTTGTTTGAACGTGCCGTTTTCGACCTGAAAACTATCGTGCACGCCCAGCGGCTGAAGTTTTCAGCCCAGCTCATCGCAAGAGCCGAGACTTTCAAAGCCCTGCATATTGTTTGAACATTCTTGAATTTTGACCCCTCACGGAGAACTCCATGGCCCGCATCACTGTTGAAGACTGCCTCGTAAAAATCCCGAACCGCTTTCAGTTGGTCTTGGCTGCTACCTACCGCGCACGCATGCTGAGCCAAGGCCACACTGCCAAAATTGACAGTAAAAACAAGCCCGGCGTCACCGCCCTTCGCGAAATTGCCGAAGGCAAGATTGGCCTGGAAATGCTGAAAAAAGTCCCCGGCTGATTCAGATCACTTCCGTCTGAAAAAAGCACCGCTTGCCGGTGCTTTTTGCTTTCAAGGCCCACCGTTGGCGCCGCGCAAAATCCATTGGCTTTATGTTTTAAACGCCCCGCGATACATTTGAGGCATGAGTGCACTGCTTCCACCCACGCCCTTGGCCACACCGGCCAGGCATGCCCGGCCTGCCAAGCCCGCTGCCACCAAGACCACGCCAGCAGCAGCCAACGCTGCTGCAGCAAGCTTTGCCGCGCTGACGGCCAAGCTGGACTACATGAGTTCTCTGGATGTTGACAACATCCGCCGCGCCTACCGTTTTGCTGACGAAGTACACCTTGGCCAGCTGCGTAACAGCGGCGAGCCGTACATCACCCACCCGATCGCAGTCGCCCAGCAATGCGCCGAATGGAAGCTCGACGCCCAAGCCCTGATGGCCGCGCTGCTGCACGATGCGATTGAAGACTGCGGCGTGACCAAGCCTGAACTGATCGAGCGCTTTGGCGTTTCAGTTGCCGAGCTGGTGGACGGGCTGACCAAGCTGGAAAAGCTGGAGTTCAACACCAGAGAAGAAAACCAGGCTGAGTCTTTCAGAAAAATGCTGCTGGCCATGGCACGCGATGTGCGGGTTATTTTGATCAAGCTGGCCGACCGCACCCACAACATGCGCACGCTTGGCGATGCGCCGCGTGAAAAATGGGCGCGCATTTCACGCGAAACGCTGGATATTTACGTACCCATTGCTCACCGCCTGGGTCTGAACACCACCTATCGCGAACTGCAGGAGTTGTCGTTTCAGCACCTGCATCCCTGGCGTTACGCTACCCTGAGCAAAGCGCTACTCAAGGCCCGTGGCCGCAGGCGGGACGTTATCAAGCGGGTGCGGGCTGAAGTCGAATCAGCTTTTACAAGCGAAAACATCGCAGTACAAATCTCTGGCCGTGAAAAGACGCTGTACTCGATCTACCGCAAGATGGACGAAAAACACTTGTCGTTTGCGCAGGTGACCGACATTTACGGGTTTCGCGTTATTGTTGACCGGCTAAACGCCTGCTACACCGCCATGGGCGTGCTGCACCAGCATTACAAGCCGTTGCCGGGTAAGTTCAAGGACTACATTGCCATCCCGAAAATCAATGGCTACCAGTCGCTGCACACCACGCTTGTCGGGCCGTTTGGCACCACTATTGAGTTTCAGATGCGCACCGAGGCGATGCATGTCGTGGCTGAATCGGGCGTGGCCGCCCACTGGCTCTACAAAGCCAAAGATCCAACCAGTGACGCGTCGCAGCGACTTGGGTCGCAGTGGTTGCAGTCGCTGCTGGACATTCAGCATGAGACGCGCGATGCCGCCGAGTTTTGGGATCATGTCAAGATTGATCTCTTCCCGGATGCGGTGTATGTGTTCACGCCTAAAAGCCAGATCATGGCGATGCCGCGCGGCGCGACGATTGTGGACTTTGCTTACGCCATTCACAGCGACATTGGCCATCGCGCAGTAGCCGCCAAAGTCAATGGCGAACAGGTGCCACTGCGCTCTGAGCTGCACAACGGCGACGTGATTGAAATCATCACCGCCGATGTGGCCAGCCCCAACCCCGGCTGGCTAAGTTTTATCAGGACAGGCAAAGCCCGGTCCAAGATTCGTCATCACATGAAAACCATGGCGCTGGTGGAATCACAAGACCTGGGCGAGAAAATGTTGAGTCTGTCACTGCGCGCAGAAGGCATTGAACGCCTGCCCGACGACAGTGCGCCCAACCGGCTGCTGTGGGAAAAAATCTTGCGCTTCAGCGGCAACCGGTCGCGTGCAGATTTACTGACGGACATTGGTCTGGGCAAACGAATTGCCAGCATGATGGCCAAACGCATCGTGGTGCTGCTGGCTGAAAAAGGCGAAAAACCAGACGCGCTGCTGCTGAGCCGCGAACGCTTCACCGCGCATGAATCGGTGTCGCAGGGCTCACTGGTGCTAGACGGCAGCGAAGG
>CAMARI010000121.1 GCA_945860515.1 Polaromonas sp. YR568
GGCTCAATTCGCTTGAACTGGCGGCTGATTCACTTCAAGCAGTCCGTCATTGACTATGTGGTGGTGCATGAGTTGAGCCACCTGCGTGTGATGGACCACAGCCCGCGCTTTTGGGACACCGTACGCGCCGTGGTACCTGACTACGCAGCGCAGCGCCGTCAACTCAAAGGCGAAGGGACGCCTCGTTGGTAGAGTGATCATGGCCTGACTGATTATTTCTGTCCAAATATTGACAATTTTCAAAAATATGTAAATTATGAGATACTATTGCAACAGTAGTTTCTTTCGGTTACATATGACAAACGTCAATGGTCATAAATGTAAATATTAAAAATGATAAAATTGACAAAATCAGCGATTTTATGAAGAATAAACTAATACTTGTTGTAGAAGACAACCCTGACCATCTTGAGCTGGCCATGTTGGCCCTCGAAGAGCACAGCGCGGATACAGAGATCGTGGCGGCGCGAGATGGCGCGGGGGCGCTGGAGTTTTTATTCGGGGCGGGTACCTACTCAGACCGTGACACCAAAAAACAGCCCGACCTGGTGCTGCTTGACATCCGGCTGCCCAAGTTGTCCGGCCTCGATGTGCTGCGCAGCATCCGAGCCAACCCGCTGACCTCATCTGTGCCGGTGGTGATGTTGACGTCTTCAGGCGAGGCCTCGGACATCGCTTCGAGTTACCAAAGTGGTGCCAATGGCTTTGTTCGCAAGCCGGTTGATTTTGGAGCATTCTCCGAAAAGCTCAATCGCCTGCAGGGCTATTGGTTGGGCGTGAACGAATCTGTACCGTCTAAATAGTCCTCCGGGATAGTCTTCAAGCTTTCCTGACCCACCAAACTGGCGTGTGGGCAATGTTGATATATCTCTGCCAACCGCTTCACTCGGCGGTTAAATGGGTGCAGCAAAATGTTCTTTCGCTAGGAAGGGTTTCGGCAAGGAGCACATCCTTTTGCTGCGTTTGTTGATCGCTGTGCTTGCCCCATTGTTTAGCTTTTTGTAGTCAGGTCGCATACAACTCTGAAGAGGAAAAGAAAAAGGACGTTCAAAACCTCTAGTTCACCGCGCCAACGGTGGCGCTGGCTAAAACATGTTCGCTCAGGCTGCCAGTTAAAGGCGTCTTTGTCCAGGATTCCCAGGCTCGCCCGCAGCCGATGTGAAGAATGCGCCAGCAGTTGAAGCGGCATCGAGCAAGAACTGGGCGTGTTCGGTATGTTGGCATCGTTTCCAAAGACACAGCGATGCTTTGCAATTCAAGCGGAGCAGCGGCAGGTGACCCAAGCCGGTGATCGGAATTATTTTCATTCAGCCACCGGACAAGACAGAGCGCTGTGGCGGCAGATGTCAGATGGCAAGGGTGCGACATTGTTTTCGCCCTTGCCGGCGTTAAGCTTTTTAGAGTATTGTAATGGAAAGTGTGTTTTTTTGTAATAGTGGGCGGAAGTCGATTAAGATAAAGTTAGAAAAGAATAATGTCACTATCATAATTTTCATCACTTAATACCATGCAAAAAAGTTTTGAGGATGCTATCACGGCACCAGATTTTTCAATCGAGGACTATTGCGGCACCAGCTATGCTGCCAGTCTGCTCGGCTTGTCGGTTGCCACCGTTCAGTCGCTGGTGGAAAAAGGCGAGCTCGAAGCCTGGAAAACCATGGGTGGCCACCGCCGCATTGCCCTGCAATCCATCTACGGCTACCTGGAAAAAAACAAACGACAGCCCCTGGTCAAGCTATCGAACCCGCAGGGACGTCTGCGTGTGCTGCTGGTGGAAGATGATGAACTCTTGCGGGAATTGTTTCAGTCGGAATTTGAGTCTTGGGATCTTCCAGTTGACTGCACCTGGATGTCCTCAGCAATGGAAGCCCTGATGGACGTGGCCAGTATGCGGCCCGACTTGCTGATCACCGACTTGGTGATGCCTGGCGTCGATGGCTTTGAACTGATAAAGGCGCTGAAGCGCAACGTAGAACTCGAAGACATGCATGTGATTGTTGTCACTGGCATGCAGCAAGAGGCCTTTGATGCGCGCGGCGGATTGCCAGACGACGCCTCCGTATTGCAAAAGCCGGTCGACTTCGGCTGGCTAAGGGGCTATATGAGCGCGATGGTGTCAGCCAAGCGCAAACAACAGCTGCATGCAGAACGCGTCAAGGCACGCATCGTCAATAAAGCAGCAGCACGTTCTGTCCAATTACGAGATCGTGCCACGGCGAGGTTGGCGCAAAAGCTATCTCAGTAAGTGAATGCAAGGTGCTGGACATCAAAAAGTTTGTTTTTCCAGTGACGCATGCGATAACGCGCGCATTGCTGCCTCCATCACATAACGTCCTCGATGTTGCACGGGACGGCATTGTTTTGCTCGACAGCGCAGGCCGGATCGTGGAGCTCAACGCTGTCGCGCGGAGGTTTTTGAATCGTGTTGACGGTGATTTCTCGGGCCGTGATTTCTGGAGCGCTGTGCCGCCAGGTATTGCAGAGCTCCACCAGCTGGGCACAGTAAAAGCGATGGCGCTTTACAAAGACCACGTATTTACTGAGCGTAGCGACTTTGAATGTGATTGGCTGGAGTACTGCTTCCGGCCGCATTCGGCGGGTTATGTCGTCAACCTGCGGGATGTCACGCACAAGCACGAGCTGCAACTTTTACTGGCGAAAAGCAAGCACACGAGTCTGTTGCTTTTCGAAAAAAACCCGAACGCCATGTGGATCTTTGACATGGCCTCGCGGCGTATTCTCAGCGTCAACCAGGCAGCCTGTGACTTCTACGCCATAGAGAGAAACCGTTTTCTGGAGCTGAATCTGGGCGCGCTTTTTCCGGACCATTCAGGTGCGGCACTGTTTGATTCGGTTGGCAAGGCCGGTCCGTCTGAGCTGGCTTTGCAGATATGTAATCAGGTAAAAGGTGACGGGGCTCTGGTGCTGGTCGAGCTGGCATGCGGCCGCATCGATTGGCGAGACCACCAGGCAATGCTGGTAAGTGTCTCAGATATTGCGGAGCGACATCTCTCAGACCGCACCCTGCGCCAAGAAAATACCGAACTGAAGTTGGCGCTTTCAAGCGCCAATGAGGCGCTCAAAAACGCCAGCCGCGATGTGAATGCATTAACTTACGCGCTTTCCCATGACATGCAGATACCCCTGCATGTCGCCAACGGTTTCGCGGCTATCTTGGCAAAAAAGTATGGCGAGCTGATCGACCATACCGGCCGTCACTACATCAACCGTATTCAGGACAGCACCCGACTGATGGCCGAGCTGGTCGATGACTTGCGCCGACTGGTGCAGTTGCCGCAACGGTCTGGTCATCTGGAAACACTGGATGTGACAGCACTGTGTGCGGCCATCGTTGATGACTTGCGGCTTCGCTACCCGGATCGCACGGTCACTTTCGAGATGAACGCCAGAAGTACCGTGGCGGCTGACAAGTCGCTGCTGGTCATCGCTTTGAGCTGCTTGCTTGATAACGCCTGGAAATTCACGTCTAAGAAGGTCGACGCCTGGATAAAGGTGGCGGTCATCGCTGGCGATAGGCCAGGCGAGCTGGTGCTGCAAGTCTCGGACAATGGTGAGGGTTTTGAAACGGCATACAGCGACAAACTGTTCGTAGCGTTTCAACGCCTGCATTCAGGAGCCGACTACCCCGGTAATGGTCTGGGGCTGGTGACTGTGCTGCGGGTAGCCGAAAGGCACGGGGGCAGAGTATGGGCTCAATCTACGCCGAACGGAGCCAGCTTTTATATGGCTTTGCCGCAGGCACAGGGCGAACACGCTATCGAACAGACAAACTGAAGCGGTAGACACCGCTAGGCTCTAACTGGCGCTGCAGCCTTCCTTCAAACCACAGCAAATGCAGATGCGCCAACGCCTCGCCCATGGCAAATGTGGTCTGGTGCAGGTCCAGTTCGCGTTTGAACATGATGGGCAAAACGTCTGCTGCGCTGTGCGGCCTGAGCGCACACGCCTGCATGACCTCTGCCAGCCTGTCGCGGTGGTGGTCGTGTAGCTGCTGGATGCGGGTGTGCAGGCCCCGAAACGGCTTGCCGTGCGATGGCAGGGTGAGTGTGTCAATTGGCAGTGGCAAAAACTTGTCAATCGACTCAAGAAACAGCGCCAACGCATCGGCCTCGGGCTCCGTGTCGTAAACACTCACGTTGGTTGAAATGCGCGGCAAAATCATGTCTCCGCTGATGAGCACGTTCAGAGCTTCACAGAACAGGGCAATGTGTTCAGGTGCGTGGCCGTAGCCACTGATGCAGCGCCATGGGTGTCGGTTTTCGCCGATGCCGATGGTCACCGTCTTGCCGTCCATCAGCCGAACGTGGCTTTTGGGCAGATCCTGCACCATGCCTGGGTAGTAGCCGGTGCGTGCCTTGATCTTTTCAATGGAATCGGGGTCAGTCAGCCCGTGTGACGCAAAAAACAGCGCCGCGCCCTCTCCGCCAAATCCGGTGGTCGATTGCGAGGCAATCTTTGCCGAGTGGTAATCCGTCGCGCTCACCCACAGTCGGCAAACATGGCTAGACGCAGGTGTGGTGGTGGTCCACCGCTCACACAGCCAATGTGCCAGGCCAATGTGGTCAGGGTGCATGTGCGTCACGATCACCCGCAGAATGGGCAGGCCTTCAAGCTGCGTGGCAAAAATGGTTTCCCATTGCGCTTTTGACTCAGCTCGGCTGATGCAGCAGTCCACCACCGTCCAGCCTTGCAGCTGTGTGCCGGGTTGCTGCGGGTCTTCCATCTCATCGCGGATCAACCACAGGTTGATGTGGTTCAGTGCAAACGGCAGCACCATGCGTATCCACTTGACACCCGGTGCAACCTCCAGCGTTGCGCCCTCTTCGGGCAGAGCATCGCCCAGCGGGTAATCAAGTTGTTGTTCGAGGCTGTTCATGTAATATTCGCCGTGTTTGTCTTTACGTTTACGTAAACGTCATATTAACCTTATCGCTAAACCCCATCTTTTTAGCCATGCCTACCACCTACACCATCAGCGACCTGGCCAAGGAATTCGATCTGACCACCCGCGCCATGCGGTTTTACGAGGACATGGGCCTCTTGAGGCCGCAGCGCGAAGGCGCTGGCGGTCGAAACCGGGTGTATACCGCGCGGGACAGAACTCGCCTGAAACTCACACTGCGCGCAAAACGGCTGGGCTTGTCGCTGGTAGAGGCCAAAGAGATCATTGATTCGTACGACAGCCCGCGCGACACGGCGCCACAAATGCGTAAGTTTTTGAAAGTGCTGGCAGACCACCGCGTCAAACTGGAGGCGCAACTGCTGGACCTGCAGGCCAATCTGGCGGAAATCCGCACACATGAAAAAGAAGCCAAAGTGCTGCTGGAAAAGTCAGAAAAAAGAGCTGAAAAAACAAAATAAGCCATAATTGACGTTGACGTCAACGTCAACCGAAAACCATGACCAACCCCGACCAAAACGATCTGTTCAAGCGCATCCAGGCCAGTTTTTTGCGTCAGGGCATGATGAACAACCTGGGGGCCCGCCTGCTGCGGGTTGAGCCCGGCTTGTGCGAAGTGGCCTTGCCGCATTCAGAGCGTGTGTCGCAGCAGCAGGGCGGCTTTCATGGAGGGGCCATGGGCGCGTTGGCCGACATTGCGGGCGGTTATGCCGCCCTCACCGCCGCGCCGCCGGACATGGAAGTCACCACGGTGGAATACAAAATCAATTTTCTGGCCAGCTTTAGCGGCGGTGAGCTGCGCGCCGTTGGCCGCGTGGTCAAGGCGGGCAAGCGCATCATTGTGACCACGGCCGAAGTCGTGCACCTGGATGCCAGCGGCAAGCCAACCGCTTGCGCCGTGATGCAGCAAACGATTGTCCCAGTCCATAAAACCTACTAAAACCAAATTGAGAGTGCAAACATGACTGACTTGCCTGGCCTGAACTTTCAACTCGGTGAAGACATTGACGCGCTGCGCGATGCGGTGCGCGACTTTGCCCAAAGCGAAATCGCCCCGCGCGCGGCCGAGATCGATAAAAACGACTTGTTCCCGGCTGACCTGTGGCAAAAAATGGGCGCGCTCGGCGTGCTGGGCATCACCGTGAGCGACGAATACGGCGGCGCTGGCATGGGCTACCTGGCCCACATGATTGCGATGGAAGAGATCAGCCGCGCCAGCGCCTCGGTGGGCTTGAGCTACGGCGCGCACAGCAACCTTTGCGTGAACCAGATCAAACGCAACGGCACGGCCGAGCAACGCCAAAAATACCTGCCCAAACTCATCACCGGCGAGCACGTGGGCGCACTGGCCATGAGCGAGCCAGGCGCTGGCAGCGACGTGATCAGCATGAAGCTCAAAGCGGAAGACAAAGGTGGCTATTACCTGCTGAACGGAACCAAGATGTGGATCACCAACGGCCCGGATGCCGACACGCTGGTGGTGTACGCCAAAACCGAGCCTGAGCTGGGCGCGCGCGGTGTGACGGCGTTTTTGATTGAAAAAAGCATGAAGGGTTTTTCATGCGCGCAAAAACTCGACAAACTGGGCATGCGCGGCAGCCATACGGGCGAGCTGGTGTTTGACAATGTCGAAGTGCCCAGCAGCCAGATTTTGGGCGGCCTGAACGGTGGTGCCAAAGTGCTGATGAGCGGCCTGGACTACGAACGCGCTGTGCTGGCCGCCGGGCCTATCGGCATCATGCAGTCCGTCATGGACAACGTCGTGCCTTACATTCACGACCGCAAACAGTTTGGCCAAAGCATTGGTGAGTTTCAGTTGATTCAGGGCAAAGTTGCCGACATGTACACCGTGCTGCAGGCCGGCCGCGCGTTTTGCTACACCGTGGGTAAAAACCTCGATATGCTGGGCACTGAACACGTGCGCCAGGTGCGCAAAGACTGTGCATCTGTCATCTTGTGGTGCGCCGAAAAAGCCACCTGGATGGCCGGCGAGGGCGTGCAGATTTTTGGCGGTAACGGCTACATCAACGACTATCCACTCGGCCGTTTGTGGCGCGATGCCAAGCTCTATGAAATAGGCGCAGGCACCAGCGAGATCCGCCGCATGCTGATTGGCCGAGAGCTGTTTGCGGAGACCTGCTGATTTGCGGCAAAGACCGATACGCCTTCGTAAAGCGAACCGCATCGCACGGTCCCCATACTGATCACCGCCCCGATCCTCACCATGTAAGAAAATACGGTTTATGTCATCCACGCAAGACCTTTTCGCCCATAACCGCGCCTGGGCGGCGCAAATGAAAGCCGAACGCCCTGGCTTTTTTACTGGGCTTGAGGCCCAGCAAAGCCCCAAATACATGTGGATTGGCTGCTCTGACAGCCGCGTGCCTGCCAACCAGATCACCGGCCTGGAACCTGGCGAAGTGTTTGTACACCGCAATGTGGGCAATGTGGTGGTACCGACTGATTTGAACTGCTTGTCGACCATTCAGTACGCGGTCGATCAGTTGCATGTCAGTGACCTGATGGTGGTCGGCCACTATGGCTGCGGCGGTGTGCTGGCCGCCTTGCAGGGCATCCGCATTGGCCTGGCCGACAACTGGCTGCGCCACATCAAGGACGTGCGCGACAACCACCGCGCGCTGATTGAAGCGACGCCGGTCGATGCCCGGCAGGACGTGCTGTGCGAACTCAATGCCATTGAGCAGGTGGTCAATGTGGCGCAAACCACCGTGGTGCAAGATGCCTGGTTGCGCAAGCAGCCACTGACATTGCATGGCTGGGTCTATGGTTTGAAGAACGGCCTGTTGATTGACCTGAACATGACGGTGTCCTGCAATGAAGACCTGGATGCCGCCTACGCCAAGGCCGTTGAGATGGTAGGGCAGACAAATCGTTCCTTCCCAGCTACCAAATTAGTAGCGTAGTTCAATATGTTCCCGCAACGCCTTGACTCCTATCTTGCGTACGACATCGCCAAAGCGATGATGGGTGGCTTTAACCGCCACTATCAGTTGTTTCGCTCTGAGTCGGCCAGTGCCAAGCAGCGCTTTGAAACCGCCGACTGGCACGGTCAGCAGCGTGCCCAGCGGGAAAGAATTGAGTTTTACGACCTGCGGGTGCGCGAGGCGTCGACCAGTCTGGAACTCCAATTCAAGGCCGGTGAGCAAACCATGGATGTGTGGCAGCAGGTCAAGCTGCATTACATCGGGCTGTTGGTGAACCACCAGCAACCCGAGCTGGCAGAGACGTTTTTCAACTCGGTCACCACCAAAATTTTGCACCGAAGTTATTTTCAAAATGACTTTATTTTTGTCCGTCCCGCTGTCAGTACGGAGTACATTGAAAACGGTAAATCCACAGCGCTGCCAACTTATCGCTCGTATTACCCCACGCTTGAAACCATGCAGGCCACGGTGCTGCAACTGATCCACGACTTTGACTTGCAGGTGGCGTTTGAAGACAGTTCACGCGACGCTGCTTACGTGGTTGAAGCGCTGCAAAAGCGCTTAGGCGACGTCAAGCTTCGGGCAAACTTTCAAATACAGGTGCTTTCTGGTTTGTTTTACCGCAACAAGGGCGCTTATGTGGTGGGCAAAATCATCAACGGATTTACCGAGCATCCATTTGCCTTGCCGGTGCTGCACAACAAAGACGGCAAACTGGTGATTGATGCCGCGCTGTTTGGCGAAGACGACTTGTTGATTCTGTTCAGCTTTGCTCGCGCTTACTTCATGGTCGAGATGGGCATACCATCGGCCTATGTGCAGTTTTTGCGCAGCATGATGCCGCGCATGCCGCGTGCCGAAATTTATAACGC
>CAMARI010000122.1 GCA_945860515.1 Polaromonas sp. YR568
AGCAAAGACAGGTGCGACAGTAAAAAGTCTGCACACGGGCCGACGGACGCACGAACCACGGGCCAACGCAATACCAGCAACAGCAACAGCATGCCCACTACCGGGCCGGGAAAAGGCAGTGTCAAGCCGCGCGCTAGCAGCTCACCGACGGACTGGCAAACCAGCAAGCAGGCCAGGCCGCGCAGGGCGTTCATGCTCAGAATCGCGGCAGATCAGGATGAGAAATCTTGCCGCCACGCACCAGCATTTTTCCGTATTCAGCACAGCGGTTCAGCGTGGGAATCACCTTGCCGGGGTTGAGCAAGCCCTTGCTGTCAAACGCGCGCTTGACGCCAAACATCTGCTCGTTTTCTTCACTTGAAAACTGCACGCACATGGAGTTGAGCTTTTCCACACCCACACCGTGCTCGCCTGTCACCGTGCCGCCCATGGCCACGCTGGTTTCCAGAATCTCTGCGCCAAACAGCTCGCACCGGTGCAATTGGTCGGCATCGTTGGCATCAAACAGGATCAACGGGTGCAGGTTGCCATCACCTGCATGAAACACATTGGCGCAGCGCAGCTGGTACTTCTTTTCCATCTCGGCAATGGCCAGCAAAATATCGGCCAGGCGCTTGCGCGGAATGGTTGAGTCCATGCACATGTAGTCGGGGCTCATGCGGCCGCTGGCCGGAAAAGCATTTTTGCGGCCTGACCAGAACTTCAGGCGCTCGGCTTCGCTCTGGCTGACGGCAATCGCGGTTGCGCCACAACGTGTGAGGACCTCGCTCATGCGGCCAATTTCTTCTTCTACTTCTTCGGCTGTGCCATCGCTCTCGCACAGCAAAATCGCTTCGGCTGTCAGGTCGTAACCGGCATGTACAAAGTCTTCAACCGCCGCTGTCATGGGTTTGTCCATCATCTCCAGCCCGGCCGGAATGATGCCCGCCGCAATCACCGCCGCCACTGCATCGCCGGCTTTGCGCAAGTCGTCAAAGCTGGCCATGATGCAGCGCGCCAGTTGTGGCTTGGGGATCAGCTTGACGGTGACCTCCGTCGTGATGGCCAGCATGCCTTCGCTGCCAATGACAACGCTGAGCAGGTCATAACCCGGCGCGTCCAGCGCATCGCTGCCAAACTCAACGCTCTCCCCCTCGATGGTGAAGCCCTTGACCTTGATGACGTTGTGCACTGTCAAGCCATATTTCAGGCAATGCACCCCGCCTGAGTTCTCGGCCACATTGCCGCCAATGGTGCAGGCAATCTGGCTTGATGGGTCGGGGGCGTAATACAAGCCATGTGGCGCGGCGGCTTCAGAAATGGCCAGATTCCGCACGCCGCCTTGCACCACGGCGGTCCGGCTCAAGGGGTCCAGCTTTAAAATTTTGTTGAATTTGGCCAGCGACAGCGTCACACCCAGCTTGTGCGGCATCGCCCCACCTGACAGGCCGGTGCCTGCACCGCGCGCCACCACAGGCACATCCAGCGCATGGCAGGTTTTGAGTACCGCTTGGATTTGCGCATAGGTCTCTGGCAACACCACCACCAGCGGGCGCTGACGGTAGGCCGTCAGGCCATCACATTCATAAGGGGTGGTGTCTTCGCTATTCCACAGCAGCGCATGGGCCGGCACGATGGCTTGCAGCTGGCGCACCACCAGTGCTTGCCGCTCGGCGCGTTCAATTGAAAATTGCTGCTCTGCTGTCAGGGGTGCATTCATGGTCAGATTCCTGTTGAACCCTGACTTTAGTCCATCACTGACTTGTGGAGTTGAAGAAATTTAACGCCGGGCATGAAACCCGGCATCAAGACCCCAGACTTTTACGCAGCCACTCCACAAATGCGGCGCATTCCCATCTGTCCATCGTGCCAGTGCGCCAGCACAGGTAGTGCGCATGCGGGCTGGGGACGTTGCCCGAGTACACGGCGTTGTTACCCAGCCGCACCAATGCGCCATTGTCTAACCAGGGCGCACCCAGCTTCAGCCTTATCAGCGCGATGCCCATGCCCGCAGCGGCGGCATCGCACATCAGGCCAATATCATTGAATTGCGAGCCTTCCATTGGCTCCGGCCAGTCCAGATGCTGGGCGGCAAACCATGTGCGCCACGGCTCCAGCGGCGAGCGCAGCAGGTTTTCGCCTTCAATGTCCTGCGCTGTTTCAAACGGGCCATGGTCGCGCACAAAGGCCGGCGATGCGAGCAGTGTCACCTCGTCCTTCATCAGGCAAATATGCTCGACGTCGGCGTAGCGCCCGGTGCCAAAACGGATGGTCAGGTCGGCGTCTTCTGCCACCACATCCAGCAATGGGATGGACACTTGCAGTGTCAGGTCAATCTCGGGATAGGCTTCGGTGAACTGGCGCAGGCGCGGTATCAGAATCGATCGGGCAAAAGTGGGCGTCACGGCCAGCCGCAGCTTGCGCTTGCCAGGGTTGGTGCTTTGCCCTGCTGGGCCCGGAAATTTTTGCAGCGTGGCCAGCCCGTCGCGCACATGTGCCAGGTACTCGCTGCCCTCGGTGGTCAATGAAAAATCAGCCCGCCCAAACAGCTTGGTACCAATGATTTGCTCCAGCTGCTTGACGCGGTGGCTCACCGCGCTAGGCGTGACGCACAACTCTTCAGCCGCCTGCGTCACGCTGCGCAGCCGCGCCAGCGTTTCAAACGTCAGCAGGCACTGGATGGGCGGGATGCGTGTGGTCATGGCAGTGCTTCTTATCAAGTGGCCGCCGCGGAACCGGCTGTTCCGGGCCGCTGGTGGCCGCCCCCTGGGGGGAGACGCCGCAGGCGTTTCGGGGGGTCATTTGAATACGACGGTCTTATGCCCATTAAGTAACACCCGATGTTCGCTGTGCCACTTCACCGCCTGCGCCAGCACGCGGCTTTCGGTGTCTTTGCCGCGCGCGGTCAAGTTTTCTACTGTTTCCTTGTGGTCTACCCGCGTCACGTCCTGCTCAATGATCGGGCCTTCGTCGAGGTCGGCCGTCACGTAATGCGCGGTGGCGCCAATGACCTTGACACCGCGAACGTGGGCTTGGTGATACGGCTTGGCGCCTTTAAAGCTGGGCAACATGCTGTGGTGAATGTTGATCGCCCGGCCCGAGAGCTTTTTGCACAGGTCGTTGCTCAGCACTTGCATGTAGCGCGCCAGCACGACGAGTTCCGCGCCTTCGCTGTCAATGATCTCGATTTGCTTGGCTTCGGCCTGTGCTTTTGTGTCAGCGCTGACGGTGATGTGGTGAAACGGCACGTTGTAGCTGGCCGCCAGCTGGTAGAAGTCGCGGTGGTTGCTGATGATGGCGCGCACGTCAATCGGCAGCAGGCCAGACTTCCAGCGGAACAAAATGTCGTTCAGGCAATGCCCGTCTCGGCTGACCAAGATGACGGTACGCATGGCGTCCTGGGTGGAATGCAGCTTCCAGTTCATGCCAAACGGTTCGGCAAACGCTTCGAGTTGCGTTTTGAGTTCGTCATGGGTCAACTGGTCACACGCAAACTGCACCCGCATGAAAAACAGGCCCGTGGCCGGGTCGCTGTACTGCGCGGCCTCTTCGATGTTGCCGTTGCGTTCCATCAAAAAGCCGGAAACAGCGTGAACGATGCCCATGCGGTCAGAGCAAGACAGGGTAAGAATAAAAGCGTGGTTCATAGTGCTGGAATTGTCGCAGGTCAAAGCGCGCGTCGTGAAGTGACAAAATAGCTCGATTCCCACAGGAGATTTGCATGGCTTACCAAAACTTCAATATGGACCATCAGTGGTTGCCGTTTACCCCGAACCGCAGCTTTGCCAAGGACCCGCGTGTGTTTGTCGCTGCCGACGGCATGATGTTTACCACCCATGACGGCAAGCAGGTGATCGATGGAATTTCCAGCCTGTGGTGTGTGGCCGCAGGGCACAACCGAAAGCCCATCAACGAGGCCATCAAAAAGCAGCTCGACACGCTCGACTACGCCACCGCCTTTCAGGCCAGCAACGACCAGGCCTTTGTGGCTGCCGAGATGATTGCCGCCATGGCGCCGGGCGACCTGAACAAGGTGCTGTTTTGCAACTCTGGCAGCGAGGCGGCCGACACATCGCTCAAGGTGGCGCTGGCCTACCACCGCGCACGCGGCGAGGGCCACCGCAATGTGTTCATTGGTCGCGAGCGCGGCTATCACGGCGTGGGCTTTGGCGGCATGAGTGTGGGCGGCATACCGGCCAACCGCAAGGCTTACGGCACGGCCTTTTTGCCTCGGGTGGACCACATGCGGTTTATCCATGACCCGCTGCACCCTGAACATGCCGGTCATGCTTACATCCATGGCGAAGAGCCGGTATGGACAGAAGACCTGCTGGCCGAACTTGAAAACCGAATCTTGCCGCTGCATGACCCCAGCAATATTGCCGCCATCATCATTGAGCCGATATCTGGCAGCGCAGGCTGGTATTTGCCGCCGCAGGGCTACGTCAAGCGGCTGCGCGAGATTTGCAACAAGCACGGCATTTTGCTGATTTTTGACGAGGTGATCACCGGCTTTGGCCGGCTGGGCTGCAACTTTGGGGCTGACTTTTACGGCGTGGTGCCCGACATGCTGAACTTTGCCAAGTGCGTGACCAACGGCGTGATTCCGCTGGGCGGTGTGATTTGCTCTGACCGCATTTACGACACCATGATGGGTGCCCATTCAAACGCGCCAGAGCATGCGATCGAGTTTTTCCATGGCTACACCTACTCCGGTCACCCGGTGGCCTGCGCAGCGGCCATCGCCACGCTTGAACTGTTCAAGCAAGAAAAGCTGTTTGAACGCGCAGGCCAGATGGGCAAAGTGCTGGGCGATGCCATGCACAGCGCCTTGATGGGTTTGCCGAACGTCGTCGGCATCCGCACCCTGGGCCTGGCTGGTGCGGTTGAGTTGTCGCCGATTGCCGGCACACCCAGCAAACGCGCTTTCGACATCTTCATGACCTGCTACCACCACGGCGTGCTGGTGCGGCCAGCGGGTGAAAACCTGGTGGTGTGCCCGCCTTATATTGTCGAAAAAGAGCACATCGACCGCATCGTCAATGTGCTGGCAGACGCGATTGGGCAACACGCCTGAGGTTGAGTTCCTTCAGGCCAATAAATAATAAGGCTAGCAGCTATTTATTCAATAGCAGTTGCCCGCCCCAAATCAGGCCGCAAACGCCATTCGCCCCAGTACCCTGACCTGGTTGTTGACGATCAGGGCTTCGCCCATGCTGGTGGGCTCGCCGGTCAAGGCGCTGATATTGACCTGGTGCGTGACCCAGACTTCAAACTGACCCGCCGGGATGACAGCAAGCCGCGTGCGCAGAGCCTGGGTTTGGGTGTCCTGATGGACCCGGTTGTTGTCAAAGGTCGAAGCCAGTGCGCCGAGTTCGGTGTATTTGCCAAAAGCCAGCTCGGCGGTATCTTTGCAGCGGCACCAGGGGCTGGTTTGTACGCTTCGTGGCTGCAGCTGGTTGGCCTTGAACCACTGGCCGATGCGCACAGCCTGGGCGCGGCCTTCGTCGCTCAAATTACGCTGGGTGCTGCACTGGTCCAGTTTGAAGTTGGGCGGGTCGCCTATGCCAGATGTCGTCAGTGCATGGCGCATCACCAGCGCGCAGTTGCCCGCTCGGAGCAGCGCGGCCAGGGCAGGCGTGGCCGCCAGCAGGGGCAGGGCGTAGTGACCACTGACCAGCGCCATCATTTGCAGCGTTTGTCGTCGATTCATCACAAAGGGCTCCTTTCAAATTTTGCTGGCCCTGGTGCTGCGCGCGCTCAACAGCCTTTCTTCAGCCAGCGCCAGCGCCTCGGGTTTGCCAGACAGCACCAGCGTGTCGCCGCCTTCAAGCACCGTGTTGCCGTCAGGCTCCAGCGTCTTGCCGTCGCTGCGGCGCAGGCTGACCACACGCACACCGGTGCGGTGCAGCACCAGCGATTCAAGTAGCATGCCCGCTGCTTGGCTGGCAAGCGGCAGCGTCACGGTGGACAGGCGTTCCTCGTCATGTTCATCTGCCGTGTCGTCGTCGGCGCCGCGAAAGTAGCCGCGCAGCAGGTTATAACGCTTGTCGCGCTGGTCTTGCACCACCCGTATCACGCGGCGCATCGGCACACCCACCAGGGCCAGCGCGTGGCTGGCCAGCATCAGGCTGCCCTCAATCGCTTCGGGCACGACTTCGGCGGCGCCTGCGGCTTGCAATTTTTCCAGGTCGTGGTCGTCGACCGTGCGCACAATCACTGGCACGGTGGGGGCGTGGCCACGCACGTTGGCCAGCACCTTCAGTGCACTGGCGGTGTCCAGGTAAGTCACCACCACGGCGCTGGCGCGTGCCAGGCCTGCGGCCATCAGCGCCTGCAGTCGCACCGCATCGCCAAACACCACCGAATCACCGGCAGCTGCCGCTTGGCGCACGCGGTCCGGGTCAAGGTCAAGCGCCATGTACTGGATGCCCTCTTGCTCCAGCATGTGGCCCAGGTTTTGGCCGCAGCGGCCATAGCCACAAATGATGACGTGCTTGCTGGTGTTGATGGACTTGCGCGCAATGCTGGTCATTTGCAGGGACTGCTGTAGCCATTCACTGGCAACCAGCTTCATCACAATACGGTTGCTGTACAAAACAATAAAAGGTGTGGCCAGCATGGACAGCACCATGCTGGCCAAAATCGGGTTGAGCAAATCGGGCGGCACCAGGCGGTTTTCAGTGCTCAGGGTCAGCAGCACAAAACCGAATTCACCGGCTTGGGCCAGGTACAGGCCGGTGCGCAGCGCTACGCCGGTGGTGGCACCCAGTGCCCGCGCCAGCCCGGTGACCAGCAGCAGCTTGAAAAGCACCGGCAAGGTGGCCAACATCAGCACGAGGGGCCAGCGCTCCAGCACGATGTGCCAGTCCAGCAGCATGCCGATGCTGATGAAAAACAAGCCCAGCAGCACGTCGTGGAAAGGCCGGATGTCGGTCTCCACCTGGTGCTTGAACTCGGTTTCAGAAATCAGCATGCCTGCAATAAAAGCGCCGAGCGCCAGGCTCAGGCCCGCCAGCTCGGTCAGCCAGGCCAGTGCCAGGGTGACCAGCAGCAGGTTCAAGACAAACAGTTCTTCGCTTTTGCGTCTGGCCACAATCGTCAGCCACCAGCGCATCACGCGCTGGCCGCCGACCATCAACAGCCCTACCAGCACGGCAGCTTTCAGGCCAGCCACAGCCAGCGCTGTCAGCAATTTGTCAGGCGATGAACTGAGGGCGGGTATCAGTACCAGCAGTGGCACCACGGCCAGGTCCTGAAACAGCAGCACACCCATGACGCGCTTGCCGTGTTCGGACGCCATCTCGATTCGGTCAGCCAGCAGCTTGACCACAATCGCGGTGCTGCTCATGGCCATCGCGCCCGACAAGGCCAAAGCCGTTTGCCACGGCATCTGCCACAGCGTCGGTGCCAGGGTGGTCAAAAACAGCGAGCCCAGCGTGGCCAGCATGATTGTCAGCACCACCTGAAGCGCGCCTAAGCCAAACACATGGCTGCGCATGGACCTGAGCTTGGGCAGGTTAAATTCAAGCCCGATCACGAACATCAAAAACACCACCCCAAACTCGCCCAGATGGCGCACACCATCCGCGTTTTTGGACAGGGCCAGCGCATGCGGACCAATCGCCACGCCGACAGCCAGGTAGCCCAGCATGGGCGGCAACTTGAGCCAGCGAAAAAGCGTGACCCCCACCACCGCGGCCAGCAGGTACAGCAGGGTTAGTTCCAGGGCGTTCATGGCTGGATGTTAATCGCTGGCGGTCGCAACCCACTAGCTGCTGTGGATAGCCTCTATAGAATGCGGTGATGAGTTTTGACCTGACCCTTTTTGATGCCGCACAGGCGCAATCGCTGGCGCGCAAAACTTTTGAAATTGAAGCGGCGGCGGTCAGCACCCTGGCCGGACGTGTGGGGCCAGAATTTGCGCAAGCCGTGCGCATCATGCTGGCTTGTCAGGGCCGGGTGGTGGTGATGGGCATGGGTAAAAGTGGCCACATCGGCCGCAAGATTGCTGCCACGCTGGCCTCTACCGGTACAGCCGCCATGTTTGTGCATCCCGGCGAAGCCAGCCACGGCGACCTGGGCATGATTACCGGTGCGGACGTGGTGCTGGCGGTGTCTAACAGTGGCGAGAGCGCCGAGTTTTCAGTGATCCTGCCGGTGCTCAGCCGTCAGGGGGTGCCGCTGGTGGCTATCACCGGTGGCGCGCAGTCAACGCTGGCCCAGCATGCGCACGTCACGCTGGACAGCAGTGTGGCGCAAGAGGCCTGCCCGCTTAATTTGGCTCCCACTGCCAGCACCACGGCCCAGCTGGCCATGGGCGATGCGCTGGCGGTAGCGCTGCTGGATGCGCGCGGCTTCAAACAGGAAGACTTTGCACGTTCTCACCCCGGCGGTGCACTGGGCCGCAAATTGCTGACGCTGGTACGCGACGTGATGAGAAGTGGCGCCGACGTTCCGTCTGTAGCGCTGGATGCCAGCTTCAGTGATCTGATGCGCGAGATGAGCGTCAAAGGCCTGGGCGCATCAGCCGTTGTGAACGAGCAAGGCCAAGTACTGGGCATCTTTACCGACGGCGACCTGCGCCGGCTGGTTGAAACCGGCGTTGACCTGCGCAGCCTGCAGGCAGGTGACGTGATGCATGCGAGGCCGCGTACCGTGCAAGCCGACGCGCTGGCGGTAGAAGCTGTGGCGCTGATGGAGCAGC
>CAMARI010000123.1 GCA_945860515.1 Polaromonas sp. YR568
GCCAAGCCCAGGCCCGAGCCATCGACGTTGGTGCCCAGCGCTCGATAAAACGGCTGAAAGACCAGTTCTCGTTCAGCCTCTGGAATTCCGGGGCCGGAGTCTTCAACCAGCAGCACCAGCACGCCGCTGGACGGCTCGGTCAGCAGCCGCAGTGTGACTTGGCCATTTTCAGGCGAGTAGGCGATGGCGTTGTCGAGCAGATTGCGCACCAGCTCTTTGAGGAGTGTGGGATTGCCTTCGAGTTGCATGCCTTGCTCACCTGGCTCCGGTCCGTCGTAGCCCAAATCAATCTGCTTTTCAAGCGCGCGGGGCACTGAGTCAGCCATGATTTCGCTGGCAATACTGACAAAGTCTAGCGCTTGCTTGGGCAAGCTGCGGCCCGTGGCTTCTGCGCGTGCCAGTGCCAGCAACTGGTTAACGGTGTGGGTGGCGCGAATGCTGGATTTGCCGATGTGTTTGAGCGACTTTTTCAGCTCGTCGGCATTGGTTTCGCGTTGGGCCAAGTCGGCTTGCATCCTCAAGCCGGCCAGCGGTGTTTTCAATTGGTGTGCGGCATCGGCTAAAAAGCGTTTTTGAGTGGTCAAGGACACTTTCAAACGGCTCAGCAGGTCGTTCATGGAGGACACCAGTGGCGCCACCTCTTCGGGTACCGTGGTATCGTCCAGCGGGCTCATGTCATCTGGTTTGCGGGCGCGGATGCGCTTTTCAAGTTGCGCCAGCGGCTCGATACCGCGCACCAACGCCAGCCACACCAGCAGCACCGCCAGCGGCAGCGTGACAAACTGCGGCACCATCGTGCCCTTGACGATTTCAGTGGCCAGGGTCTTGCGTTTTTCAAGGGTTTCGGCCACCTGCACCAACACCCGACCTGTGCTTTTGTCGGCCACCTTGATCCAGGTGTAGGCGACGCGAACTTCTTCGCCGTTGATCACGTCTTCACGCAATCGCACTTCGTTATCGGGCACTTTTTCGTCTTCAGCCGGCGCTGGCAAATCACGCTCGCCAGCCAAAAGCTCGCCCCGCGAACCCCGTACCTGGTAGTACAGCAGGTCGGTGTCATCAGCTCGCAAAATCTCACGTGCCGGACCGGTCAGGTTGAATTGCACCTGGTTGTTTTTGACCGCCACAAACTTGCTGAGGGCTTGCACGTTGAACTCAAGAGCGCGGTCAAACGGCTTGCCAGCAATGTTTTGCGCCACCAACCAAGTCAGCCCAAGGCTGATCGGCCACAGCAGCAGCAGCGGCGTGAGCATCCAGTCAAGAATTTCGCCGAACAGGCTTCGGCGCTCACGTTGAAATATCCTTATGGCCAAACGAGCCCCCACGGTCGCTCACTTCGTGTAGTTCCCTGACCTTGCAGGCCGCCGCTTGCCAAAGGCTTCGCTTGTGTCGCCTGTCCAAACCTGCTCATGCAGGTTTCGAGCCGCAGGCTCCAGCCCCCGAGGGGGCCGCTGCGCCTACGGCCTGGTAAAGCCAGGCCCAAAGCCCCTGCTTGAAAAGTCATTTTTACCTTTGAAAAGCGTATGAAGTTAACTTGGGATTTTTTCCAGGCAATAGCCAAGCCCGCGAACCGTCGCAATTCTGATCGGCCCCTTTTCAATCTTTTTGCGCAAGCGGTGGATGTAGACCTCAATCGCGTTGTTGCTGACTTCTTCGCCCCACTCGCACAGTCTTTCAACCAGCTGGTCTTTGCTGACCAATCGGCCTGCGCGTTGCAGCAGCACCTCCAACAGGCCGAGCTCGCGGGCGGACAAATCGATCATGGCGCCGTCAATGGTGGCGACGCGGCCGCCCTGGTCGTACACCAGCGGGCCGTGTTTGATGGTGCTGCTCGCTGCGCCCGCGCCGCGCCGCACCAAGGCGCGCACCCGGGCTTCGAGCTCTTGCAATGAAAACGGTTTGGCCATGTAGTCGTCTGCGCCGTAGTCCAAGCCTTTGACCCGCTCTTCCACGCTGTCAGCGGCTGTCAATATCAATACCGGCAGAGTGGAGCCACGGGCTCGCAAGCGCTTGAGCACCTCCAGCCCATGCATCCGGGGCAGGCCCAAATCCAGAATCAGCAAATCAAACTCGGTATTGGTCATCAGGGCTGCATCGGCTTCCGACCCGCTGGCCACGTGGTCTGCCGCCGCGCCGGAGGCACGCAGCGTGCGCAGCAGACCGTCGGCCAGCACTTGGTCGTCTTCGGCAATGAGAATCCGCATGGTTGTCTCCGTTTTCGTCTTGTTGATGTGTGCGGCAAATTTTAGGCTTTTGAGGAATGCATCTAGCTGACACCGCCATACGCTTCCAGCCCCAGCGCCACCACGGTGGCCACATCCTGTCCTACGGCGGTCTTGAATTCTGTTTCGGCTTGCGTCACAGCCCGCTCAAATGCGCCTAGCCATATCAGGCCGTCATTGGTAAATAAGACCCTTTTGGCGCGCTTGTCGTACGCGTCAAGCTCGCGCGTGACCAGCCCCCAGGCTTCGCACTGCGTGACCAAATCACCCATCGCCTGCTTGCTCATGCCCGCGCTGCTGGCCAGGTCGGTCAGGCGTGACCCCTTGATCGTCAGATGCCGGGTGATGTGGATGTGCGCTGCACCCACCTGGTCGCGCGCTGCCAGGTTAGACAGCGCCAGAGGCACCAACACGTCGCGCGACATCAGCCACAGCACGCGCTCGTCAAAGCGCCGCAGCGCGTTGCCCATCAGGCGGCCCAAATGTGTGACGCGCCAGCTGGGCTCCAATGAATTTTCCATCCCATTAGCTTAACTTATTTAATCAGGCAAACTGACTAAAAACAGCATTTACTTATTTCAACAGTACTTATACAGTACTGTTCATGTAGACAGCTTATTGCGAGCTGTTTGAACGATTTCAACCCACCCAAGGAGCTTTTCATGGACATGCCCAACCGCCCAACCGCCACATCCACACCCGCCCAAATCGCTGCGCTCAACACTGAAAAAGCCAAGGCCCTGCAAGCCGCACTGGCCCAGATTGAAAAGCAGTTTGGCAAGGGCACCATCATGAAGCTGGGCGACGGCGAAGTGATTGAAGACATCCAGGTGGTGTCCACCGGCTCACTGGGCCTGGACATCGCCCTGGGCGTGGGCGGCCTGCCGCGCGGCCGAGTGGTCGAAATTTACGGCCCTGAATCGTCAGGCAAAACCACGCTGACGCTGCAAGTCATTGCTGAAATGCAAAAACTCGGCGGCACTTGCGCCTTTGTAGATGCCGAACACGCACTGGACATTCAATACGCCCAAAAACTCGGCGTCAACCTGCAAGAACTCCTCATCAGCCAGCCTGATACCGGCGAGCAGGCGCTTGAAATTGTCGACTCGCTCACCCGCTCAGGCGCGGTCGACCTGATCGTGATTGACTCGGTGGCGGCGCTGACGCCCAAGGCCGAACTGGAAGGCGAAATGGGCGATAGCCTGCCCGGCCTGCAAGCCCGGCTGATGAGCCAGGCGCTGCGCAAGCTGACGGCCACCATCAAAAAAGCCAACTGCATGGTGATTTTTATCAACCAGATCCGCATGAAGATTGGTGTGATGTTTGGCAGCCCCGAGACGACCACTGGCGGCAATGCGCTGAAGTTTTACGCCTCGGTCAGGCTGGACATTCGCCGGATTGGCTCGATCAAAAAGGGCGAGGAAATCATCGGTAACGAAACCCGGGTGAAAGTGGTCAAAAACAAGGTCGCGTCACCGTTCAAGACGGCGGAGTTCGATATTTTGTACGGCGAGGGCATCAGCCGATTGGGCGAGGTGCTGGACTTGGGTGTAGCGGGACACATTGTTGAAAAAGCCGGTGCCTGGTATGCCTTTAACGGCGAGAAGATCGGCCAAGGCCGTGACAACTCGCGTGAATTTTTGAAAGAAAACCCCGAACTGGCCATCGAGATTGAAAACAAAGTGCGCGAATCGCTCGGCATCCCGCTGGTGCAGGTATCGCAAGAGGTGATGGACGTGATCGACAAGGCGGCTGACAAGCCCGCGAAGGCGGAAAAAGCTGAAAAAGCTGAAAAAGCGCCTAAAACCGTGGTGTGATGTTTTTTGGCTCCAAACACTGCTTTTGAGGCGTTTTTGGAGCCAAATGTGCCTGAAGGCAAATGGTCGCGTAGTCTATTCGCGCCTAAATTCATAGCATTTTGAGACTCTCGCCATCACCGGAACACCACTTGAACGACCCAGCGCCCTCACCTTCCGGCCCCGCTCCGGGCTCAGGCAAATCCGGCAAGTCCGGTTTTACGCTGTCTCTCAAAGGCCGCGCGCTGCGGCTGCTATCGGGCCGGGAGCAGTCGCGTGCCGAGCTGGAGCGAAAGTTGGCAGCGCATGAAGAAGTCCCCGGACAGCTGGCCGCCGTGCTGGACGAGCTGGAGGCCAAGGACTTCATCAGCCAGACCCGGGTGCTTGAATCTGTCATCAACCGCCGCCAGGCCAAACTGGGCGCGTCCCGCATCAAGGGCGAGCTGCAGCGCAAGGGACTGGACGCCGACAAGGTGGCCCAGGCGATGGACGGCTTGAGGGCCACCGAGCTGGCGCGCGCGCGCGAGGTGTGGCGCAAAAAGTTTGACAGCAAAGCCGATGCGGGCACCAGCCCTGCCGACAAAGCCAAACAAATGCGCTTTTTGGCAGCACGCGGCTTTGGCGCTGACGCAATCCGTCGGGTGGTGTCTGGGGCGGGCGAAGACGGCGACTAGGGCAGCGACACAACACCGACCTTACCGGGTGGCGGCTCTGTCACCGGCATGAGCGAAAATAGGGACGATGAATTTACAAAAAATACTCGTCCCGCTCGCCGTCGTCGGCGCCGCCGCAGTGGCCTGGCAATCCTACGGCTGGAAGGGCGTCGTGGTGTTTGTCAGTGTGCTGATGTTCGGCATCCTGCTTCACTTTAGCCGCATGATGCAAGTCCTGAAACGCGCCGCGCACCGGCCCGTTGGCTATGTTGACAGCGCCGTGATGCTGAACGCCAAGCTCAAACCCGGCGCGACGCTGCTGCACGCGGTGGCCCTGACGCGGTCTTTGGGCTTGCTCAAAAGCATCAAAGGCGAGCAGCCCGAAGTGTTTGAATGGAAAGACGGCAGCGAATCGGTGGTGACCTGTACCTTTGTGGGTGGCAAGCTGGCGCACCATGTGCTGGACAGGCCGAGCGCCGACCAGTAGGCCGCCCATCGAACGTAAAATCACGTTTTTTAGAACTTTCACATCAGGACAAACATGGCAACAGCAGCACCCCAAACGATGGAAGACCGTGACGGCAAGATCTGGATGGATGGCCAGATGGTTGAGTGGCGCGATGCCAAAATTCACGTGCTAACGCACACCCTGCACTATGGCTGCGGCGCTTTTGAAGGGGTGCGCGCCTACCAACTGGCTGACGGCAGCACCGCTGTTTTCAGGTTGGAGGAGCACACCGAGCGGCTGTTTAACAGCGCCAAGATTTTGCGCATGAAAATTCCGTTCAGCCAGGAAGAAGTCATGCAGGCCACACTGGCTGTGGTGCGTGAAAACAAGCTGCCCAGCTGCTACATTCGCCCGCTGACCTGGATTGGTTCAGAAAAACTGGGCGTGTCCCCAAAAGGCAACAAAATCCATTTGATGGTCGCTGCCTGGCCGTGGGGTGCCTATTTGGGTGACGAAGGTTTGAAGCGCGGCATTCGCGTCAAAACATCAAGCTTTACCCGCCACCATGTCAACATCACCATGATTCACGCCAAGGCGGTGAGCAACTACACCAACTCGATTTTGGCCAACATGGAAGCCACCGACGAAGGCTATGACGAAGCGCTGCTGCTGGACCCACAAGGCTTTGTGTCTGAAGGTGCTGGCGAAAACGTTTTCATCGTGCGCAAAGGCGTGGTGTACACACCTGACTCAAGTGCTGGCGCGCTGAATGGCATCACCCGCAACACGATCTTTTCCATCTGCCAGGACTTGGGCCTTGAGCTGAAAGAAAAGCCGATCACGCGCGACGAAATCTACATCGCTGATGAGGCGTTTTTCAGTGGCACGGCGGCAGAAGTCACGCCGATTCGGGAACTGGACCGGATCGAAATCGGCAGTGGTTCACGCGGCCCAATCACCGAGAAAATTCAGGCGGCGTTTTTTGACATCGTCAATGGCCGCAACCCCAAGTATGCGTCGTGGCTGGCCAAGGTCTGAAGCGGATGACCACTTCCTCCCTGATCGAGCTGCTGGCGTCTGATCTGAACGGACAGGGCGGGGTGTACTGCCCCAGCGCCAAGGCGCACATGCAAATTTATAGCAGCCACCCCAAGGTGTACCTGGACGTGGCCCGCACAGGCCAGGCCAAGTGCCCTTACTGCGGCACGGTGTATGCGCTCAAAGCGGGTGAGCACGTCGCCGGCCATCATTGAGCGCAAAAGGCGCTCAGGCCTTTTGGGTCCAGGCGCTACACCAGCCCTTGCTGGCGACGAGCTTGTTGCCAAATACCGCACAGCTGCCCGAGCTATCGCTTGGCTTTCCTTGATACAAAACGCAGCCACCGCAACTGCGCCCGGCTACATAGTTGGGGTATCTTTTAGCGTCGGTTTTTGAACCATCCGCACTGTAGCCAAGCGCCATCGCCTGGGGGTCGGCATCGAGAACAGCGGATTGCGCTTGAGCCGCACTGGTCACGGCCAGCAGGCTCAAAGCTGAGGCACAAGACAAGGATTGCTTGAAGAAGATTCTGCGGCTGTTTGTCATGACGGTGTCCTTGGGGTTTTATTGTTGCTTGGCGCCTTCAACCAAGCGGCGGCCCAGAGAAATGGCGTAAGGCGCTGCTCTGGCAGGCAGCATGGGGTCAGCGGAGGCCTCTACGCCCTTTGGCATCACCATCGGGTTGAAGTTGATGGTCAGGCAAGGCCCGCTTGAGTCCTCAGAAACGGCGGTGATTTTCAGCAGGCCCATGTTGACCTTTTTGCGACCCTCGGGCAGCGGCACCGTTGCGTTGTCGATTTTGTCTCCGGCTTGGGCGAGTTCCAGATTGAAGTTAAAGGCGACTTTGCCGTCCTTGACGCGCTGACGCAGGTCATCAAACAGGAACGTAGCACCTTTGGCCTTCGCTTCGTCATCGCTCAAGCCCTGCAAGCCACCGACCGGTTCAAAGATCCACTTTCCAAACTGCTTGGCACCGCTGGCATTGACAAAGCCAAACGCATGCACGCCCCAGTAGTTAACGCTGCCAAAGCTGGCAGGAACAGGCTGCGACGCGTAGTGCCTGGCTTGCAAAAGTGTTTCAGGATTGGCGTCGGTAAAGGCCTTGACTTTGACCGGGTCAGCCACCTTCGTTGCTGGGTCTGGCTGCCGGGCAATCAAACCGTCCATGAGCTGCCGCGGCGTGGCTGAACCAAATACAGGTGCCGATATGTTGCCCATGATCCACTGCTCGCCCGCGGGCAAGTTAAATTGCAGCGCCAGGTTGCGTTGGGACTTGGTGTTGTCGGGTGCTTTGGGGTTGGAGCCCCCAACAGAAAATCGCACCACCACAGGCACTGCCTGGCCGCGGAAAACGGACGCGATTGACAAGCCTCTGGCGTCGGCCGTACCCACAAACTCGCCGGTCGCGCAGATGCCCTTCGCGCCCGAACGACGGTAACCCTCAAACTTACCTGTAGTGGCTTCAAATTGATTCACCATAGCGCGGGGGTCGTTGGCCGATACGGCTGGCGCCGCAGTGCCGGTTTGCGCGATTGCACTGACGGTCGACATAAGCGTGGCGACGGCCACAGCAATGAGAGTCGAGGTTTTCATCGGGGTAGCTCCTGGTGAATGAAAGCGAGCCGCTGATCGCAGCTAACGATTGGTAGAGTCGACTGTGTAACCCAATTCATCCAGCAATGCATCAAAAACCGAACCAGTTACCATGCATCCCGACAAAACCCTGAGCTTTTGACCATGACGATGTGTGAACTATTTTCGAATCTGATGTCGATACAAGGCTCGTTTTGAGCCGATCTCTCATCATCGCCCCACAGTGGATTGGCGATGCCGTCATGACCGAGCCGCTGCTGCGGCGGCTGGCGGCACGAGGAGAGCGCCTCACGGTAGGCGCATTGCCCTGGGTGGCACCGATATACCGGGCCATGCCGCAGGTGGCTGAAGTGATTGAATTTCCGTTTGCGCATGGCGGTTTGCAGTTCAAGGCGCGGCGCAGCATGGCCCGGCAAATGGAGGGTCAGTTTGACGCGGCTTATGTGCTGCCCAACTCACTAAAAAGCGCCCTGCTGCCGTTTTTGGCGAGTATTCCCAAACGCATCGGCTATTTAGGTGAGGCGCGCATCGGGCTGCTGACGCACAGATTGAAGAACCCCAAGAACAAGCCGCCGATGGTGGCGTTTTACTCGGCGCTCAGTGGTGAGGTTGGGTTTGAATCAGACCGCCCGCAACTGCATATCCCGGATGCTCACATCGACAAAACCCTGGTCGGCTTGGGCTTGACGCGTGGTGCGTATGCCGTGTTTGCGCCGGGCTCTGAATACGGCCCGGCCAAGCGCTGGCCGGCGGCGCATTACGCTGAACTGGCCACCCAACTGGCGATGCCGGTTGTGCTGCTGGGTTCTGGCAAAGAGGCGGATTTGTGCCACGAGATTGCCAGCGCCGCCAAAAATTGTCTGGATTTAGCAGGAAAAACGCCTTTAACCCAAGCAATACATGTGCTGG
>CAMARI010000124.1 GCA_945860515.1 Polaromonas sp. YR568
GTGTACATGCTGGTGTTGCTGAACGACTGGAACCGCCTGTTTTATGACGCGCTGCAAAACAAAAACCAGCCCGTCTTTTGGCAGCAACTGGGCCGCTTTGCCTATCTGGCGTTTGCCTTCATCATCATCGCGGTTTACAAGTTTTACCTGACCCAGTTGCTGCAGGTGCGCTGGCGCGCCTGGATGACCGGGCATTACCTGGAGCGCTGGCTGGCCAACCATGCGTTTTACAGCCTTGAGCTGGCGCGCTTTTCTGGCGACAGCAGCAAAGCCGCTGACAACCCGGACCAGCGGATTCAGGAAGACATCAACCAGTTCACCAATTTCACGGTGTCATTGAGCATGGGTTTGCTCAATTCGGTGGTGACGCTGCTCAGCTTCGTCGGTATTTTGTGGGGGCTGTCCGGCGCGTTTGCGTTCACGCTGGGTGGCAGCAGCTACAACATTCCCGGCTTTATGGTGTGGATGGCGCTGCTGTATTGCGTGGTGGGCAGCGTGATCACCCACTACATTGGCCGCTCGCAAATTCGGCTGAACTTCATGCAGCAACGCTTTGAGGCCGACTTCAGGCACCACATGGTGCGGGTTCGGGAGTACAGCGAATCGATTGCGCTGGACAAAGGCGAAGCGGTCGAGCGTCTCCAGCTGGATGGGCGCTTTTCAAAGGTGCTCCAGAATTTTCTGCTGCTGATCAAGAAACAAAAAAACCTGGTCTGGTTCACCAGCTTTTTTGGCCAGGCCGCGGTGGTGTTCCCATTTATTGTGTCGGCACCACGGTTTTTCAGCGGCGCCATTCAGCTGGGCGAGCTGATGCAAATAGCGTCCGCTTTTGGCCGGGTACAGGACGCCTTGAGCTGGCTGGTGGACAACTATTCCAGCCTGGCCGCTTGGCGCGCCACAACCGACCGTTTGACCAGTTTTGAAGACAACATCGTGGCTGTAGGCCAACAGGTAAAAGGGGTAAAAGCTCCTGATTCAATAGCAGACAATGCCATTTTGTCGGCTGATGACCTGACCATAGCGCTGCCTGCCGGGCAAACGCTGCTCAGCGGCCTGACCCTGCGTGCAAAGCCGGGTGACAGCGTGCTGCTCAGCGGCCCGTCGGGCAGTGGCAAGTCCACGCTGTTTCGCACACTGGCGGGCATTTGGCCCTATGCCAAAGGGTACGCTCAGTTGCCGCATGACGCCATGTTTATCCCGCAGCGGCCGTACTTTCCGGACGGCAGCCTGCGCGATGCACTGGCTTACCCGCAGCCGGCCAGCGCCTACAGCGACGACGCGTTGAAGCAGGCCCTGGTTGATGCCCTGCTGCCGCAATTGACAGGGCGGCTGGACGACAGCGATGCCTGGGGGCAAAAACTGTCGGGCGGTGAGCAGCAGCGCCTTGCGATTGCGCGCGTGTTGCTTAAAAAACCGAGCTGGATTTTTGCCGACGAAGCGACTGCGGCGCTGGACGAAGCCGCTGAAAAAACCCTCTACACCCGGCTGCAAACGCACATCGCACGCGTCAAGGGCGGCATGGTGTCAATCGCGCACCGCCCTGCGGTGGTGGCTTTTCACAGCGCGCAATGGACGCTGGTCAAACAGGCAGATGGCAGCCCGGCGCTGTATGTTCTAGAGCAAAGCGCCTTGACACAAAGCCCCTCCAGCAACCCCAGCGAACCTGCCGCTTGATGTCCGAACCCAACACACCGCAGCCTGAACCGGTAGACCTGTCTGCTCTGGCACCCCTGAAGCACTTGGCTTTTCGCATGCTGTGGGGCACCTGGCTGATGGCCAACACCTGCATGTGGATGAGCGACGTCGCGGCGGCCTGGATGATGACGTCAATGACCACCTCGCCGCTCTGGGTGGCGCTGGTGCAAACATCGGCCACGCTGCCGGTGTTTTTGCTCGGCCTGCCGAGCGGTGCGCTGGCGGACATTTTGGACCGCAGGCGCTACTTTATTGCCACCCAGTTCTGGATAGCGGCTGTGGCCACGCTGCTGTGTATTGCAGTCGTCACCGGCATCATGACGCCGCCCCTGCTGCTGGCACTGACCTTTGCCAACGGCGTGGGCCTGGCCATGCGCTGGCCAGTGTTTGCCGCGATCGTGCCTGAGCTGGTGCCGCGCACCCAGTTACCAGCAGCGCTGGCCCTGAACGGTGTGGCCATGAATGCATCGCGCATCATCGGGCCGCTGGTGGCGGGCGCACTGATTGCCAGTGCAGGCACGCAGTTTGTGTTTGTTTTGAATGCCGTGCTGTCGGTCATTTCAGGCTTTCTCATCATGCGCTGGCGCCGCGCGCACACGCCCAGCCCGTTAGGTCGGGAACGTCTGGTAAGCGCGATCAGAGTAGGGGTGCAGTTTGTGGCGCAGTCCAGCCGACTGCGGGCCGTGCTGGTGCAAGTGGCCGTGTTCTTTTTACATTCAACCGCCTTGCTGGCGCTGCTGCCCTTAATAGCACGCAACCTGCACACGGGGGACGCCGGCACCTTCACGCTGCTGTTGGCCAGCATGGGCGCGGGCGCGATTGGGGCGGCGCTGTACATGCCGCGCTTGCGCCAGTGGCTGCCGCGTGATTCGCTGGTGCTGCGGGCCACCATGCTGCAGTCAGCGTCTACAGCCGTCATGGCGCTGGCACCCAATGTGTGGGTGGCGGTGCCCGCCATGCTGATCAACGGTGCGGCCTGGATCACCTGCGCCAACTCGCTGTCGGTATCGGCGCAGCTGGCCCTACCGGACTGGGTTCGCGCACGCGGGATGTCGATGTACCAGATGGCCATCATGGGCGGCAGCGCGCTGGGCGCGGCGCTGTGGGGACAGGTCGCCACCGTCACCAGCGTGCCGACAGCGCTTGGTGTGGCGGCGATCAGTGGCACTGTGTGCATGCTGCTGGCATTAAGCTATGTGCGCGACACCAGCCTGGAAGAAGACCTGACGCCATCACGCGAGTTCAAAGTCCCGATAGCGGACGCGCCGCCTGGCGAAGGCCAGGTGCTGGTGACGATTGAATACCTGATTGACCCGCTGCGCGCCCAAGACTTTAGGGCCCTGATGCAGGAGAGCCGCCGCAGCCGCCTGCGCCAAGGCGCGCTGAGTTGGGATCTGCTGCGTGATGTCAATCAGCCGGGCCGGTTCATTGAGCAGATCATTGACGAGTCGTGGACAGAACACCTGCGCCGCTTTGACCGCGTGACCGCCAGCGATGTGTCGCTGCGCGAACGCAAGCTGGCGTTTCATGTGCCTGAAGAACCGCCGCTGGTCACGCGCTGCGTGGTGGAAACAGCGTCGACGACTTAGCTGGCAGAAAAGCGCTCAAAACCCCGCGCGCGCAGCTCACATGCCGGGCAGGTGCCACAGCCGTAGCCCCAGGGGTGGCGATGCAGCCTGTCACCCAGGTAGCAGGTGTGGGTGTGTTCCACAATCAAATCCACCAGCGGCTGGCCACCGAGCGAATGCGCCAGCGCCCAGGTGTCGGCCTTGTCAATCCACATCAGCGGCGTGTCAATCAAAAAGCGTTTGTCCATGCCCAGCGACAGGGCTAACTGCATCGCCTTGATGGTGTCGTCGCGGCAGTCTGGGTAGCCTGAAAAATCGGTCTCGCACACGCCGGTGACCAGCACCTGCAAATCACGGCGATACGCCAGCGCCGCCGCCAGCGTCAAAAACAGCAAATTGCGGCCCGGTACAAAGGTGTTGGGCAGGCCTGAGCTTTCCATTTTGAAAGCCACGTCCCGGGTCAGTGAGGTATCACTGACCTGACCCAGCACGGCCAGGTCAAGCAAGTGGTCTTCCCCCATCTTGCTGGCCCACTGCGGGAACTGCGCCTTGATTTCACGCAGCACATTTAGCCGCGCGTCCAGCTCGACAATGTGCCGCTGGCCGTAGTCAAACGCCACGGTTTCCACCCGGTCGTACCTGGACAGCGCCTGCGCCAGACAGGTGGTGGAATCTTGCCCGCCAGAAAATAAAACAAGGGCGGTTTTGTGGATGGCATAAGTGGACATGGTGCTATTTTCTTATCTTTCAGTCCAACAATAAACCCATAAATACGTACGCCACGCTTTGGCTACCCCCAACCGCCCGCCGTATCAAGTCATCGGGAAGAGTGCCCCGCCCATCTGCACAATAGCACCGGTGAAATAGCACCGGTGATGTAGCTCGCACGATCAGACGCCTGGAACACAACAGCGTTTGCAACTTCTTTCGGATCGGCCAAGCGGGCCAGCGCAAGCTTGCAGGTCTGCAATCTAAATCTCATGCTGAACGCACAAGAAAAAAGACCTCTCAGGAAAACCCTGAGAGGTAAGGCGTTAATACCTGAAGGTGTTGTCTTAATCTTCTAAGAGCATATAAACCACAGTCTTCAATCAGCTACAAGTAAAGCTCGATGCCACATTGTTGGGACCAACCCCATTCCATTTTTGAACTTGAGGATGCGGGCAAATTGGACGTGTACTTGTGACAGGCTGCCCAACAACATCACCAGTATATTTTTTGGCGATCAGTTTTTCAGGAGCAACTCCTTTTTCGACCCAGTTTTCAAGCGCTTTTAAAACATCATCCTCGGCAGAAGTCGCCGGTATAAAAGGAGGAGTCTGCCCAGCTGATTGCCCAAAGTAGGTTGGCCCCATTCCACCCTGACAATGAATCATACTTGGAACCATAAAGAGGCGATAAAAATCCTGCGTTTTAGCCAGGCCACCCATCACAGCTACCACTTTGTCATAGTAATTTATGCTCTCTTGTGGTTCCAATGCAGGATCAGCCCAGCCGTGGTATTGGATGATTTTTATGCCTTTCGCCTTTTGGGCCGCAAGGTTGGGATCCGTTGCATTAAGAATTGGTCCTAATTTCGCATCCAAAAGAGCTGGATCAACATCAAAATTAAACGCATTTGCATTCCAATCCGACCTGTTGTACAGCATACCGCCTACCGTAACAACGCCTAAACGTACGGGAGAAGTGCCGGTAACGTAGTTAAGCCATGAATTTGTCAAAGCTTCAGCACCTTGCTCTGCGCCAGGAAACAGTTGACGCCCTGAAGATGTCACTGGTCCTTTATAAATCCTTTTTAAAGCGACCAGTTGAGGGGGTGTTAAGCACGCTGGTGTATCTGCGCCTCCAGTGCAGGCCAAAACGTCAGGGTTGAAGTTGCACATTCTTGGATTTGTGATCACATTATCTTTAATTCCATCAATTTCATCGCACTGCGCCAATGAAGCAGCCTGTATTGCGGGAAGTTTATTGTCTGGAATAAGTGGCACAGTTTCAGAAGTGCCATAAATGGCTTGCCTTTTGTTTATCCAATTCGTAGTTTGCCCGGTCCAGTTGTTGGCAGGTGCACCGATAACAAAGCCGTCATAATCGTTTTGAAAACGTTGCAATTCCATATGGCCTTGTCGCCCACCGTTGGAGCAGCCGTAAAAATAAGAGCGATCCGGGGCTTTGTCATAAAAAGCCGTTATGGTTTTCTTCGCTTCTATTGTCTGCAAATGCTTGGCACGGTATCCATAGTCGATAACTTTTTCAGGGTGATTGACCATCCACCAAGTATCTGTGACCACATGGCCTGTATCTGTCGATGCGCCAGCATAGCCACGCCTGAGGGCGTCTGCCTGTCCGGCAAATCCGATTGCCCCAGCCAAGCCGCCTTCGGTGACTGAAAGATACTTTCCATTCCACGTAGTTTGAGGCATCCACACTTCAAAAATTATGCTCGAATCTTCTGTAGGATTTGCCACGCCCACCACTCGGCAAAAAGCAGGTAAGTCTGTCAAGGTTATGGTTGTTCCCGGTGGTTTATATGACCCACTAGGAATTAGTTCACTGGCAGTGTATTTTGAAGATCCACCTAAAGTAGATTTTCCCAAATTGAGGCATTTTTGATCAGAGGATACCGCAGTTTCAACTGCGGAACTTCCGCCACAGCCTGAAATTATGGCTACGAACAGGAGCAAAAAACATGATTTGAGTATGGTGACTCTATAATTTGTAAATTTTATAAAAAAAGAAAAGTTCATGATCATCCTTTTGGAGTGAAACTTTGCAAAAATTGAATTACATATTTCCCTACTGCATCCACTTAGATTTAGGCCATTGCTTTTAACCTTTTTTTCCTTCGATCACCTTTCCTTATGAATTTTTTTAAAATTTCGAGGGTTTCAAAAGATATGCTCAATACTGACCGAAAATATCCAAGTCTCTGATCGACCAAAACTACAATTACCAACTTACAAAAATCATCATGATAACGTCAGCATAGATTTAAACAAAATAGTATGTTAATTTCCATTAACCATTTTTTTATACGGTCTATAACTTAAAGAAATTAGAAAAAAATTAAACCTTCTGGACCATTTTTTCCTGTTACTTGATTTTTCAATCAACACCATTTTTCTGATGACTTAGAAGACTACAGATAAAATAGGCTATATCAAAACAAGTAATGATCTACCAACATGGCAGCAAAAAGAGCGCTCAAATGAACGAGAGAAAATTTAAACGTCTGTCGCGCTAGCTCGTCTGAATATTGACGCCATAGCTTGAATGCATAAATCACAAAAATCAGACTTAAACCCAATGCAACCAAGAGATAAAGCCAAGAACTCATGCCATAAACAAATGGCATTAAACAAGCAGCCAACAAAATAAGGGTGTAGAGCAGAATTTGCAGGCACGTAAAGTTAATGCCATGTGTTACAGGCAACATAGGCAGTCCCGACTTCCTATAGTCCTCAACTCGGTAAAGTGCCAGCGCCCAGAAATGAGGTGGCGTCCACAAGAAAATAATCAGAAAGAGTAAAAGCGCTTCTGGCCCCACCTGATCGGTCATGGCAGCCCACCCCAGCACCGGCGGCATGGCGCCCGACGAGCCCCCAATCACGATGTTTTGTGGCGTGAGGGGCTTCAAGATCACAGTGTAAATAACCGCGTATCCCAAAAAGGTGCCCAAGGTAAGCCACATGGTGAGAGGGTTGATCCAGAAATACAGCAATACCGAACCAGCGGCGCAGAGCGTAGAAGAAAATAGCAAAGTCAGTAGCACGTCAACCTGACCTTGAGCCGTGGGGCGCCAAGATGTTCTTTTCATCTTGGCATCTATTTCTTTTTCAACCAAGCAGTTGATGGCCGCTGCTGCTCCAGCAACCATCCAGATGCCTACGCAAGCCAATATGGCGCGTTGAATTTCGCTGAGGGTTGGTACTCCGGGTACCGCCATCACCATGCCTACAAGGGCGCAAAATACAATCAGTTGCAACACTCTTGGTTTAGTCAGCGCGTGAAGCTGACCCAGAACGATCAAGGGATTTCGCAAAACAATCGTCGGCATAAATTGAATTTGATGGTGGTAGACAATTCGTCTGCAACTATGAGTGACGAATCATTCCTACTTTGCTCTGAATACTCACCAGCCAGTGTGGAGGGCCGTCTTCCGTTCCAGCCCGATCCAAATTTGGATGAAGCTTTGAAATTTGTTCGAGGATTTTTTCCTGATGTGGTTCTAGGTCAACAAAAAAAACATGACGCCCTTCCGCTAAGATTTTTTCAAATCTAGCAAACTTATAGTTAGGCGTCTGAATGCCAATGAAGCCGCCCATCCAAGCGCCAAAGCCTAAAATGACAACCGAAAGAAAAACAAAGGGCATCAAGCCTGCTGACGTACTTGCCAGCTCAAAGCTAAAGGCCATCAAGAGCATCGTGCTGGCCAAGCCGCAACCCACCACAGCGCCAAGTATCGACTTGTGCACAACGTCTTGCTTCATAAATGATTGAACTTCGTGCAGGTGTGGATGTTCTGACAAGCTCTTGTCATCCAAGCTCAACACATGAATCTGAGGCGTTGCAATACCAGCATCCTCAAGTTGCTCTTCGAAAAGCTCCAAATCATCCAGACTCGGACCCGTAAAATAACTTCTTTTTAACTTCATACGACACCCTCAGTTAAAAGTACGCCTTGCTCTAATTTATCTTTACCTTGGCTACGATGTAGTCCACAGCAGCCTTCACTTCTGCATCACTCAATGACGCGTTGCCACCCTTTGCGGGCATCACGCCAGTCGAACTGCTTATGCCATTAAGGGCGTTGACATAAAGAACCTTGGTCCCTTTAGCCAACCGTGTTTGCCAATGCGCCTGATCGCCAAGTTTGGGGGCGCCTGCAATCCCTGAAGCATGACAAGCGGCACAACTTTGGCCAAAAACCTGAGCACCATCTCTTGTCACCGTGCCAGTGCTTATCGATGCGTTGATGACAGCAACTTCTTTAGGCAACTCCATGACAAGTTTTCCAACCGGTTTAATGCGATCAAGCACACTGCTCCCATTGCGCATCAAGGTATCTCTGCTGTGCATGACCTGATTTGGCATGCTCATATGATGCGTAACAAGAAGATAAGCAAACAAGGCAACACCCAAGGAAAAACCAGAAATGACCACGGTGTGTACAACGTATTTTTTCTTTGCCATGCGTGACTCTCCCACTAATGAATGTCAATAAAATTTAACTTGCTTTAAATTGACTGATCGTTTTTACGGCGCACCCTTGAAGAAAAATATACTCCTCGTCAGAAACGTATAGTCAGCCTCTAGTGCCCCAATACCAATGAAAGTTAGGATCAAGAGGGGTGGCAGCAAA
>CAMARI010000125.1 GCA_945860515.1 Polaromonas sp. YR568
GTGGTTTGTTGTCGATACCAGTCAACAATTTGAGAGCCCGTGGCGCACCAAACGCCCTCGTGGCTGCGAATGTATTGGAGCGCTTTGGCCAGTGCGCCAATGCGATGCGGCTGCCCCATGATGAAAGGATGCACCGCCACGTTCATCACACGACCATGCACCGCGCCTTCTGCGTAAAGCACCTCAAATTCGTCGATCATTTTTTGAGCAAACGCATCGGCTTCCTGGCCGCGTCGCCAAGCAATGCTGTCATTGATTTCCATGGAGTACGGCAAAGAGGTCAAAGACCCCTGGCGCACATTGACGGGCGTGGGCTGATCGTCATGGTACAGATCGCACAGGTATTGAATACCCATTTCTGCCACCAAATCGGGCGTGCGCAAGGTGTTGGACGCCGCAGGCGAGAACCACCCCTTCAAACGCTGCCCCGTATGACGCACATGAATGGCTTGGCAAACTTCAATGGCGGCGCGTTCTTCGTCTTCGCTCATGTTCCAGTGATAGCGGGTGTTGTACAAGCCGTGCGACATGAACTCCCACTGCCGCTTCATCATGGCCTCGGCAATCTCGGGGTACATGTCGAGCACCGACATCGACAGTGACACCGTGATGGGCAGTTCTAATTCGTCAAACACGTCCATGAGGCGCCACACGCCCACCCGGTTGCCATAGTCGCGCAGCCCATAGCTCAAGATATCGGGATGCGGCACCCGTGGCCATGGATTTCGAACCCTGATTTGCTCTGGCAAATATTCGTAATGTTCAATGTTGGGAGCCACCCACAAGGCCACCCGCGCGCCGCCTGGCCAATGCAAGGGTGCACGCTCTGGCAGCGCGGAATAGGCAATGCGCTCGTGACCTTCCATAGACAGACGCTGGGCCGACGTTCAACTGGCTTGGAATTGCCAGGCATCCATAATTTGCGACCCGGTGGCGGCCCACACACCGGGGTGGCTCATGATGTGCGCCAAGGCTTCTTCTAAAGCTTTGATTCGGTAAGGCTGACCGATGACCCAGGGGTGCAAAGAGATGGGCATGATGCGCCCGCCTTCTGTGGCCGACTCTTTGTACAACACATCAAAGTGATCAATCAGTTGATCACGAAAATCGTTTTCGGTGTGATGGTTGTTGACCAAGATGGTGAAGTCATCCATGTCTGCAGAGTGCGGCATGGCCACCAGCGGTTTGCTGGCCGTCTTCATGAAGTAGGGCATGTCGTCGTTGACCCAGTCGCACACATAGTCCAGGCCCGCTTCAGCCAAGATGTCCAAGGTGTTGAACGATTCAGATTTGGCCGGCGACAACCAACCGCGCACCGCTTGGCCGCTGACTTGACGCAAGATGCTCAATGTTTTCGCCACCCATTGCTGCTCGTCTTCTTTGGACAAACCACAGTGGTGCAAATGGTCCATGTCCAAGCCGTTGGCCATGATTTCCCAACCTGCCGCATGGCACTGCGCCATAAGGGAGGGATGACGCACCGCCACGGCCGCATTGACCGCTACTGTGGCGGGAATGTTGTGCCGCGCCAGCGCCTTCATGATGCGAAAGATGCCCACACGGTTGCCGTAATCGCGCAAGGTGTAATGACGCAAATCGGGGTACGCCGTTTGCATGGCGCCTGGCGGTTTGAACGGCAGACCGGCCATGTTCAAAGGAAACCACTCGAGGGCAGGCGACACCCACAAAGCAACGCGTGTCTTGTGAGGCCAAGCGACTTGCTCGCGCTGCGGCAACATGGACCATTCGTAGCGGTCGTGGTCCATGCCATAACGGCGCAGCAGGTATTCGAGGTAATCGTCCGGCAGGGGTTTAGGGGCAGAAACAGGCGTGCTCATGGTGCTTCTCCCACGGTTTGGCCCGCTGCAGTAAACGCTGCGTGGTAGTGCTGGTTGTAGTACTGCGCTATTTCGCGGCCGGTGGCTAGCCACACTTTTTCATGGCCTGTGATGTAGGCCAAGGCTTCTTCAAAAGCGGCCAAGCGGTAGGGTTGCCCAATCAGATAGGGGTGCAATGGAATGCACATAACCGTGCCTGATTGTTCGCCTTCTTCATACAAACGATCGAACTGGCGCTTGATGATGTCGCCATATCGGCGCGGCGACACCAAGTTGACGTTGTACACGATGGTGTCGTTCATTTCCAAAGAGTAAGGCAAGCTGGTGAGCGTGCCTTTTTTTACTTTTACGGGGCCTGGTTGGTCGTCGTGAAACAAGTCACACACATAGGTCAGGCCCATGTCGGCCACCAGGTCCATGGTGTTGGGCGTGTAGGTGAGCGCAGGTGCTAACCAGCCGTCCAGTTTTTGGCCCGTGTGTTTGTAAATGGTGTCGATGGAGTCTTGAATGACTTGGCGCTCTTGCGACTCGCACATGCCCATGAGATAGCGCGTGTTGTAGGTCCCATGGGAATAAAACTCCCAGCCCTCGTCGGCACAGGCCTTGATCACTTCAGGATGATGCTCGCACATGGCCACATTGAGCGACACACTGCCGCGCATATTGCAGCGCTTCATGACATCAAGCATGCGCCAAAAACCGGTGCGATTGCCATAGTCGCGGTAGGAATAATTGAGCACATCGGGTACGGGTCGCGCCCAAGGGGCACGTGCTGGATTGCGCGGCGGGTTGAGTTCGTAAAACTCCACATTGGGGGCCACCCAAAAAGCCACTCTGGCGCCATTGGGCCACTGAATGACGGGCCTGTCGTTGTAGGGGAGGTAGTCGTAAAACCCAGGGTCACGCTGGGTGGTGGGCGCCAGGGTATGGCTGGTCATGAAGCAGCGCCTTTACCCTGCACACGGCTGAGCTGGTCCAAGGTTTCTGCAATGGTGAGCACGTCGGCGTACTTCAGCATCATGTCGTAAAGATTGGCAAAGTGCGGCGACTCATGTTTGTCGGCCACACACTCAATCGGCACAATGGTTCTGAAGCTGCGCTGCAGGCTGTCCACTACGGTGGCGCGAACGCATCCCGAGGTAGAGCCACCCGTGATCACGCAAGTGTCTACGCAATGATGGGTGAAAACAGAGCCCAAGTTGGTCTCAAAAAATGTAGACGCCATGCGCTTGTTGATGATGATGTCGCGTTTGCGGTCAATCACCAAGCGGTCGTCAAACTCGGCGCGGCGACTGCCCACCTTGATGTTTTGCAATGAATCGGGGGTGTTGGTTCGGGTGCCCCACACGCCACAGTCTTCACCAGACTCCATGTAGGCCACATAGGTCCAAACCACCGGAAAACCTTTGCTGCGAAACACCTCGGCCAATTGGTTCACATAGTCAAGCTGCTTGGGATCTGTTTCGTAAGCAGTGGCAAACTCACCCACACAGGTATAGGCTTTTTGCAAATCGATGTTGATCAGCGCTGGCACCTTGCCAAAACCAAAACGCTTGCGAGTGGGGTTGGCCTGGACGTGTTCAAACAATTGGCGAGCGGTTTTATCAGACTGTTCCATAGCGGCTTTGTAAGGTCAAAAGAATGGAAAGCATCCTCTCACGGGGGAATTGTCCTGTCAATAGAACAAATAGCGAGCCTGCCCCTGATGGACGCCCCCTTAGCTGGTCAATGATGTGGCCTTCAACAGCTGTGCTGCGTGTCATCAGGTCACACGTCAGGGACAAGGTCTGCGAACGTGGGGGCTCTACTTCTCGGCGAAAGCCCGTTCAATCACAAAGTCGCCGGGCTTGGAGGTTGTGCCTTCGTTGAAGCCGCGCTCTTCCAACATTGCTTTGAGGTCTTTCAGCATGCCAGGGCTGCCGCAAATCATCACCCGGTCAGTGGCGGCGTCCAGCGCGGGCAGCTTCAGGTCGTCAAACATCTTGCCGCTGGCCATCAGGTCTGTGACGCGGCCCATGGTGCGGTAGGACTCGCGCGTGACGGTGGGGTAGTACAGCAGCTGTTTGTCGATCATCTCGCCCAAAAACTCGTGCTGGGGCAAGTGCTCGGTCACCAGGTCGTGGTAGGCCAACTCGTCTTTTTCACGCACGCCGTGTACCAGTACGACTTGCTCAAACGCTGCGTAGGTTTCAGGGTCGCGGATGATGCTCATGAAGGGCGCCAGGCCAGTGCCAGTCGAGAGCAGGTACAAGCGTTTGCCGGGCAGCAGGTAGTCAATCAGCAGCGTGCCGGTGGGCTTTTTGCCCACAATGACGGTGTCGCCAATCTGGATGTGCTGCAGGCGTGACGTGAGAGGGCCGTCAGGCACCTTGATGCTTAAAAACTCCAGATGGTCTTCATAGTTGGCGCTGACAATGCTGTAAGCGCGCAGCAGGGGCTTGTCATTGACCTTCAGGCCAATCATGGTGAAGTGGCCGTTGCTAAAACGCATGGACTCGTCACGTGTGGTGGTGAAGGTGAACAATTTGTCGGTCCAATGGTGGACGGACAGCACACGTTCTTCGTTAAAAGCGCTCATGGGGATGGAAATCTCAAGGGGGAAACCCTGATTTTAACGTTCTGCGCTTCTCATCGAGCGAAGTGGTCAAACGAGTTGAATCTGGCCGTGATGAGCTGACCCTGCGCATCCACCAAGCGCAAGCCCGGCTCGCTTTCGATCACCCCGATTCGTGTGACAGCTGTCTGTGTGCCGACGGCTGCGGCCTGAACCGCGCCTCTGGCAGTTGGCGGGGCTGTGAAGGCCAGTTCGTAGTCGTCACCTCCTGAAAACACGGTATTGAGTAGCTCTTGGCGTTCAAAAAGAGCTTTTGGCCAATCAATATGTGCACAAGCAGCTATTAAATGAATAGCTGCTTCAATGTCGACCTGAGCACCTACGCCGGATGCTTTCAGGATGTGACCCAGGTCGCCGGCCAGGCCGTCGCTGATGTCGATGGCTGATGTGGCGATGCCGCGCAGAGCTGTGCCCAGCGCGACTCTAGGCGCAGGTTGTTCCAGTCGTAGCCTGGCATGCGCCAACACGTCAGCGGGCAGTTCAAATTTGCCTTGCAGCGCGTCCAGGGCCAGGCGCGCATCGCCCAGTGTGCCGCTGACGTAAATATCGTCCCCCAGCTGTGCGCTAGAGCGCAGCAAGGCGCACCCGCGCGGCACTTCGCCAAACACGGTGATACAGATGTTCAGGGGGCCTTGTGTGGTGTCACCGCCAATCAGCTCACAGCTGTGGCGGTCTGCCAGTGCCCACAGGCCGCGAGAGAATTCTTGCAGCCAGACCGCGTCAATGGACGGCAAAGCCAGCGCGAGTGTGAAGCCTGCCGGTGTGGCACCACAAGCCGCCAGATCACTCAAATTTACCGCCAGTGCTTTGTGGCCGAGTGAGTATGGGCTCACATCACTGAAAAAATGGCGACCTTCGACCAGCATGTCGCTCGATATCGCCAACTGCATGCCGGGCGCCGGGTTGATGAGTGCGCAGTCGTCGCCCACACCCAGGGCTGCGCGCCTGGCAGGGCGGGTGAAGTAGCGGGCAATCAGGTCAAATTCGGTCATGGTGGCTAAGAATACAGCCAGTTAAAATCAGCCTTAACCCTGCCCGTAAGCTGGGCTCCCCTGAAGCGCTGTGCTGCATGCCAAGGAAGACGGAGACTATCGCGGCACAAAAAAGCTGCCAGGTGCGGCGCGCTGCCAGGTGGGCGTTTGGGTCCAGGGCTGCAAGCAGCGAACGCAGGTCCTTTACGCTTAGTGAAGCGTGCGGCTCGTGGGGGCGTTGTTGCCATCGCTGCCTGTGGCTTCGAGCACAAACATGGGAATCAGCGCCTCAAAGCGTTCGCCGTCTTCAGCCACACAAAAGTAAGTGCCATGCATCGCGCCCGAAGGCGTGCGCAGCCGTGAGCCACTGCTGTACTGGAACGATTCACCCGGTTTTAGCAGCGGCTGGTGGCCCACCACGCCCAGGCCCTTGACTTCTTCAATATGGCCATTAGCGTCCACGATCTCCCAATGGCGCGAGATCAATTGCGCTGTGACTTGCCCGGTATTGGTGATGGTCACCGTGTAGGCAAAACCATAAATGCTGTCGTCAGGAGACGATTGCTGGGGTATGTATTGCGGCACGACGGCGCAACTGAACTGGTACTTGGGGTTTTGCGGCATGACGTTGAAGTGGAACAGCTATTCACAAATTCATGAATGGTGACCATGTTATACGCCGCCAGAGCCAGGGGTCACATGCTGCGACAATCTGCTCATGCTTTCATCACATCCCGTTTACCGCATCGCCCCTTCCATTTTGTCCGCCGACTTTGCCCGACTGGGCGAAGAGGTCCAAGCCGTGATTGCGGCTGGCGCGGACTGGATTCACTTTGACGTGATGGACAACCATTACGTGCCCAACCTCACCTTTGGCCCCATGATTTGCCAGGCGCTCCGGCCGCACGCCAAACAAGCAGACGGTAGCGCCGTGCCCATCGACGTGCATCTGATGGTGCAGCCGGTCGATGCGCTGGCCGCCGCCTTTGCCGACGCAGGCGCAGACCTCATCAGCTTTCACCCTGACGCGTCCGGCCACGTGCACCGCAGCATTCAGGCCATCAAATCCAAAGGCTGCAAGGCCGGTCTGGTGTTCAACCCCGCTGCGCCGATGGATGTGCTTGACTGGGTGATCGATGACATTGACCTGATTCTGATCATGAGCGTCAACCCCGGCTTTGGCGGGCAGTCCTTCATCGACAGCGCCCTGCGCAAGATTGAAGACGCCCGCAAACGTATTGATGCGTGCGGCAAAGACATCCGGCTGGAGGTCGATGGCGGTATCAAGTTAGAGAATATTGCGCGCATTGCCGCCGCAGGTGCAGACACCTTTGTGGCGGGCAGCGCCATTTTTGGCAAGCCGGATTACAAAGGCGTCATTGATGCCATGCGTGTGGCGTTGGCGACGTAAGCGAGAGCGCCTGAGCCGTGAAACTTGACTCAGCCATCATTGACCTTGACGGCACGATGGTCGACACCATGGGTGATTTTGTGGTGGCCATCAATTTGATGCTGGGAGATCTGGGATATCTGCCAGTTGACCGGTCTGTGGTGGCGCTGCGGGTCGGCAAGGGTTCTGAAAACCTCGTCAATTCGGTGATAAATCATGTGCAAGACAAATTAATACCTTTGCGACAAGCTCCTGAAAAAATAGCAACGTTTGAACATGCCTTGAGCTTGTACCAGCAGCATTACCGCGCCATCAATGGCCAGCATGCTCAGGTGTATCCGGGCGTGGTTGAAGGCTTGCAAACTTTGCAAAAGGCCAATGTGAAGCTGGCCTGCCTGACCAACAAGCCGATTGGTTTTGCGCGTGAACTGCTCAGGCTCAAGGGGCTGGACGGGTTTTTCGGTCAGGTCTTTGGTGGTGATTCCTTTGCCACCAAAAAGCCCGACGCGCTGCCTGTGCTTAAAACCTGCGAGGCCTTGAGGACACTGCCGGGCCAAACCTTGATGGTTGGGGACTCAAGCAACGATGCTATGGCCGCTCGTGCGGCGGGTTGCCCAGTGGTGTTGGTGACCTATGGTTATAACCACGGTATACCCATCACACAGGTCGACGCTGACGGGTATGTTGACACCCTGCAAGCTATCTTGGGTGCGTGCCAGACAGGAAGCGTTTTGCCTGCCTGAAACGACTCGCCGTCAAGAAACCCCGTGACCCTTGATGAAGGTTTCCAGTTGCTTGATCTGATCGCCTTGCTGGCGAATGATGTCTTTGACAATGTCGCCAATCGACACCATCCCCATCACCTTGCCTGCTTCTACAACCGGTAAGTGCCTCAGATTGCGCGATGCCATGGTATTCATGCAGGTATCCAACAGATCTGCCAGACCGACCGTCACCGGGTTTTTCGTCATGATGGTGGCAAGCAAGGTTTGCTTTGCGTTCCAGCCAGGCAACAGCACTTTGATGGCGCAGTCTCCTTGAGTGACGATGCCCTTTAGAACGCCGCCATCAATGACCATGATCGAACGGACTTTGTTGTCTTTCATCAACTCCAAAGCGTCGAACACAGAATCAGTTGATGTCAGTGAAATGATGTTGGCTGACTTTTGATCAATACAGTTCTTAACGGTTGCCACAGCGACCTCGTTTCAAAAGGCTATCAAGATGGATAAATTTCACTATAGCATCGCCGGTTGAGTTGACTGGCAAAGTCAATCAAAACCGAGGTCGCCTTGCCCAGCAAAGCTGCGCTAGGTTTGCGCAGGGCAGGGCTGCAAAGGTGTGTTTGATACACTTCAGCTCATGCAAACGCATCGCATCATTCGCATCAGCCAGCCAGGTCTGTCAGACCGGGGAGCCTGGCTATGGCGAGGCTCAAGCTTTAACAGTTGAGTCGCCGCGCCCAGCCTGTTACTGGCTTCAGGCGTATTGAATGAACCGGGGTCACACACAAGCAGCTGTGGCTCCCTTGCGAAGGATTCCATCGTGATCACCGAACTTGAATTTAAAAGTCTGGCTGCCCAAGGCTACAACCGCATTCCGTTGATGGTTGAGGCGTTTGCAGATCTGGAAACGCCGCTGTCTTTGTACTTGAAGCTGGCGTTTGCCAAAGACCAGGGCAAATACAGCTTTTTACTGGAGTCTGTGGTGGGCGGCGAGCGCTTTGGCCGTTACAGCTTTATCGGCTTGCCTGC
>CAMARI010000126.1 GCA_945860515.1 Polaromonas sp. YR568
CAAGCCTTTAGCAGCACTGTGTGGGCTGACTGGTATGGCGACAAACAACGCGGCGTGGCTGTCAACTCCGGCAAATACAACGGCTTGGCCTTCAAAGCCGCGGTTGATGCGGTCGCCGCTGACCTGATGGCCAAAAACCTGGGCGAGAAAAAAACCACCTGGCGTTTGCGCGACTGGGGTGTGAGCCGCCAGCGCTACTGGGGCACGCCGATTCCCATCATCCACTGTGCTGAACACGGCGCCGTGCCCGTGCCTGAAAAAGACCTGCCCGTTGTGCTGCCGCAAGACTGCGTGCCGGATGGTTCGGGCAACCCGCTGCTCAAGCACGAAGGTTTTCATGCCGGTGTGGTGTGTCCCGTGTGCGGCAAGCCTGGTCGGCGCGAGACAGATACGATGGACACGTTTGTAGACAGCTCCTGGTACTACATGCGGTACTGCGATGCGCAGGCGACCACCCGCGCAGGCGATCCGATCACGTCTGACAAGATGGTCGCAGAAGGCGCGAACTACTGGATGCCGATGGACCAGTACATTGGCGGCATTGAACACGCGATTTTGCATCTGCTCTACGCCCGCTTCTGGACCAAAGTCATGCGCGACATTGGCTTGGTCAAGGCCGATGAGCCGTTTACCAAGCTGCTGACTCAAGGCATGGTGCTCAACCATATCTACTCGCGTAAAACCGACAAGGGCGGCATCGACTACTTCTGGCCGAAAGAGGTCGAAGACATTCATGACGCGGATGGCAAGGTGCGCACCGCCAAACGAAAAACCGACGGCCTGATCGTGAACTACGAAGGCGTCGGCACGATGAGCAAAAGCAAAAACAACGGCGTGGATCCGCAGGACTTGATTGAAAAATACGGCGCGGACACGGCCCGGCTGTACACCATGTTCACCGCGCCGCCCGAGGCCACGCTGGAGTGGAACGATGCGGGTGTTGAGGGGAGTTACCGCTTCTTGCGCCGCGTCTGGAATTTCGGTGCCAAGCTGAACGCTATGCATTCAGGATCTGCTCGCCCAGAAATCGATAGATCTACAGGTGTTTTTGGCAAGGAAATCAAGGCTTTGAGGCTGGACATCCACACGGTGCTCAAGCAAATCGACTACGACTACCAGCGCATGCAGTACAACACGGTCGTCTCGGGTTCGATGAAACTTCTGAATGCGCTTGAAGACAACCTTGCTACCCCCACGCCGGTCGCTTCGCGTACCACGCTGCCCCGCGAGGGGGAGTCCCCGCCTAAGGGCGGCCTGTCGGCGGGGCAACCTGATGCCACAGACGCATCAAACGCTGCCCTGCATGAAGGCTTCAACATCCTGCTGCGCTGCCTGTACCCCTGCGCGCCACATCTGGCGCACGCGCTGTGGGTGGATTTGGGCTATGCCAAAGACCACGGCGATCTGCTTGACGCACCGTGGCCGCAGGTGGATGCCAGCGCCTTGGCGCAGGACGAAATCGAGCTGATGCTGCAAATCAACGGCAAGCTGCGCGGTTCTGTGACCGTCAGCGCAATTGCCGACAAGCAGACGATTGAAGCCGCTGCCTTGGCCACGGATGCTTTCATCAAGCAGGCTGCAGGCGCCGCACCCAAAAAGGTGATTGTGGTGCCAGGCCGACTGATCAATATCGTCGTGTAAAAGCCATAACCGAGGAACAAGCATGCAACGCCGTTTTTGCCTGACCCTGCTGGCGCTCAGTCCTGCGCTTGCTGCCACTGGCTGTGGTTTTGCACTACGTCAAGCCCCCAACTTCGCCTTTAAGACCATTTTTTCACCGTTTGCAGAAAGCTCTTTGCTTGGTAATGAGTTCAAGCGCTCCATCGAGTCAAACGGCAACGTGCAGGTCATCACCGACCCGCGCCAGATCGACAAAGCGGACGTGATTTTGGATGTGCTGTCAGAAAGGCGCGAGAAAGTCGTGGTGGGTATGAATGCCTCAGGCCAGGTGCGCGAGTTTCAGTTGCGGCTGCGCGTTAATTTCAGGCTGCGCAGCGCCAAAAACAGCGAGCTGATTCCGGCCACTGAAATTTTGCAGCAGCGCGACATCAGTTTCAATGAATCTGCCGTGCTGGCCAAGGAAGCCGAAGAAGGCTTGCTGTACCGCGAGATGCAAAGCGACATCGTGCAGCAGATCATGCGCCGCCTGGCCGCGGTGACGCCCAACAAAACATAAAAAGCCATGAATTTAGCGCCTGGTCAACTCCAAGAGCATTTAAAGCGCGGCATCAAAAGCCTGTACACCATGTATGGTGACGAGCCGCTGCTGGTGCAGGAGTTTGCCGACAGCCTGCGTGCCCACGCACGGGGGCTTGGTTACACCGAACGCACGGTGCATACCGTGGCTGGCGCGCACTTTGACTGGAGCGAGGTGCTGGCCAGTGGCGGTTCTCTCAGTTTGTTCGCGGACAAGCAAATCGTTGAAATTCGCATCCCCAGTGGCAAGCCCGGCAAAGAAGGTTCTGTGGCCTTGCAGCAGATCGCCGAGCGGGCGCAGGGCGACGATTCAACCTTGAGCCTCATCATGCTGCCCCGGCTGGACAGCATGACCACCAAAGGTGCGTGGTTTGGCGCGCTCGAGAGTTACGGCGTGACCGTCAAGTTTGAGCCGATTGCCAGAAACAATTTGCCGCAATGGATTTCGCAGCGTCTGCAAGCCCAGGGCCAGCGCGTTGCCGCAGGCGAAGAGGGCCAACGCACGCTGCAATTTTTTTCAGACCGGGTTGAGGGCAATCTGCTGGCTGCGCATCAGGAGATCCAAAAACTGGGCCTGCTTTACCCGCCGCCCGGAGGCAGCGTTTTAAGCTTTGAGCAAGTCGAAAACGCGGTGCTGAACGTCGCGCGCTATGACGTTTTCAAGTTGTCTGAAGCGGTGCTCGGCGGCCAGACGGTGCGCGTGGCGCGCATGCTCGACGGCCTGCAGGCCGAGGGGGAATCAGAAGTACTGGTGCACTGGGCCATCAGTGAAGACATTCGCGGCATGAAGCGCGTCAAAGACGCGATCAACGCTGGCCGGCCCATGCCGATGGCCCTGCGGGATAACCGGATCTGGGGCATCAAGGAAAAGCTGTACGAGCGTGTGTTGCCGGGCATCACTGACACCACGCTGGCCAACCTGCTGACCGCTGCGCACAAGGTTGACGGCATTTGCAAGGGCTTAAAGCAGCCCGACTGGCCCGCCAGCGGATGGCAGGCCCTGCATCGGCTGGCCGGACTGGTGTGTGAGCAGTGCGCCTTGCGTGCAAAATAGCTGTATGACTGACCAGAACATCACCGACCTCATGCATGCCATGGGCGCCAGGGCAAAAGCTGCCTCAACCCAAGTAGCACGTGCGCCAGCAGCTATGAAGAACAGTGCGCTTTTGGGCTTAGCTTTGTTGTTGCGGAAAAACCTGGCGTTGCTGGCCGCCGCCAACCAGCAAGACCTGGCCAGAGCCGCAAGCGCAGGCCTGACAGGCCCGATGCTGGACCGCCTGAAACTCAGCCCCAACGACATTGAAACCGTGGCCACCGGCTGCGAGCAGCTCGCCGCCATGCCGGATGTGATTGGTGAAATCATGGGCATGAAGCAGCAGCCCAGCGGCATCCGGGTGGGGCAAATGCGGGTGCCGATAGGCGTGTTCGGCATGATTTACGAAAGCCGCCCGAATGTGACGATTGAAGCCGCCAGCCTGGCCATCAAAAGCGGTAACGCCTGCATTTTGCGGGGCGGTTCAGAAGCGATTGACTCGAACAAAGCCTTGGCTGCGCTGGTGGCTCAAGCCCTGACAAGTGCTGGCCTGCCTGCCGATGCGGTGCAACTGGTACCCACCGTAGACCGTGAAGCCGTCGGCTATTTGATCAGCATGCCGCAATATGTCGACGTGATCATCCCGCGCGGCGGCAAGGGTCTGATTGAACGCATCAGCCGAGATGCCAAGGTGCCCGTCATCAAGCACCTGGACGGCAACTGCCATGTGTATGTTGACGACCCCTGCGACATCGCCATGGCCGTCAAAGTGGCCGACAACGCCAAAACCCAAAAGTACAGCCCCTGCAACGCCGCAGAAGGCTTGCTGGTGGCGCGCGGCGTGGCTGAGGCGTTTTTACCTCAAATCGCCGCCATTTATGCTGAAAAAGGCGTCGAAATACGGGCTGATGAGGCTGTAGCCATAATTTTAAAAGGGCAAGCAGCTACTAAACATATAGCGGTTAAAGGCGCGACTGAGCAAGACTGGTACGAAGAATACCTGGCTCCCATCATCAGCATCAAGGTGGTTGAGAACGTTGACGGAGCGATTGCTCACATCAACCAATACAGCAGTCACCACACCGACGCCATCATCACCAGCAACCACATGCACGCACAAAAGTTTTTGCGCGAAGTTGATTCAGCCAGCGTGATGGTCAACGCCAGCACCCGCTTTGCTGATGGTTTCGAGTTTGGTCTGGGCGCTGAAATCGGCATCAGCACGGACAAGTTTCACGCACGCGGCCCGGTGGGGATTGAGGGGCTGACCTCGTTAAAGTATGTGGTGTTGGGGGACGGGGAAGTACGCAGCTAAAGCCGTGTAGTTGCCGCTCGGGCCTGTTTTCAGCACAACCGACGCTTTCAAGTCTCCAGACGGACTTGCTTGAGGCTAAAACTCAATGACCCTTGCAACTTAATGGTAAGCCCTAATATCCAAATGAAACGTTCAACAACCAAAACAAGAAAGTGACCGCATGGTCCCGCACCTGATTACTGCCTTAACCGGCCCCATCAACGAGCTTGAGCAGCGCATTCTGGACTCCACACCGGCCATTGAGCGCTGGTTTAGGCTCGAATGGATGGAGCACACGCCGCCTTTTTACTGTTCGGTCGACGTGCGCAATGCCGGCTTCAAGCTGGCTCCCGTTGACACCAACCTGTTTCCCGATGGCTGGAACAACCTGACACCTGAAATGCTGCCGCTGGCGGTGCAGGCGGCCATGGCGGCGATTGAGAAGATTTGCCCGGAGGCGCGCAACCTGCTGGTGGTGCCTGAAAACCACAACCCAAATGACCCAACCAGCAGCTTTTATCTGGCCAACGTGCTGCAACTCAAGCGCATCTTTCACCAGGCTGGGCTGAATGTTAAGTTTGGCTCACTCGATGCTGCCATCAAAACCCCCACCACACTCAAGCTGCCCACCGGCGAAACGATCACGCTGGAGCCATTGAACCGCACTGACCGCCGCCTGGTTCTGAAAGACTTCGATCCCTGCACGATCTTGCTGAACAACGATTTGGCGGCTGGGATTCCCGGCATGCTGGAAGACGTGAACGAGCAGTACCTGCTACCGCCGCTGCACGCCAGCGGCTCGGTGCGCAGCAAAGCCACCCACTTCAAGATTTATGAAGAAGTTGCCAAGCGTTTTGGCAAGCTGATCGGCGTGGACTCGTGGCTCATCAACCCCATGTTCACGCACTGCGGCCCAGTCGATGTGGCGACCAGCGAGGGCTTTGACAGCTTGAGCACCGAGGTCGATGCGCTGCTGACCAAAATCAAGCGCAAGTACAAGGAATACGGTATTCATGAGAAGCCGTTTGTGCTGGTCAAGTCCAACAGCGGCAGCGGCGAAGGGGCCGAGGGCATGGGCATCATGACGGTGCGCGATGTGAAAGACCTGGACACCTGGGCCGGCAAAAACAAAAGCAGCAACGGGCCAATTGCCAATACGGTGATGGACATCATCATCCAGGAAGGCGTACAAACCAACGAGCGCGTCAATGCCGCCGTGGCCGAACCGGTGGTCTACATGATGGACCGCTACGTGGTCGGCGGCTTTTACCGCATTCATGCTGACCGCGGTATTGACGAGAACCTGAACGCACCCGGTGCCAGCTACGTGCCTTTGGCGTTTGCTGATAGTGGGCGCCTACCTCAGCCTGGTGAAATGCCTGGAGCCAGCAGCCCGAACCGGTTTTATATGTACGGCGTGATCGCCAGGCTGGCCATGCTGGCAGCCAGTTATGAGCTGGAAGCGACCGACCCGAACGCTGAGGTGTATGACTGAAAACAGTCTGAAATTCCCTTTTAAAGGTGTTTTAAGGGTGTTTCAAAGCCTTTTGTAGGCCTGCGGGCCATAATAGGCAAGCTCCAGCAGCTCCCGAAAAAATAGCGTTTAGTATTTGCATAGGTGCAGTTGCTGCGCCGCAACATAAGCTGAATTAGTTGGCTTTGCACAATTTTGAAGCATTGAATCAGCCCGGACCGGGTGCAAAATAGCGTTCTCTCAGCTACCCACTCCCGTTCTGACCAAAGGCGGGAGGTTTTTGTGTCCAGTCAAAAATCATCCCTAGCCGCGCTCACTCTGGGCGCCATCGGTGTCGTTTACGGTGACATCGGTACCAGCGTTTTGTACGCTGTCAAAGAAGTGTTCAACCACGGTCACGTCGCGGTGACCCCCGACAACGTCTACGGCTTGATGTCACTTTTCTTTTGGACCATGACGGTGATCGTGTCCATCAAGTACGTGGCCCTGGTGCTGCGGGCAGACAACAACGGTGAGGGCGGTTTGATTGCCATGCTGGCGCTGGCGTCCAATGCGGTCAAAGACAAACCCAAGCTCAGGCGCATTTTGCTCATCATTGGCATCTTTGGCACGTCGCTGTTTTATGGCGATGGCGTGATCACGCCGGCGATTTCAGTGCTGTCAGCCGTTGAGGGGCTGGAGGTCGTGTCGCCAGCATTCGCCCAAGGGGTGATACCCATCACGCTGGCGATTTTGTTTGCCCTTTTTGCGGTGCAGAAAAAAGGCACGGCCGGCATTGGTAAGTTTTTTGGGCCTATCACCCTGGCCTGGTTTTTAACCATCGCTTTGCTAGGCATCTCGCAAATCATCACCCAGCCTGAGATCCTGAAAGCGCTCAGCCCACACTATGCCGTGGTCTTCATGTGGGCGAATCCAGGTATTACGTTTATCATTTTGGGCGCTGTCGTGCTCTGCGTCACCGGCGGGGAAGCGCTGTACGCCGACCTGGGGCACTTCGGCAAAAAGCCGATTCGCTTGGCCTGGTTCAGCATCGTCATGCCTTGTCTGGTGCTCAATTATTTTGGTCAGGGCGCACTGCTTTTAAACAATCCGGAAGCGGTTAAAAACCCGTTTTACCTGATGGCCCCTGACTGGGCATTGCTGCCGCTGGTTGCTTTGGCCACGCTCGCCACGGTAATTGCCTCGCAAGCACTGATCACCGGTGCCTTCAGCGTGACCAAGCAAGCCATTCAAATGGGTTACCTGCCCCGCCTGCGCATTTTGCACACCAGCGTGCGCGATACCGGGCAAATCTATATGCCTTCCATCAACTGGGGGCTGTTTGTCGTCATTGTGCTGGCGGTGGTGATGTTCCGCTCGTCGAGTAACCTTGCGGCTGCCTACGGCATTGCCGTGTGTACCGACATGCTGATCACCACGATCTTGACGTTTTACGTGGTCCGCTACGGCTGGAAGTACCCGTTGTGGCTTTGCCTGGGCGCAACCAGCGTGTTTTTCGTGGTGGATTTTGCGTTCTTTGCGTCCAACCTGATGAAGTTTTTTGCTGGCGGCTGGTTCCCGCTGGTGATTGGTGGCGTTGTCTTCACACTGATGATGACCTGGAAAAAAGGCCGTTTCATACTGAATGAAAAAATGCGTACCGATGCGATTGATTTACCCAGCTTTTTAGATGCGGTGTTTGTCAGTCCACCCGCGCGGGTAGAAGGCACCGCCGTGTTTTTAACGGCCGAGCCCGGCACCGTGCCCAATGCGCTGCTGCACAACCTCAAACACAACAAGGTGCTGCATGAAAACAATTTGTTTGTCACCGTGCGCAACCATGAAGTGCCCTGGATAGGCCTGAACAAGCGGCTGGAGATTGAGCCGCTGGGCCACGAATGCTGGCAAGTGATTGTGAACTACGGATTTAAAAACGACCCTGATTTGCCTAAGGCCTTGCAGCAGATCAAAGGTCACGGCTGCGAACTGGAACCCATGACAAGCAGCTACTTTTTGTCGCGTGACGTGATCGTGCCGACGGTCGGTGGCGGCATGGCGGTGTGGCGTGAAAAGCTGTTTGCACAAATGCACCTCAACGCAGGCTCGGCGGCAGACTTTTTGAATTTGCCAAACAACTCTGTCGTCGAGCTCGGCAGCAAGATCGAAATCTGACAGCCGGGCTGCTTTCTAGCTGCCAAAATCGCGCCATGCGATTTTTCAAAGACCTCACGCTCGGCGCCTTCACCGCCGGTTTTGTCGCGGTGCTGGTCGGCCTCACGTCATCGGTGGCGATCGTCTTTCAGGCGGCGCAGGCTTTTCATGCCACGCCTGCACAAATCGCCTCATGGATGTGGGCGCTTGGCGTCGGCATGGGGTTGTGCACCATGCTGCCTTCCCTGTATTACAAAAAACCCATCATGGTGGCGTGGTCCACTCCCGGCGCAGCGGTGCTGGCCACGGCCAGTGTGGTGGGCGGATTCAGTATGGCCGAGGCGGTCGGTGCTTTCATGGTCAGTGCGGCGCTGGTCACGCTGTTCGGCATCACCGGCTGGTTTGAAAAGCTCATGAACCGCATTCCGGTGGCGATGGC
>CAMARI010000127.1 GCA_945860515.1 Polaromonas sp. YR568
CCCAAAATGGTAACCACGGGCAGCACGGCGTTGCGCAGCGCATGTTTGTAAAGCACCAAGCGCTCAGGCAGGCCTTTGGCACGGGCGGTGCGAATGTAGTCGGCTCCCAGCACGTCCAGCATGGCGGCGCGCGACAGGCGGCTGTACTGCGCCAGGTACACCAGGCCCAACGTGAATGCGGGCAATACGAGGTGGTGCAACACATCCACCACGTCGGCCCAGCCCAGCCCGCTGGACTCGATGCCGCGCATGCCCGACACCGGGAAGACTGGAAAAATGCTCGCCAGCAAAATAATAAGCAGCATGCCCATCCAGAACACCGGCGCCGCAAAACCCACCAGGGACATCACATTGATGAGTTGCGACAGCCAGCCGTTGGGTTTGCGCGAGGACAAAACGCCCAGCGCTGTACCAATTAAAAACGCCGTCAGCACCGAGGTCAGCACCAGCAGCAGCGTGGCGGGCACGCGCTCAAGAATCAGGTCTGACACCGGTAGGTTGAAGAAGTAGGAGTAACCCAGATCGCCCCGCACCACTTTGCCCAGGTAAATGCCCAGTTGCACGGGTAGAGGTTGGTCTAAGCCGTACATGGCGCGCAGTTCGGCTTGCAGTTTTTCGTCCATGCCGCCGCTGGCGCCGGCGATCGTTTCCACCGGGTCACCCGGCGCGGCATGCACCAGCACAAAATTGAGCACCACCACGGCAAACACCAGGGCCAGGCCCTGGGTTAGTCTGGAGGCGAGTAGTTTCAGCGTCTGCATCCGTGCTAGGCGGTAGACAACTTACTTGAAGTAAACCTCGTCAAACGGTGACGCCGTACCCCAAATAGTGGTCGGCACGTTGCCGACCTTTTTCTGGCTGATCGTGTGATAGCCCACCTGGTCGATAAAGTAGACAGGCAACTCATCAGTCACGATTTTTTGAAACGCCGCGTAATAGGCCTTACGCTGGGTCGGGTCCATCACACTGCCGGCTGCATTGAGCAATTCATCCACCTTGGGGTTGTTATAGGACTGGGTATTGGTCCAAACGATGGGGCGGATGTTGGTGGATAAGTAGGTGCGGTGCACGCCGATGATGGGATCGCCCCAATTGAAATTGGCATCCATTGATATATCAAAATCGTGGCTGGCCATTCTTTTGGCCCATGACGGAAAGTCGGGAGAGGTTCGCACGTCAACGGCGATACCCACTTTTTTCAGTGCTGTTCGGATGTACTCGGCCGGCATTTTCTGCTGGTCGTCAGGTCCAGGATAGTAGTCGATCGTCAGTTTGAAACGCACTCCATCTGGCCCAACCTTGTAGCCGGCAGCGTCCAGCATCGCGGCGGCTTTTTTGACGTCGAACGGATACCGCACCGTGTCAACCACATGGAAGGGGCTGGAGCTGTGGATGGGGCTGTCAGAAACCGGCGAAAAGCCGCCCTGTAGCGCTTTGGTAATGAAATTTTTGTCAATTGCCGTGGCAATTGCCTTGCGTACCGCCAGGTCAGACATTGGTTTGCGGGTCAGGTTAAAGGCAAGCCAGTTGATGGAACCAATGCCCTCATAGCCCTTGGGTGTGATCACCAAATTCGGGTTGGTAGCCAGGCGTTTCAGATCGGCTGGCGCCGAGGTAAACGGGACGATGTGAATATCACCTCGCTCCAGCCCCAGAATCAGGTTGGATGCATCGGGGTTGACAGTGATAATCAATTTTTCAAGGTAGGGCTTGCCGGGTAAAAAGAACTTGTCAAAGCGCTCAAGCACCGTGCGCTGACCAGCCTTGAACTCGACCAACTTGAACGGCCCGGAACCCACCACATCAACACTATTGCGGGGGTGGCTCTTGATGTCCTGGCCATCGCCATAAATGTGCTTAGGCAAAATCGGGCAAAGTGCTGGCGACATGGCCAGCACGATGGCTGGGTGCGGCACTTTCATTCGAATAATGGCGGTCAATGGGTCAGGGGTTTCGACATTTTCAACCGGCCCCATCATGGATGAAAACGGGTGATTAGCTTTGATCGTCATGATCGAAAACGCAACATCCTCAGACGTAATAGGCTTGCCGTCATGAAAAACCGCCCCCTTGCGCAAATTAAGGGTCAGTGACTTCCCATCCGCTGCCAAGCTCCATCTTTCTGCCAGGTAGGGTTGCGCATTCCACTTGTCATCAAAACGCAGTGGGCTGGCGAACAACTGCGTAGACGGTAGCGCGGTGGCGGCACCTGATTGAACCGCGCCATTCAGGTGGCGAGCCACCTGGGTTCCACCCAACACCAACGTGCCACCGCGCTTGATCTCCTGGGCGGTGACATTGGCAGCGGCCAGACAAGCCAGGCAGACCAGCAAAGCAGCGCGCAGACTTGAAAATTTTCGGGAAAAAGTACGTTTTTGCATCATGAATGATTCTCCTTCGGTTAGTGAGATGCTTTTGGTGGCTACGGCAGGCGCAGCCTGGATTTACAGTTTGTATTCTGGTGGCAGTGGACCTCATCATTCATGCGATTTGTGCCATTCAATTGACAACTTACGCCATTGATCCAACAATTAATCATGCTTCTTTCTAAACCAGCCACCAATCAACTGCCAGGTCCGATCGGTTTTGTCCTGATTCCCCAGTTTGCGGTGATGGCCCTGGCCTCGGCCATTGAGCCGCTGCGCATCGCCAACCGATACCTGAAAACACCGTACACCTGGCGACTGCTCTCATTAGATGGAAATGCGGTTGCTGATGACAACGGCATTTTGATTCAACCCCATGCCAGCATTGCAGACGAACAGGCCCTGGGCACTGTCATTTTGTGTGCGGACATACAACCGGACCGGTATTACACCCGCGCCCTGGAAACCTGGTTGCATCGCCTTAACGCCAATGGCACAACCCTGGGTGCCGTGGACACAGGTTGCTTCTTGCTGGCGCGCGCCGGACTGCTGGAGGGTTGCCGCGTCACCATGCATTGGGAGGTTGTAGATGCGTTTCGTGAACGATTTCCAAAGATTTCCGTGACGCAGACTCTGTTTGAAATTGGCACTCGGCGCCTGACTTGTGCGGGCGGCACCGCCGCTATTGACATGATGCTGAGCGCCATTGCCATGGACCATGGTTCAGAACTGGCCAACCGGGTGGCAGAGCATTGCTTGCACGACCACGCACGCTCGGGCGATGTGGCCCAGCGAGCGGCATTGAGCAAGCGCAACCCGGTTCACCACCCCGCATTGGCAAGCGCCTTAAGGCTTCTTGAGGCAACCCAGGACCGAGCAATTGGTGTGCCGGAACTGGCTGCTGCCGCGCATCTGTCGTCGCGCCAGTTGCTCCGCCTGTTTGCGCAGGTATTGGGCGAGGGGCCTAGTCGCTACCACCGCCGCCTGCGCCTTGAATATGCCCGGAGTTTGTTGCGCAATACCGCCATCACGGTCACGGAAACGTCAGTGGCGGTGGGGTTTGAATCGCTGGCCCATTTTTGCCGCGCCTACCGCCAGCAATATGGCCAGGCCCCGGGTGCCGATCGCCAGGCCAGTCAACCCGGACTGCCACTGCTTCGTGACCGGACGAAGGCGTAATTCATCAAACGGCAGTCACTTTTCTTCAAATCACTGGCGGCATCAGACCGTACATTGCTTGGATTCAAACCCCCGAAAGCGGCGCGGCCATGAAACCCATTCCTGAAAGAGCCGATGTCGTCATCATTGGCGGCGGCATCATTGGCTGCTCCATCGCCTACCACCTCACCCAACTTGGTATCAAGGATGTTGTGCTGCTGGAGAGGCGCCAGTTAACCTGTGGCACCACTTGGCACGCTGCCGGTTTGGTGCCTCAATTGCGCGCCACCCGCACGCTGACGGAACTGGCCAAGTACACCTCCGAGTTGCTTAAAACGCTAGAAGCCAAGACCGGGCAGGCTACGGGCTTCAAGCAAAACGGCTCGGTGGCGGTTGCCTTGAATGAGGCCCGCTTTGAAGAGTTCAAGCGCACCGGGGCAATGGGGCGCGCTTTTGGCGTCGAGGTTGAGCTCTTGACGCCCAGCGATGTGCTGGCCAAATATCCTTTGCTCTCGGGCAAGGGTGTGGTTGGGGGACTTTGGACGCCCAATGACGGGCAGACCAACCCCGTAGACACCACGATGGCCTATGCCAAAGGTGCCAAACAGGGCGGGGCGCTTATTTTTGAAGACAGCGAGGTCACCGACATCCTGGTAGAAAACGACCGGGCGGTCGGTGTCAAGGTGGTGAGTGCCAAAACCAACGGCGAGTTGCATGAGTTGCGCGCAGGCACCGTCGTGTTGGCGGCCGGCATGTGGAGTCACTGGATCGCCCGCCCTCATGGCATTCGTTTGCCCCTGCAAGCCGCTGAGCATTTTTATGTTGTCACTGAAGCCATGGCCAGTGTGCCCAAGAATTTGCCGGTGCTGCGGGTGCCTGACGAATGGGCCTATTACAAAGAAGACGCCGGTAAACTGCTGGTTGGCGCTTTCGAGCCGGTCGCCAAGCCCTGGGCTCTGAACGGTATTCCAAAAGACTTTTGTTTTGACGAATTGCCCGAAGACTTCGATCACTTCGAACCCGTCTTGCGCAAAGCCATGGACCGTATCCCCATTTTGAAAACGACCGGTATCGCCACCTGGTTTAACGGCCCGGAGAGCTTCACACCGGATGACCGCTATCTGCTGGGTGAAACCGCTGAGGTGCGAGACCTTTTTGTGGCCTGCGGGTTCAACTCGATTGGCATTCAGAGTTCAGGTGGGGCGGGCAAGGTGCTGGCACAGTGGATTCAGGATCGGCACGTACCCATTGACCTCCCCGGTATGGAGGTGCGCCGAATGCACCCCTGCCAAGGAACACGGGCCTACTTGAAGGACCGCACCACCGAGAGCCTGGGGCTGCTGTTTGCCATGCATTGGCCTTTTCGCCAATTTGAAACTGCGCGCGGTGCAAGGCGCACCGCATTTCATGACCGACTCATGGCTCTTGGTGCCTGCATGGGTGAGCTCAATGGCTGGGAACGCGCTAACTGGTATGGCGAGCCTGGCGCTACACCGCGCTACGAATACAGCTATGGCCACGCCAACTGGTTTGCGAATACCAAGGTAGAGTGCCAGGCGGTGCGCGATGGCGTGGCCTTGTTTGATCAGTCTTCCATGGCCAAATTCATGGTGCAGGGGCGTGATGCCTGCAAAGTGCTCAACCGAATCAGCACAGCTAATATGGATGTGCCCGTTGGCCGCATTGTTTACACGCAGTGGCTCAACCAGCGCGGCGGCATTGAGGCGGACCTGACGGTCACCCGGCTCGCCAGGGACCGTTATCTGGTGGTGACGTCAGTCTCGTCTCACCTTCGTGATTTGGCTTACCTGATTGAACACACGCCCGCTGATGCTTTTTGTTGGGTGACGGATGTCACCTCAGGCCTGCCCATGCTTGGGTTGATGGGCCCCAAGTCACGTGCCCTTCTTCATGAACTGAGTGGTGCAGACCTCAGCAATGAAGCCTTTGCGTTTGGTAGTTCAGCTGAGATCGAGATTGGCTATGCCGTGGTGCGTGCGAGCCGCATTACCTATGTGGGCGAGCTGGGCTGGGAGTTGTACATACCAGCTGAATTTGCGCTCCACGTGTTTGACCGGATCATGCAGGCCGGCAAAGCCTATGGCCTCAAGCTGGCCGGATTTCACGCCATGAATGCGTGCCGTACCGAGAAAGCCTACCGGCACTGGGGGCACGACATCGGCATTGAAGATACGCCGACACAGGCGGGGCTGAGCTTCACCTGCGCCTTCGACAAGCCTGGCGGATTCATTGGCCGAGATGCGGTCCTGGCCCAAAAGGAGCTGGGCCCGCCCAAGAAACGGCTGCTTCAATTCAAGCTCGCTGACCCTGCCGAACTGCTGGTCCACGAAGAGCCTATTTTTGCCGACGGTGTACCTGTCGGCGTAGTCACCTCAGGCATGTACGGCCACCGGGTGCAAGCATCATTGGGCATGGGCTATGTGACACTTGACGTGCCCATCACGGCCGATATCATCCGCGCCACCCATTTTGAAATCGATGTCGCCGACCGCCGTGTGCCTGTGCAGGCACAGCTCGGCTCCTGGTATGACCCCACCAATGAACGTACAAAATCCTGAGGAACCGCCGCATGACATCCAGCTCAAATCCGACACCCAACCTCACACAGGGTCTGACTGCCGATGCGATCACCCGCTCCGGCGTTTTGCGCATCTTTATAGCCCGCCAGATTTTGACTATGGACGAGTCCCTGCCGACAGCTACGGCCGTGGGTGTTATTGACGACCGGATCGTCGCTGTGGGAGACCTCGCCTCCATGGCACCCTGGCGCGAGGGCCGCGACGTGGTAGTCGACGAGCGCCTGAAAGACATGGTCCTGATGCCCGGCTTTATCGACAACCATGTTCACCCTTTTCTGGGGGCCCTGCTGACCCCAATGGAAATCATTGCGCCCGAGGCATGGCGAATGGAAGGTGGCCGCATGGCGCCAGCCGCCAACACGCCCGAGCGGTACCTGGAGTTGCTGACAGCGCGGCTGGCAGCACGCACCGACAAGACCGACTGGTTCATCAGCTTTGGCTACCAGCCGTCCGAACATGGGCGCTGGACACGCGCCGAGCTCGACCTCTTGTGCCCGGACCGTCCGGTGATTTTGTGGCAGCGCTCATTTCATGAAACCTATCTGAACAGTGCCGCGATTGACAAGCTGGGCCTGACCCCGGAACTGATCGGCAACCATCCGCAAGTCAACCTGGCCGAAGGTCACTTTTTTGAGACTGGTAACAAGTTGGTCATGGGCCGGTTGATGCCCTACCTGTTGCGCCCTGAGTGGTACCACCGGGGCCTGAACGTGACTGCTGAACTCATGCAACAAGGGGGCATCACGACGGCAGGTGACATGCTGTTTGGTGCCATCGGCGCCGAGTATGAGTTTGCCGCTCTGGACGCCTGCATTGAAAAGCCCCAACGTCCGCTGCGCATCATCAATATTGCTGATGCCCGTAGCGCCTCTAACCAGGCTATTGGCAAGCAGGTCATGGGCGTGCCTACGGACTGCCCACCGTTTGCCAAAGGGCTGGTGGCGATTGAGGCACTTCGTACGCATGAAAGTCGGCGCGTCAAGTTCTCAAAGGCCGTCAAGCTGTTTGCTGACGGGGCCATGTTTTCGCAGCTGATGATGATGAACCCGCCAGGTTATATCGATGGACATCATGGTGAATGGCTGATGTCTCCCGAAGTTCTTGCCAAAGGCGTGGATGTATTTTGGGATGCCGGCTACCAGATTCACGTCCACGTGAATGGCGACGCAGGGATGGACTCGGTCTTGACGGCGCTGGCAGCAGCACAGGAGCGCAAGCCGCGATTTGACCCGCGCTTCATGATGCACCACGTGGGCTTTCACACCAACGCTCAGTCACGCCGCATGGCTGCGTTGGGGGCTCACGCCTCGGTCAATTCCTACTACATCCATGCCCTGGCAGACGGTTATGGGAGGCTGGGACTGGGGCAGGAGCGAGCCGACCAGATTGTGCGGGCCGGCTCCATGGTCAGAAACGGCATGCGGGTGTCGCTTCATTCAGATTTCATGATGGCCCCAATGGAGCCCCTTTTGCTGGCCTGGTGTGCCGCCACAAGGATTACTAAGTCTGGCAGAACCGTGTCACCGCAAGAGTGCCTGAGCCTGGATCAGGCACTTCGCGGCATCACCATTGATGCCGCTTTTGCGCTCAACCTGGACCATGAGATTGGTTCCATCGTGGCAGGCAAAAAGGCCGACTTCACCGTGTTGTTGGATGACCCCCAGGCACTGGGCGCACAAGGCCTGAAAGACGTGCGTGTAGCGGGCACCGTATTTGAGGGAGAACTGCATATGTTGTCCACGCCGATGGCGAGTTCACTGTCGGTGCCGCTAACCGATAGGTCGGCGCATGTCACCCCATTGAGCCGGACGCATAGCCTGCCGTTGACCGGCATCGATTTAACGGGTCCGATGCTTGCTCAGGATGACCTGGTTGCGAATGCGTTGACCGCACCCGCCAACCGTTACCGACTTATTGCTGGTGGGTGTTGCACCACCGACGGAGACCCCTGCGTTTTTTTGCGCCAGTTGAGTGGGTGGTGGGGAGGGTCACTGAACGGCCCGCAGTCAAAAACTTTCATTTAGACAGCTATTCCAATTGAATCTAAGCCTTTAAAAGCTTGATCAATACATCTATTTTAGGATCGAATATGTATTTTTATATAGGTGCTGTATTCGGGATTTTTCTTCTTTCAAAATTGGTTGAGCTTATTCTTTTTCGAAAAGTTGATCCACCTAAAAAACAAATATTTTCAACCACGTTGGCTTTTGTTTTTGCCTCAATTATTGGAGCCTATGGTTTGGCTGATGAGGGGGAGTTTACGGGGTGAAGATGAAATTGAAATCTAATCAACCCAAGGCCTCTGCCTAGCAGGTAGTCAAAGAAGAAGGTATCCATCCTGAACGAAGCGGATCCGTAAAATGCAAGTTATGCCTAATTTTTTGCCGCATGTTGAAATTGAATCTGGCCCGAATCCGACAGCTGCCGTTATTTGGTTGCA
>CAMARI010000128.1 GCA_945860515.1 Polaromonas sp. YR568
GATGCATTCCATCCACGGCACTGTTGGGGTCAATGCCACCTCCAACTCCAGCACAATGCCGTTGGTGCCGTAAGTGTGGTGGAGCTGCATGGCGTCTGGCCCACGCAGTTCGACTATTTTTGGCTCAGGCTCCACGCTCATCACCCGCACCCCCAGCACGTTACCTGGAGCTGCCACCGGGCCGTAGTTGATGGACCCGACACCGCCAAAACCGCCGCCAAACAAGCCGCCCAGCGTGGCACTGCGAAAGGTCGATGGCATCCAGCGCAGCTCGTGCCCGCCCAGTTTGGCTTGCGTATCAAAGTGCGCCAAGCGTATGCCGGCTTGCGCCCGGCCTACCGCACCTTTGACCCAGCAAAATGCGTTGTAGCCGCTCATGTCCAGTATCAAACCGCCTTGCAGCGGCGTGCATTGACCGTAGTTACCCGTGCCGCTACCACGTATGGTGATGGGCATGCCGGTGCGTGCGCAGGCTGCGACGATGCTGCGTATTTCGTCTTCCGTGCGCGGGCGAACTGCGATGTCGCCGCGCTTGCCTTGCAGTTGGCGGGTGAGCACCGGGCTGAACCAGGAGAAGTCTTGCGACAGTCGGTCGATGCGCGCGGCATCCGTGATCCAGTCCAAATTTGGCAGATCTTCCACCAACTTTGCTGATTCAAGTTCTATCGTTGTCATGTGTTTTACCGTGTTAATCGTGAGAAGTTTCACTCGCATGCCAGTCACCCAGCGCCCAACGCGAGGCCCAGGCCATCGCAGCAAACAGTGCCACACCGGTTAAAGAAATCAATAGCAACGCCGCAAACATGCGCGGTATGTTGAGCTGAAAACCGGCCTGCAAAATCTGATAGGCCAGGCCCGCACCCGAGCCGCCCGTGCCCGCAACAAACTCGGCCACCACGGCACCAATCAGCGCCAAACCGCTGGAGATCCTCAGACCGCCAAAAAAATAAGGCAAGGCGCTGGGAATGCGCAGCCTGAGCAGCGTTTGCAAACGAGTAGCCCGGTTGAGTTTGAAGTAACTTTGCAGGTCGGGCTCGATGCTGCGCAGCCCCAGCGTGGTGTTGCTGATGATGGGGAACAGCGCCACCAGCGTGGCACAAATCACCAAGGATGCCGTTGGGTTTTTGACCCAAATGATGATCAGCGGCGCGACCGCCACAATCGGCGTGACTTGCAACAACACGGCGTAGGGGAAAAGCGCCGTTTCAATGAACTTGCTTTGCACAAATAAAAATGAAATCAGTACGCCAAGCACGGCCGCTGTGACGAAAGCCAGCAGCGTAATTTTTACCGTGACCCACAGCGCCAACATCAGCGGAAGCCAGTCGCTGAAAAGCGTTTTCAGCATCAGCCAGGGCGACGGCACAAGATAGGGCGGCAACTCGTAAGCCACCACCAGCCCTTGCCAAAGCGCGATGACAAGGATGCCAACCAGCACGGGATACATCACGCGCTGCACACCCGGTTGAGACAGGAGCGGGGTCTTGCCTTGCGGGCTTGTCATGATGTCTTTTCTTCCTGTTCGGCGCTGGCCAGCAGCAAACTGTCCTGCAATTGCTTGGCATTCACGCTGAACTGTGGCGACACCATGAAGTCAGCCGTACGCGGGTAAGGCTCATCAATGTTGAATTCTTGCACCACTCGGCCCGGCCTAGCCGCCATCATGACCACCCGACTGGACAGGAAAACCGCCTCATGAATCGAGTGGGTCACGAAAATCACGGTCAGCTTTTTCTTGCGCCATAAATCCAGCAGATCGCTGTCCAGTTTGTGGCGCGTGATTTCATCGAGCGCACCAAAGGGCTCGTCCATCAGCAGCAAATCGGGCTGCACCACCAAGGCGCGTGCTATCGAGACCCGCATTTGCATACCGCCAGACAAGGCCCGCGGCAACACATGGGCAAACTTTGACAAACCGACCAAAGCCAAAGCCTCGGTCACACGCTCGTTGGCTTCCTTTTTGTCGATGCCCGCCAAGTCCAGCGGCAGACGTACATTGCTCTGCACACTGGCCCAGGGCATCAGGGTGGGAGACTGAAAAACAAAGGCCATTTTTCGACCGCTTTGCTCAAGCTCTTCGACTGGTTTGCCCCAGAGCAACAGCTTTCCCTCGCTGGCGTCCAGCAACCCAGCCACCATTTTGAGCAAGGTGCTTTTGCCGCAGCCGGACGGCCCGAGAAGGGTCACGAACTCCCCCTCTTGAACCCGCAGGTTCACCGGCATCAACGCCTTTGTGCCGTTGGGGTAGGTTTTTTCTGCTGATAAAACCTCAACCGCCGGCGGTTGATCAGCATTGGCCGGGTGCTGGTCCGGGTGCGCTTGTTGTTGTTCCATCACAGCTGGCTTGTGCAGGCTCAAGGCATGACCTTGACGTCTTTGATGAACGAAAAGTCATAGGCCTTGCTGATATCAACCTTGGCTGGATCAATCAACTTGGTGCTGACCAGAAAGTCGTAGCTGGCCTTGGCGCGTGCTTCCGTGATGATGCCGATCCCCATTTTGGCTGCGTCCCCGCCCGACAACATGCCGATCTCTTTGAGCTTGGCAACGCTGTAGGCCAATTGGTCGTCTGTCATGTTCGGGTTGTCTTTTTTAATCATGACGTTGCCAGGGGCTGGGTCCGCCAGGTAGCTCTTCCAGCCTTCAGCAGATGCCTTGACGAAATCTGCCACCACTTTTTTGCGGTCAGCCAAGGTTTTGTCCATGCACGAAATAGTGGTGGCGTAGGCGGGGTAGCCGTGGTCGCTGAACATCAGCGTGTTGGCTTTGACACCTGCTTTTTGAACCGCGAAAGGCTCGGAGGTCAAATAGGCTTGCTGAGCAATGTTTTTATCGGCCACAAAGGGCTGGATATTGAAGGTGTAAGGCCGTGCCTGGGCATCGGTAAAGCCATATTTGGCTTTGAGCCATGGCCAAAAACCCTGATTGGCCGAGGCGGCAATCAAAATGGTTTTGCCTTTGAGTTCTTCAATCTTGGTGACCGGGTCGTGTGCAATCAGCACCTGCGGGTCTTTTTGGAAGATCGCAGCAACAGTGGTAACCGGCACGCCGTTGGAGCGTACCTGCATCATTTGCAAATCGGTAGAACCCATCACGCAGTCGGCTTGCCCAGCGGCGAGCAGTTGCACATTGTTGATTTGTGGACCCCCCATTTTGACGGTGACGTCCAGGCCGTATTTTTTGTAAATGCCAGTGGCCACCGCCTGGTAAAAGCCGCCGTGTTCAGCCTGGGCATACCAGTTGGTCATGTATGTGAATTTTTCTTGGGCTTGAACGCTGGTCAGAGCACCTAATGCGAGCAAACCTAGACTTAATCGACGTTTAAGGGACATGGCAAACTCCAGTAAAAAAGTTAAATTAAAAAACTAAGTGGTCGCATTTTTCATGCCAAGCTGGTCTGTACGTGGCCGGTGTGGTGCGATCGGCTCCAGGTGGCCTCGTCGCGCGCGGCCCAGCGCAGTTCATGCAGCTCGGTGATAGCAGCTGCCCAGCTGTTGGCCAATGATTCCAAAATCGCTTGCCCCTGCTCAACTGTGGCTGGCAGCGGGTCGCCAATGATGCCGCTGGGCCCAAAGTCGCGCGCCGTCCAGGCGCAGGCAGGCCTGCCGTCGGGCGACAGCAGCTTGGACGGAAATTCTGCTGGGTAGTTGGTCACCGCCTGGTCCATGCGCACCGTGTCGGGTGCCAGTGCCAGCATGATGGCGGTCTCGCCGTGGCCAGCGTGCATGGCGAGCTTTTTCTCACGCTCTGACATGTACTGACCGGCGACGTTGGGCAGGCGCCAGGTCGAATGCGGCACCACAATAAAGTCACCGTGGCGAAGCCGCATTTCACGGGCTGACATTTCCATCACCTGCGGCTGGCCGCCGTGTCCGTTGACGATCAACAGCTTGCGAAAGCCCGCCCGGTAAACCGACTCGCCAATCTCGTTCATCGTGGCCAACAGGGTTTCGCCCGTCAGCGTGATGGTGCCAGGAAAGTGCAAATGCTCTTCAGATTTGCCATAGGTGATCGGCGCCATCGAATAGGCCGGAACATTGGCTGGTAGCCGCGCCAACGCATGGCCAACCACGCCACTGCAAATCACGGTGTCTACCGCGCAAGGCAGGTGCGGGCCGTGCTGTTCTGTCGCACCCGTAGGCAGCACGATGACGGTATTTTCTTTGTCGGGCAGCTCGGCGATTTGCGTCCAGCTCAGGTAGGGCAAAAAGCGGTGCGGTGGGATGTAGCCATGCAGCATGGTTTTGTCTCTGTAAATATGAGTGGGTTAAGGTAAAACTAACGTAATGGCAGCCAGGCGGTGGCCTCCACCTCAATCAGAATGTCAGCCGTGGGCAGCATGGCCGAGACTTCAACCACAGTAGATGCTGGTGGCTCGCCAGGAAAGAACAGCTTGCGCACGCGGCTGTAGCGAGGAAAGTGGTCCAGGTTTTTAAAGTACTGCACCAGTTTGAACACATCAGACATCTGCCCGCCAGCCGACTCGATCGTTTGGCGGATACTGTCCAGCACATACCAGCTTTGCGCCAGGATCGGGCCGTCTTTGGTGTCGCTTGAAAACTCTCCCGTGCGGCCAATCAGCTCGGTAGCCTCTACAGGAATGTCATTAAAACTACGAATGATCTGGCCTGCTGCGGGGTTAACGGCAATCACGCCTGACAGGTAGACCAAGTCCCCTGCGCGCCGCCAGGCGGCGTAGCGTGCCAGGGGTTGCGCGGCTTGGGGTGTGGTTGCATTCACAGGTTACTTTCTTTGTTCTTGACGGCTTGACCCTGGCGCAGCACCACCCGCTCATGCGTGCGAGACGGAAAGCTCCAGGGGCTGGCGTCCTTGAATATTATCAAATCTGCGGCACTGCCGGCTTGCAGGGGCAGCGCCGCCGGCCCGCTGCGCAGCCAGTCGGCACGGCATAAAGATTCAGACCATCTATCAAACGGCGCATCCAGCTGGCCTGCCAATACGCCCGCCGCAAACGCTTCCAGCGGATCGTAGCTGCCGACATGGCAAAACGGGTCTTGCACGTTGTCACTGGCCATCAACACCTTGATGCCGCGCGCCTTGGCCTCCTTGATCAGCGTGAGGCCGCGCAGGCGTGGCGTTCGGCCCGTCACTGCGTCTTGCAACAACAAGTTGGTCATGGGCAACGTGACCAGGGTGATGTTGGTTTGGGCTACGGCGTCAAGCGTTGCCAAGGCGCGCGTTTCATCTTGCGCGCTCAAGGCGCAGTTGTGACCACACACCACATGGCCTGAAAAATTCATCTCTTTAACCAGCGCTGCCGTGGTGGCCAGGCCGCAGGCGGCGGGGTTGAGTTCTTCGTCCATGTGGAGATCCACATCCAGCCCGTGCTGTGCTGCCGCTTCAAACAACTGGCGCAGTGCGGCCGGGTTCCAATTTGAGGTGTGAACAAAACCGCCCATCCTCACGCCTGGCCCGCTGGCGGCAATTTTTCCAGCCAGTGCTTTCGCTGTGCTGCGGTCTGCAAACAGGTGCAGCGGCATCAGGCTGACGCGCTCCAATACCAATTTGTGCCGCCATGCATCACCCAGCTCACCCAACACTTTCCAGGCAATCGGCTCGCTGTCTGGCTCCCACCAGTCGCAATGGGTGCGCAGGTGGTTGACCCCGGCATCGTAAGCCCATTGCAATGCCTGGGAAGCGCGATGCCCAACGTCTAGAGCGGTCCAGTTGCTGCGGTCCTGCATCATGGCTGCTATAGCGCCCAACAGCCCTGGCGCGACCTCACCCATGCGGTGCAGCGTGAAGGTTTTGTCAAGGTGGGTATGCGCATCGACCAGTGCCGGCAGCACCACTGCGCCGGCCAGGTCCCAACTGCCAGTATCGGTCACACCGTCAGTTTGCAGGCTTGGCTTGATGCTGGCAATCAGCCCGTTCGCCATGCGGATATCGGCCAACCGAGGCTGCCCATGTTGGATCGGCCAGGCGCTTGGCAACAACCAGCGCGGCAGGCGTGCGTTGGTCAGCAAATCAGGTGGTCTGGTATCGGGCAGGTTATACATAAATTTTGACAGCGAAGTCTGTTCAAGCCAAGCGCAGCATCGCTTGGCTTACTTTAAGTTTGAACGCGTTCAGGCGTTCCGGTGTAGCCACATTCATATGATACTGGGCGAAGTAACTTGCCGAGGCGCAGCCGGCCGTAGGTCACGACGGCCAAGATCCGTTTGATATGCGTCAACGCTGGTTTGACGTTTTTCGGGTCAGTGATGTCAAAGGCGATGGCGGTCATGCCGAAGCACCATGTCAGAAAGCAAAACACCAGAGCCTCGGCCTACAGAAGCCGGTCAAGATAGCGCTGCGCAGGCTTTTGACAACCTCCTGCTGCAAAGCCGCATCAAAACTCGTATCGACATGATGGCAGTAAATGACCAGAGCACGCATCAATAACCTTTCTAAACGCACAATAGTGGTGCAAAAACTTCACAATTTTTGGGTCCCGGTGCCTTGCTCAGGTTTTCCAGAACCCAATATGGGGCGCGCTGCTTTCTTCCCGCATCACCGGACCAATGCATTCAATCTCATGCGGCGAGGCTGCAAACACGTCGCGGCAGGACAGTTCGGCGTCACGCTGCTCAGAAAGCTCGCCGCGAAACACGCGCAAACTGACCGCGTCAATGCCAAACACCACCCGCCGGATACCTGACCAGAAAATCGCCCCGGCACACATCACGCAGGGTTCGGCGGATGAATACAGCGTACTGCGGGCCAAGACCTCGCGGCTGACTTTGGGGCTGAGCTGGCGCACCGCATTGGTCTCGGCATGGCCGGTGCAGTCACCGGTTTCAGTCGTGTTGCAATAGGCTTCCATCAATACCTCGCCGGTGCCTGACACAACTACTGCGCCAAATGGGCGGTTGCCGCGTACGCGCGCAGTCATCGCCCACCGATTGGCTTGGCGCATGTACTCGGCATCGACGGGGTGTAAATCGCTGGGGGTGGGTTGTGCGGTCATGGCGTTTGTCTTGAGTCTGTAGCCTTGCAGCACGGAGCGTGCCATGCCTTGCCCCGTAAGTGAGGTGGCGTGATTTATGCTGCAATAATTTTTTTCGCTAAGAGTAGAAGCGTTCAACCAGCAAGCAGGCAGCCATGTCGTGTGTCGCGGTGGGAAATTGCTCTTGAACTATCCAACCCCAGGAGCGCTTCATGTTAGTGACCCAACAACCCATTCTTCGCAAATTTTGGCATGCGGTCATGCCACTGTCTGAACTGGCCGACGGCCCTAAACCTTTTACCCTGCTTGGTGAAGACCTTGTTGTCTTTCTGGATGCAGATGGCCAGCCCGCCGCGCTGCGTGACCGCTGCTGCCACCGCACGGCCAAACTGTCAAAAGGCTGGTGTGTAGATGCCCGAGGCCAAGCCTGCAAGCAAGGCAACATCCAGTGCGGTTATCACGGCTGGACATACGCGCGCAGCGGGCAGGTCGTCAACATTCCGCAATTTGAACCTGGCCGGGCCATCATGCCGGACTACAAAACCACGGCATACCACTGCACCGCCCGCTATGGCTATGCCTGGGTGGCGTTGGACGAACCGATTGGACAGATACCCGACATTCCTGAATTTTCAGACCCCGCTTACCGCACCATCTTCCAGTTTTACGAGCGCTGGCACACCAGCCCGATGCGCGCACTTGAAAATTCCTTTGACAACTCGCACTTCAGCTTTGTGCATCGTGCCACCTTTGGCGTGGCTGCCAGCCCCCAGCCCAGCAAATACGAGCTGGTTGAGAACGACACCGGTTTTTATGCCGAAACAGTGATCGAAGCGGCCAACCCAGAGCGATTCCAACGCATCAGCGGTGTCACCGACGCGATCACCACGCGCCACATGCGCAACGCCTATTTCTTGCCGTTCTCAAGGCGGCTGGACATTGAATATCCGTCTGCAGGCGGGGTGCCAGGGCGAAGGCACATCATCATCAACTGCTTCACGCCGATAGACGACGGCAGCATGATGCTGTGCCAGTGGCTGTTTAGAAACGACACCGAGGCGGATTGCCCGGCGCAGATGCTGATTGATTTTGATGCCCAGATCACGCTGGAAGACAAAGACATTCTGGAATCAACCGACCCGGATGCGGTCATTGACCCACGGCGGCGCGGCATTGAATATTCGATGGATTCCGACAGGCCGGGTATGTTGATACGCCGCAAGCTGATGGAACTGCTGACCAAGCATGGTGAAGCGGAGGTGCACCGCTGATAACTGGCAGTCACTGATCTGCGACTAAATCAGGAGCTCTTCGTAACCATATTTGTTAACCTGAAGGCCTATGCGGCAAGTCAAAAGACTCTCGGGGAGCCTTTTTGACGTTTCAAGCCGCTTGTTACTCGTTGTTTGAACTGCGGTGCGCCCACTGGGTGGTGTTTTTCTCGATATAGCTGAACAGCTCATACATCACCATGGCCATCACGCCGACCACAACCAGGCCGCTGAAGGCCAGGCCCATCTGCATGGCGGAGCCGGCCGATATCAACAGGTAGCCAATGCC
>CAMARI010000129.1 GCA_945860515.1 Polaromonas sp. YR568
CAATGGCAGCGTCCAGGCTCTTGTCGGCAGGCCGGCTCAGCAGCAAGCGCGTGACAGCCGGTTTGGCGGCTGGCAGGCCGCGGGCGCCGCTGGAGCTCATGATGCTGGTCAGACTCAAACAGCGGTCCGGCGCCAACAAGGCCACGCGCTGGGCCACCATGCCGCCCATGCTCAAGCCGACGATGTGCGCGCTGTCAATGCTCAAGGCATCGAGCACCCCCAACGTGTCGAGCGCCATATCCCCCAGGCTGTAAGGCGAGGCAACCGTCAGACCGAGCTTGTATTTCAGGCCCAGCCAGAGCATGTTGGGCAAACCCAGATGGTGAAACTTCTCGCTCAGGCCAATGTCGCGGTTGTCAAACCGGACCACACGAAACCCAGCGTTGACCAGGCCGCGCACCAGCCCCGGCGGCCAGGCCACCAGTTGCATACCCAGGCCCATGATGAGCAGCACGACAGGCAGGTGGCTCGCGCCAGGCGCGCTGTCTTCAATTTCAATCTGAATGTTGTTGGCGGTGATTTTCATGGGTTTATTCTGGCAGCTTGCGCCGAAAGACCAGGCGGTCAGGGACGGACAAGTCAGCTTCAAAGCGCCAGCCCTCGGTATTAAACCCTTCGAGTGCTTTAACGCTGCCCACTTTTTTCTCAATCGCGTAGCGCGCCATCAATCCCCGCGCGCGCTTGGCATGAAAGCTGATGATTTTGTAGTGACCATTTTTGTAGTCTTCAAACACGCAGCTCACCACGCGGGCTTTCAGGGCAGCCCTGTCCACCGCCTTGAAATACTCCTCACTCGCCAGATTGACCACGACAGGCGCTTTGTCGGATGCTGTTCTTTCGTTCAGGTAATTGGACAGTTGCGCGTCCCAGAACTGGTAGAGGTTTGTACCTTTGGGTGTGGCCAGGGCGGTGCCCATTTCCAGCCGGTACGGTTGCATCAGGTCAAGCGGCCGCAGCACACCGTGCAAGCCACTGAGGATGCAAACGTGGTCTTGCGCCCAGTCAAGTTGCGCCGCGCTCAGGGTTTTGGCATTCAGGCCTTCGTACACATCGCCATTGAAGGCCAACACCGCCTGCTTGGCATTTTTGGGGGTGAATGTTTCAGACCATGCCTGGTAGCGCCCCACGTTCAAGCCCGACAAGGCATCCGACAGCTTCATCAGGCTGCTGATGTCTTGCGGGGTTTTGGTTTTGAGCACCTCGATCAGCGCCGCCGACTGGCGGGTAAACAGCGGCTGGGTGTATTTGCTCACTTGTGGGGGCGTGTCGTAGTCAAGTGACTTGGCCGGGGAAAGTAAAAACAACATGGCTTGAGGTGTGGATGAAAAGTGCCCCGACTTTACTTCAGCCCGCCGTCTGCTGCCGGTTCGTACGGCTTTGCAGCCCGCCAAAATTACGCTACAGTAAACTCGTTACGAATAGGTGAATACTGAAAACGCTCTAAAAATGACCCCCTTTGACAAGCTGCCCCCACCTGCCCCCATCCAGCAGCTGCACCATTACGCCTACCGGGCCAAAGATGCCGAGGAGACGCGGCATTTTTATGAGGACATTCTGGGCCTGCCGCTGTTTCACATCATCCAGAGCGACATCGTACCGAGTACCGGTGAATACTGCCCCTACACCCACTTTTTCTTCCGGCTGCAAGACGGTTCGTTCATTGCGTTTTTTGACCTGGGTGACGATGAGGCCGCGCTGCCATCGCCCAATACGCCGCTGTGGGTGAATCACATTTCGTTTCGGGTCAACACCGTGCCCGAGCTGGAGGCCATGAAAACCCGGCTTCAGGCCGAGGGCATTGCCGTGCTGGGCGTGACCGACCACCACATTTTCAAAAGCATTTACTTTTTTGACCCGAACGGTGTACGGCTGGAGCTGACCGCCCAACTGGCCGACGAGGTGCAGATGCAAAAAGAAAGCAGCACCGTGCATGCCCGACTGGCCGAATGGACGGCGCGCAAGCAGCAGTGGCGGGCTGAGCGGGCTGCGAAAGTGTGAAGCCCCTCACTATCAAATCAGGAGCTGATCGCATAAGTATCTATTGGCCTGGAGGCCTAAAGCATCGTTAAAACTGGCATCAAACAGCCTTTTTAAGCTGTCAAACCGTCACATCCCGGTCATTTCATGCAGTCGAGCAACCTCCCCTACGCGCCAGCCCTGATGGCCAATGGCTACGAGTTTTCGGGCGGCTCTGGCTACGCCTTGCCCAAATACCCTTTTAGACCGCCGCCTGAACTGACAGATCTCCAGATCAGGCGGCATGAGATCGTGATCGTCGGCGCTGGGCTTGCTGGCCTGACGCTGGCCTGTGCGCTCAACCAGTATGGCGTGCAGGCGGTGCTGCTGGACGAAGACAACACCGTTGGCGTGAAAGGCGCATCGTCGCGCGGCATTTGCTATGCGCAAAAAACGCTGGAGATTTTCAAGCGACTGGGTATTTACGACCGCATCGCGGCCAAGGGTGTGCAGTGGAGCGTGGGCCGCACTTTTGCAGGCAGCGACGAGGTGTATTCGTTTGACCTGGCCTCTGCCAGCACCCACAACATCAGCCGGCAGCCACCGTTTATCAATATTCAGCAGTTTTATGTGGAGGGCTTTTTGGTGGAGCAGCTCCATCAGGCCGCAAATCGCACGGTTGATCTGCGCTGGAACAACCGGATCACAGGATTTGAGCAAAACGCAGAATTTGCAGCACTGAACATCACCACACCGGCGGGTGATTACCGGATAGAAGCCACACACGTCATCGACTGCACAGGAGCCCGCAGCCCGTTTCGCGCTTGGGTAGCAGCCAGCGTGACGGCCAAAACCGGCGATGATCGCTGGTGCATTGCCGATGTGCGCTTTAAACACCCGCCGCCGGTGGAGCGCCACACCTGGATAGAAGCGCCGTTCAACGAAGGCCGCGCGGTGTGGCAACACCTGATGGCCGACGGCGTGTGGCGTATTGATTACCAGATGCGGCCTGACGCAGACCCGGAAGAAGTCAGCCGTGAAGCGGTCGTGCGCACACGCATCAATGGCCAGTTGGGCCGGGATATGCCGCATGATGAGTACGACATCGTCTGGATTGGCCCCTACGCCTACCGCAGCGAATGCCTGAACCAGTTGCAGCACGGCCGGGTGTTTTTTGTCGGCGATGCTGCGCATGTGGTCAGCCCGTTTGGCGCACGCGGCGGCAACTCTGGTGTGCAGGACGCCGACAACCTGGCCTGGAAGCTGGCCGCTGTGGTGCAGGGCCGCGCCGGGCCTGCGCTGCTGGCCAGCTACCACCACGAGCGGCATGAAGCGGCCACGCACAACGTGCTGGTGACCAACCGCACCACACGCTTTTTGCGCCCCGCTGACGGGGCCGAACGTGTCTTTCGTAACGCTGCCATCAGCCTGGCCAAACGCCATGCGTTTGCGCAGCAACTGGTTAACACCGGCCGTATGTCGACGCCCAATGTGTACAGCCTTTCAAGCGTATGCCACAGCTCTGGCGGGCGGGCACTGCAAAACGTGGCACTGCTTTGGGCCGATGGCAGCACCGGTGACATGGCTGACTTGCTAACCTGGACTCAGGGGCATTTACTGCTGCTGGTGTTTGGGCATCTCAACAAGAAGGAGTCCAGACAGCTCAGGCAACTGGGGCGCCAGACCGGTGCGCGCTGTGTGCAGGTGGTGCGCAAGGCCGCCCTGGCCAAAGCCAAAGAACACGTGGTCGACAGCCATGGCCACCTGGCTGGTTGCGCTGGCAAGCCGCGCTGGGCCATCGTACGACCCGACAGCTATCTTGCAGCCAGCGGCCAGCAGCTTGTTGACCCTTTCTTGACGCAAGCCGTACGCTCTGCAACTGGGGCTACAGCATGACCAGCGAGCCGAATTTTGAAGATGCGGATGCTTTTTATGAAAGCCTGCTGGACGCCCACCAAGGCTTGAGCCGTGAGCAGTCGGAAAGCCTCAATGCGCGGCTGGTACTGGTACTGGCCAACCAGGTGGGCAGTACGCAGGCCTTGCTGGCGTGCCTGAAAGTGGCGCAGCAAACGGGCGATGAAACCCTTTAAAGAATCCGGTTGAACCAGGCGAGCGACAAGCCTGCAGACAGCAGCGCAAAGGCGGCAGCGACCAGCGCCAGCAGTCCGGAAATTTCGGTTTCTTTTTTCACCACCGTCAGGCGCGAGCTGAGTGACTCGTAAACCTTCTTCAAGTCGCCTGCCGTGCCCGCATAAAAGTATTCAGCCTGCGTGTTGCGTGCAATGCCTTTGAGGGTTTCCTCGTCCAGTTTGACGCGCATCGACCAGCCTTCAAAACCAATTGTTTCGCCATCGACCGTGCCCACGCCCACGGTGTAAATGCGCACGCCGCGGTCAGCAGCGGCTTTGGCGGCATCCATGGAATCAACGCCTGTCGTGCGCTGGCCGTCAGTCAACAAAATAATAGCTGCAGAGGTATAAGAACCAGGTGCTACAGGTACAAAAGGTTTCTTTTCTTTGCCGTCTTTGCCGACCACGGGCTGCTGGTCAATCGCGACGCCGCGCTGGCGGTCCCGGCCTGATTGCATGGACGCAATGTCGATGCCCGCATCGGGGAACAGCTCAGCCAACGACACCACAATGCCATTGCCAATCGCCGTGCCGCGCTGCAACTGGAATTTGTCGATGGCGGCCACCAGGTCTTCACGGCTCAATGTGGGCGGCTGCACCACCGAGGCCGTGCCAGCAAAAGCCACAACACCCACCCGAACGTTGCGCGGCAGTTCGGTCAAAAACGCTTTGGCGGCGTCTTGTGATGCCACCAGCCGGTTGGGTTTGACATCGGTTGCGCGCATGCTGCCTGACACGTCCATCGCCAGCATGATGGTTTGCTGGTCTGACGGCAAAGTGATGACGGCAAATGGCCGGCTGGACGCCAGCAGCATGACCCCCAAAGACAATAAAAACAGCAGCGGCGGTACATGCCTCTTGAAGCTCTGGCCTTTGCCCATGGCCTCGCGCACGATGGACAGGCTGGCGTAGCGCAGCGCCATTTTTTTCTTGCGGCGCAGCAGCCAGACATACAGCAGCACCAGCAGCGGCAAGAGCAATAACAGCCAGAGAAATTGGGGCCACAGGAAGGTCATGGGTGCGGTCATCGCTGGTCCTTGATAGGTATTTATGCAGCCTGCGCCAAATGGGCCGGCAATCGGCCGCCCCCAGAGGCTCTGGCGCGGCGCTTTCGCAAGTCGGTAAATCGCATCAGCGCATCCACCAGGTCACCATCGGTGGACAGCTCCAGCGCGTCCACGCCGGCTTTGGCAAGCGATTGCCGCAAGTCGGCCTCACGCTGTGCGGCGATGCTTGCAAAGCGTTGGCGAAAGCCCTTGTCGCTTGTATCGACCAGCAGTTGCTCGCCAGTCTCAGCGTCAAGGATAGGGATCAAGCCCAAGTCAGGCAGTTGCAGCTCCATCGGGTCGTGCAGCCGCACGGCAACGACTTCGTGCCGCTGCGCGAGCCTACCCAGCGGTTTTTCCCAGCCCGACTCGCTGATGAAGTCAGACACCACAAAAATCGTTGAGCGCCTGCGTACCGTCTGCGCTGCTGAAGCCAGCAACTCATGCAGCTTTGTAGGGCCCGCCTGCGCGGCGTCAGGACGTATTTGCAGGGTGTGCAGCAGTTGCAAAATGTGGTGCCTGCCGCCCCGTGCGGGTATGACGGTATCTACGCCGGAGCCGTACAACATGGCGCCCACACGGTTGCCGTGGCGCGTCAGCATGCGTGCCAGTACCGCGACAAACTCTCCCGACAAGCTGCGCTTGCGCTGGTCACCTGAGCCAAAGTCCATCGACGGGCTCAGGTCGAGCAAAAACCAGGCGCTCATCTCACGGTCTTCCGTGAACACCCGCACATGCGGTTGCTGCAAGCGGGCCGTCACGTTCCAGTCCATGTGCCGCACGTCGTCGTGGTGCTGGTACTCGCGCAGGTCGGCCAGGTCCATGCCGGTGCCGCGCAGCAGTGTGCGGTAGTCGCCCTGCAGCAGGCCATCGAGGCGGCGCAGCACCGTCCATTCAAGACGACGCAGCAGTTGCTCTGCGCCTTCCTTTTGTTCAGGCTGCAAGTTGCTCATGCGCTAATGGTTTTGCGGGTTGCGGAATTTTCGCCATGATTTTTCCAATCACAGCATCAGCGGTTAAACCTTCAGACAACGCTTCGTAAGAAAGCACCAGACGGTGCCGCAGCACATCGGGCACCAGGTCGGTCATGTCCTCGGGCAGCGCATAGCTGCGGCCGCGCAGCATGGCCAGGGCGCGCGCGCCTTCGGTCAAGTTAATCGTGGCGCGCGGGCTGGCCCCAAATGTGATGAAGCGGGCGAGATCTTTCAGGCCGTGCCGGTCTGGGTCACGCGTTGCGGACACCAGCTGAACCGCATACTGCACCAGCGATGGGTCGACATAGACCTGACGGCATTGGGCTTGCAGGGCGGCCAGTTGCGCGGTAGTGGCCACGGCAGACACCGCCACGGCTGGCCCGATCACGCGCTGCACAATCACAAATTCTTCTTCATTCGTCGGGTAATCGACCAACACCTTCATCATGAAGCGGTCAACCTGCGCTTCGGGCAGCGGGTAGGTGCCTTCGGTTTCAATCGGGTTCTGTGTGGCCATCACCAGAAATGGCGACGGCACTTTGTGTGTCACGCCGGCAATCGTGACTTGCCTTTCCTGCATCACCTCCAGCAAAGCGCTTTGCACCTTGGCCGGTGCACGGTTGATTTCGTCGGCCAGCAGCAGGTTGGTGAACACCGGGCCGAGTGAGGTACTGAACTCGCCGGTTTTCTGGTTGTAAATGCGCGTGCCAATCAAATCCGCGGGCACCAAATCGGGCGTGAACTGGATGCGTTTGAAGTCGCCCGTGACAGTATTGGCCAGCGTTTTGACGGTGAGTGTTTTGGCCAGCCCCGGCACGCCTTCGACCAGCAAGTGGCCCTGGGCGAGGATGGCGACCATCACGCGCTCCAAAAACTTGTCTTGCCCGACGACGACGCGTTTGACTTCGTAGAGGATTTGCTCCATGAGCTGGGCCGTGTTTTGGTTCGTGTCTTGCATGGGTGTGTTTTTTGAAGATAAAAAGTTAAAAAGGCGGCATGCCGACAGCCGACGCAGCATTCTCGATGGGAACCGCAAAACCGATGCCCACAAACGTGCGCTGCTGGTTCGGGTTGTAAATGGCGGTGACGATGCCCACCACCTCACCGTCCATCGTGACCAGGGGCCCGCCGGAATTGCCAGGGTTGGCGGCGGCATCAAATTGAATCAGGTTGCGCATCTCTTGCTGGCCTTCTGGCGAGCGGAATGTTCGCTTCAGGCCCGACACAATGCCGCTGGATGCAGACGGCCCAATACCGAACGGGTAGCCGACCGCCATCACCTGATCGCCGGGCCGCAAGTCGGCCGTCGAGCGCATGGTGGCGGCAATCATGTCGTCGGGGATTTTGTGGGCCTGCAGCACGGCCAGGTCGTTTTCAGGCTGTGCGCCGGTGATGGAGGCGGTGGTTGTCAGGCCATCAGCAAAAGTGATGTGGATGGTTTCAGCGCCTTGCACCACGTGCAGATTGGTGAGGATGATGCCTTTGTCAACAATCACCACGCCGGTGCCCACACTGCGCTCGGACGACTCGCCGTTCTTGTCTTTGACGTAACCGACCACCCGCACCACCGAGGGACTGATCAGGTCATAGGCTTTGGCCGCCGCCGAGGGAAGCTGGGTGGTTTCCAGGGTTTTCAAAACCGCTGCATTGATGTCTTCCTGGGTCAGCTTGCGCTCGCCCTGCGTTCTGTAAACCAGGCTTGCCGTCAGCAGCAAGGCCAGCAAACCTACCACTGACCAGAGCAGATAAAGCTGCTTGTCGGCAAGTCGCTTGCGCAGCGCCGACATTCGCCAGCGGCTTGGGGTAACCTCGGCAGGCACCGGACTGACTGCGGGTTGTGCTGAGGCAGATCTGCTGTAAAGGGCGGGTCTTTTCATCGGTGCACCTGTGACAATGAGCATCGACCGTAGCACGATTTTTCAATCTTTGCACCTGAATTTGACATTCGCAACCCCATGAACAAATGAGCTTCTGGATTGACACCCATTGCCACCTGGATGCGCCCGAGCTGGGCGGCGACCTGGCAGAAGTGGCAGCGCGTGCGCTGGCGGCCGGGGTCAGGCATTGCGTCCTGCCTGCTGTCCATGTGGGTAATTTTGACGCGGTGCGCGGGGCTGCAGGGCGCTTTGGTTATAGCTACGCGCTGGGCATTCACCCCTTGTGTGTGCCCCAGGCAAATGAAGCAGACTTGAAAAGGCTGGATGAGGAACTGAGCTTGCGGCAGTCAGACCCACGTCTGGTGGCTGTCGGTGAAATCGGTCTGGATTATTTTGTGCCCAAACTGCAAACAAGCCCGATGCGCGAACGGCAGGAGTATTTCTACCGGGAACAGCTCAAGCTGGCCAAAAAACACCAACTGC
>CAMARI010000130.1 GCA_945860515.1 Polaromonas sp. YR568
CTGGCCACGATTTTGAGCGCTGCCATGATGCTGCGCTTTAGCCTGAACCAGCACGAGGCTGCTGCGCGGATTGAGAAGGCTGTAGACGCCGTGCTCAGCCAAGGCCTGCGCACCCCCGACATCTACAGCGAAGGCACGACCCGTGTCGGTACGCGAGAGATGGGTGACGCGGTGGTCAAGGCTCTGGGCTGATTACAATACAGCCATGAACGCAATTAAAACGACAGGCACCAAAGGCTAGCAAGCCCGCCTCGTCGTGCCCGCTGGCTCGATGAGCCGGGTCAAAGAATCTTTTTTTGATAAGGGCAACTCCAATGAAAATCTCAGGAAATACGGTCGGCATCGTCGGCTGGCGCGGCATGGTCGGCTCGGTGCTGATGGACCGCATGACCGCGGAAAACGACTTCGCGATGATTGAGCCGGTTTTCTTTTCCACATCCAACGCAGGCGCAAAAGCTCCGGCACAGGCGAAGAACGAAACCACGCTCAAAGACGCGATGGACATTGCCGCGTTGAAAAAGTGCGACATCATCATCACCGCGCAAGGCGGTGACTACACAGCCGAGGTTTACCCAAAGCTGCGCGCTGCAGGCTGGAATGGCCACTGGATTGACGCCGCATCGACGCTGCGCATGAAGGACGATGCCGTCATCGTTCTGGACCCAGTGAATTTGCCCGTCATCAAAAACGCCCTGGCCGCTGGCGGCAAGAACTGGATAGGCGGCAACTGCACGGTCAGCTGCATGCTGATGGGTGTAGGCGCGCTGTACAAGGCCGGTTTGGTCGAGTGGATGACATCCATGACCTACCAGGCGGCTTCGGGCGGCGGAGCGCAACACATGCGCGAGTTGCTCACGCAATTTGGCACCTTGAACGGTGAGGTCAAAGCCCTGCTGGACGACCCGAAATCAGCGATTTTAGAAATCGACCGACGCGTGCTTGACAAGCAGCATAGCCTGTCAGCCGTGGAGACCGCCAACTTTGGCGTGCCGCTGGGCGGCTCGCTGATTCCCTGGATTGACAAAGACTTGGGTGATGGTTCGAGCAAAGAAGAATGGAAAGCTGGCGCTGAGACCAACAAGATTCTGGGCCAAGGCGCGGGCTTTAGCGTGCCCGCCGTACCGGTTGATGGCTTTTGTGTGCGCATAGGCGCGATGCGCTGCCACAGCCAGGCATTGACCTTCAAGCTGAAAAAAGACGTCCCGCTGGCCGACATAGAAGCCATGATTGCGGCAGACAATGCCTGGGTCAAAGTGGTGCCCAACACGCGGGAAGCCACCACCCAAGACCTGACGCCCGTGGCCGTGACCGGCACCATGACGATCCCGGTGGGACGCCTGCGCAAGCTGGCCATGGGATCAGATTATCTGGGTGCGTTCACTGTGGGTGACCAACTGATTTGGGGCGCTGCGGAGCCATTGCGCCGCATGCTGCGCATCCTGCTGGAAGATTGATGCTTGAACGACGACATCGGGATCGCCGTAAGACAAACGGGCCGCTTGGTGGCCGATCACATAAATGCACCGACAAAGGTAAAACGTAAACAATTGTTACTTAGCGTTGCCAATAGACAACAACTACCGAGTGTGAGCCCCCGCTGGCAGAGTGGGCCATAACTTAAGCGGAGTCTTAGCTTGTCAGCCTAACACCCTGATGTTAAATTCATTTTTTGAAAATTCGCATTAAGGTTTTTGTGCGCTCAAGCAAAATAAAGTTACACGTAAATCGGGCACTCGGGGCTCAAAATTCCATGACACACCGCTCAAGCTGGAGCCTGACTGCCCTGGCCAGCGCGATTGCGCTGCTGAGCGGCCTTTGCATTAACCCGGCGCATGCACTTGGGCTGGGCCGCATCGCGGTCCAATCAGCTTTGGGTGAGCCCCTGAGGGCCGAAATTGAGGTGCCCGAAATCAGCGCTGACGAAGCCTCCAGCCTGCGTGTGGGTGTCGCCACGGCGGCTACCTTCAAGGCTGCTGGACTAGACTACAGCCCCGCCTTGGTGGGTATGCAGATCAGTCTGCAAAAACGTGCTGACGGGCGGTCGTTCCTCAGCCTGAGCAGTTCCAGGCCAGTCACAGAGCCTTTTGTAGACCTCATTCTTGAGGCAAGCTGGTCGTCGGGCCGTGTGGTGCGGGACTACACCATGCTGTTTGACCCACCTAATCTGCGGCAGGCGCCCACATCGGATGCTGTTGCGCCCACTGCGCCCATCATGTCGCCGCCCAGCGCACCGTCTAGCCCTACTTCACAGCCACCTGCAACACCCATCGCGCAGCCCGCACCTCGCGCAGCCACGCCAGCCCCAAGGTCAACGCCAGCAGCAACCCCACCTGCACCAAGAGCTGGGAATCAGCTCACGAAGATCACGGTCAAGGCCGGCGATACCGCAGGCAAGATTGCCGGACAAAACAAACCCACCAGTATTTCTCTTGACCAGATGCTGGTGGCGCTGCTCAAAAGCAACCCGGGCGCCTTCATCGGTGGCAACGTCAACCGCCTGAAATCAGGTGCTGTGCTAGACATACCGGTCGCTGAAGACGCAGCGGCAATGTCTCCTTCCGAAGCCGCCAGAACCATCGTTGCGCAGTCCAAAGACTTCAACGACTTCAGGCAAAAATTGGCCAGCGGTGTGCCAGCGGCACAGGTTAGGAGCGCCAACCGCCAGTCAGCTGGCAAGGTTCAGGCCAAAGTAGAAGACCGCGCCTCGGCGGCGGCAGTACCCGACAAATTGACGCTGTCAAAAGGCGCCTTGCAGGGCAAGGCTGCCGCTGAAGACAAAATTGCCAGTGACAAGCAAGCCAAAGATGCCTCTAACCGTGTGGCTGAACTGGCCAAGAACATCGGCGACCTGAACAAAATAGCTGGCGTGACGCCTGCGGCACCTGGCACACCTGCCGCAGTTGCATCAGCCACCGCAAAGCTACCCGGTTTGACCCTGCCGGCAGCTCCGGGATTGTCGGCTCCCGCCGTTTCGGCCCCGCTGACTGCTGCAAGCGCTTTCAAGCCAGTCGCGGAAACCAGCACAACAACGAGCGCAACTGCCAGCACACCCGTGGCGAGCGCTACAGTGGCGGCAGCGACCGCAGCCGCCGCGCCGACGACTGCAGCACCAGTGGCACCATCCGGTGCCTCCAGCACCCCGGTCGCCGTCAAAAAGCCTGTTGTAGCTGCACCACCACCTGAACCCAGACTGATTGATGAACTGAGCGACAACCCGCTGGTCTTGCCTGGTCTGGGTGCGCTCTTGGCTCTGCTGGCTGGTTTCGGCTATTTCCGCTTCAAAAAGCGCAGCGACCAAGCCGATGTCGAAAGCTCTTTTCTGGAAAGCCGCCTGCAACCCGACTCTTTTTTTGGTGCCAGCGGTGGTCAGCGCATCGACACCAGCGAAGCAGACAACACTGCCGGACCATCGATGGTGTATTCACCCAACCAGCTGGATGCAGCCGGAGATGTAGACCCAGTCGCCGAAGCCGATGTCTACTTGGCCTACGGCCGCGATTTGCAGGCCGAGGAAATCCTAAAGGAAGCCCTGCGCACCAACCCCTCGCGTATCGCCGTTCATGCCAAGCTGATAGAAATTTACGCCAAACGGCGGGACCTGAAAGCCTTTGAAATCATTGCCGCGCAAGCGTTCCCCATCACAAACGGCACCGGCCCGCAATGGGCTTACATCTGCGAGATGGGCCATGACCTAGACCCCGGTAATCCGATGTACCAGCCCGGTGGCCAGCCTCAAACAAGCGAACGCGTAGCTGCTGCCACGATGCCGGTAGCAGCCACATCTTTTGGCGCAGACACCATGCCTCAGATGATGGTTGCTTCGCCAGGCTTTGCTGATTCGGCGGTTGACTTTGACCTGGACCTGGACTTTTCAGTAGATGATGGGTCTGCCTCGGCGACATCACCTGTCAGACCACCCGCACCGGTTCATGCACCCGAGCCAACAGTTTTCACGGGACTGACTGAAGATACGGTTTTTGAAGATCTGGACATGGATTTCCGCGTCACTCAGCAGGTGGCCGTAACGCCACCCCGCAGCCGCAACAGCTTGAGCTTCGGTGCTGATCCGCTACCCGCTGCGCCTGACAACGGCGTGCAGGAGTTCGACATGAGGTCCCTGTCGCTCGACCTGAATGCTCCTGCCACTGAAAGCCAATCACTTGCCGCCGCAGCGCCCGCGCCTGCGTCGCTGCCTGCTGACGGCCCGCTAGAAACCAAGTTTGCTCTGGCCGAAGAATTTCGTGCTCTTGGCGACGCCGATGGTGCACGTTCACTGGCCAGTGAAGTCGTGGCCCAGGCACAGGGCGGCCTGAAAGCCAAAGCACGAGCATTTCTGAGCACCTTGTCATGAGCTGCCTTTGAGGCTGGTTTGACTTTGAGGCTGGCTCTAGGCATCAGTTACAACGGCAACGCCTATGAGGGCTGGCAAAGCCAGCTCTCGGGCAACACCGTGCAGGACAAACTGGAAGGCGCTCTGGCTAAATTTGCAGCTCGGCCCATCCGCGTCAATTGCGCTGGACGCACCGACGCAGGCGTGCACGGCCTGATGCAGGTCGTGCATTTTGACACCCCACTTGAACGCGAAACCGGCTCCTGGGTGCGCGGCACCAACGCGTTTTTACCCACAGACATCGCCGTGCAGTGGGCGCGTGTGATGCCCGATGACTTTCACTCTCGTGGCAGTGCGATTGCCCGGCGCTATGCGTATGTGGTGCTCGAATCGCCGGTGCGGCCAAGCGTAGAGGCTGGCCGCGTCGGTTGGGTTTATCGCACGCTGGACGGTGAAAAAATGCGGCAGGCCGCAAGCTATTTGCTGGGGGAACACGACTTCAGTTCATTTCGAGCGGCTCAGTGCCAAGCCAAGTCACCCATCAAAAATATCCAAAAAATAGACATCACACAACGGCAAGGCTCGCCGTACTGGCGCTTTGAATTTCAAGCCAACGCCTTTTTGCATCATATGATTCGCAACATCATGGGTTGCCTGGTGGCGGTAGGTCAGGGGTTTCGCGAGCCTGAGTGGATGGCCGACGTCATGGCCGCCAAAAGGCGTGACGCCGCAGCACCCACCTTTTCGCCTGATGGTTTGTACTTTTTAGGGCCGGTTTATGAAGAAAGGTACGGACTGCCAACCAGATCCGCGTCTTATGATTGGCTGCCATGAATCAAGCAAGAACCCGAATCAAAATCTGCGGCCTGACCCGCGAACAGGATGTTGATGCCGCCGTAGCCGCAGGGGTCGACGCGATTGGCTTTGTGCTATTTAAGCCCAGCGCCCGTTACGTTAGCCCTGCGCGAGCGGCTGAACTGGCAGCCCGACTGCCGCCGTTCGTGACGCCCGTGCTGCTTTTCGTCAACGCACCCGCTACCGAAATAATAGCTGCTTGCCAACGTATTCAGGGCGCCTTGGTTCAATTTCATGGTGATGAAGAGCCCGATGAGTGCCAGCACATAGCCCAAAAGAGCGCCCGTCCGTTCATCAAAGCGGCGCGCATCCCTATTCAGGCAGAAACCCTAAACGCCCCACTAAATTTCGATCTCGTAAAATACGCCAATAATTTCAAATCAGCCCAAGCCATTCTTTTAGACGCCCATGTCGAAGGTTTTGGCGGTGGCGGAAAAACATTCAATTGGTCACTCCTTCCTCCAAGCGTCAATGCTCACCTCGTTTTGTCTGGTGGACTCACACCTGCAAACGTGGGCGACGGCATATCGAAAGTCCGGCCTCGCGGTAAAACGCTGGCTGTCGATGTGAGCTCGGGTGTCGAGATTTCCAAGGGAATCAAAAGCCCCGAGCTGATCAGTCAATTTGTCGCAGCCGTTCGCGCTGCAGACGACCAACTTGCAGAGAAAGCCCTCAATCATGTACGAGTACCAACAACCTGACCTCAAAGGTCACTTCGGCGTTTATGGCGGCAGTTTTGTATCAGAAACGCTGACCCACGCCCTGACCGAGCTCAAAGAGGCCTACGCAAAGTACCAGCACGAGCCAGAATTTTTAAAAGAATTTCATGACGAGCTGGCGCACTTTGTCGGTCGCCCATCGCCGATCTACCATGCCGCCCGTACCAGCCGCGAACAGGGCGGCGCGCAAATTTACTTCAAGCGCGAAGACCTGAACCATACCGGCGCCCACAAAATCAACAACACCATTGGCCAGGCCATGCTGGCCAAACGCATGGGCAAACCCCGCGTGATTGCCGAAACCGGAGCAGGCCAGCACGGCGTGGCCACCGCCACCATTTGCGCACGCTATGGGCTGGAATGCGTGGTGTACATGGGCAGTGAAGACGTCAAGCGCCAAAGCCCCAACGTGTACCGCATGAAGCTTTTGGGCGCGACGGTCGTGCCGGTGGAGTCGGGCAGCAAAACGCTCAAAGACGCGCTGAACGAAGCCATGCGCGACTGGGTCGCCAACGTTGACAACACCTTCTACATCATCGGCACTGTGGCTGGGCCGCACCCCTACCCCATGATGGTACGAGACTTTCAAAGCGTGATTGGCAACGAATGCATTGCGCAGATGCCCGCCATGCTCGCGTCACTCTCCAATAACTTAACAGGTGGCAAACAGCCCGATGCGGTGATCGCATGCGTTGGTGGTGGCAGCAACGCGATGGGTATTTTTCACCCTTACATTGCCTACGAAAATACCCGCCTGATTGGCGTTGAGGCAGCTGGCGAAGGCATGGACAGCGGCAAACATTCGGCCTCATTACAGCGCGGCCTGCCCGGCGTGCTGCACGGCAACCGCACCTACGTGCTTCAAGACGACGACGGCCAGGTCACTGAAACCCACAGTATCAGCGCCGGTCTGGACTACCCCGGCGTTGGCCCCGAACATGCATTTTTGAAAGACATTGGCCGCGCTGAATATGTCGGTATCACCGACAAAGAAGCACTCGACGCCTTTCATTACACCTGCCGCACCGAAGGCATCATCCCAGCGCTTGAATCTGCACACGCGGTGGCATACGCCATGAAACTGGCTAAAACCATGCGTGCTGACCAGTCGATTCTTATCAACATGTCAGGCCGGGGCGACAAAGACATCGGCACCGTGGCTGACTTGAGCAACGGCGATTTTTATTGCCGCCCGAGTTGCAAAGGCCAGTCGGTCAAAGGCGGCGAACAGGCGCAAAGCCAAGTCATTGAATTCGCGAAATGAGCGGCAACATGACGCGGATTCAAACCACCCTCTCAAAGCTCAAAGCGCAAAACAAAACCGCGCTGATCCCGTACGTGATGGCTGGCTTTCCGTATGCCGACGTCACACCCGAACTGATGCACGGTATGGTCAGCGCCGGGGCGGACGTGATTGAACTTGGCGTCCCCTTCTCAGACCCCAGCGCCGACGGCCCAGTGATTCAAAAAGCTGGTGAAAAAGCACTGGCCCTCGGCATTGGCCTGGCCAAAGTGCTGGACATGGTCACCGCCTTCAGAACGCAAGACAAAACCACACCGGTCGTGCTGATGGGCTACGCCAATCCGGTCGAACGCTACGAGATCAAAAACGGCGCTGGCAGCTTTATCAAACACGCATCAACTGCTGGCGTCGACGGCATGCTGATCGTCGACTACCCGCCCGAAGAATGCGAAGCCTTCGCTGCCTCCTTAAGCGCCCACAGCATGGACCTGATTTTTTTGCTGGCCCCCACCAGTACAGACGAGCGCATGGCCCAGGTCGCCCGCGTGGCCAGCGGCTACGTGTACTACGTCTCGCTCAAAGGCGTCACCGGCGCGGGCAACCTGGACACAGGCGCAGTAGAGGCCATGTTGCCCCGCATCCGCCAGCACGTCAGCATTCCGGTCGGCGTAGGCTTTGGCATCCGCGACGCGGCAACGGCCAAGGTGGTGGGACAGGTTGCTGATGCGGTCGTGATCGGCAGCAAGATCATTCAGCTGATTGAAAACGCACCGAGGGGCAAGGTCGCGAGCGTGGCGCACGACTTCTTGGCGGAGATTCGGGTGGCGCTGGATTCTTGAGGATGCATCCGAAAATCTGAATTTCTGGAACTCTCCGCTATTTCATCGCTACGATTTATAGAGCTGCTTTCCCACGTATTTGCTAGGCTGTAGGCCTAAAAGTTACCTGAAACCGGACAAAAGGGCTTTTTTGCCCTTTGACGGGTTCAAATTGCTGTTGGGATGCCCGAAGCGACTCGGAACATGTCATTTTCAGGCATCAAAAGTGCCGCTAAGCCAATAAATACATGCGCAAAAAGCTCTTAAAAAAATAGCAAAAAACCCTGACGCTCATCCCCCTCACGCGGCGGCTCACCGCCTGCACGGGACATGATGCGGTCAAACGCAGCCAGGTCAGCTCGCGCAACGCGGCTGCGAAAGTAATCTTCTGCATCCAGCGCGGCCAGCTTTTCAGCAGCCGCCATGGCTACAAACT
>CAMARI010000131.1 GCA_945860515.1 Polaromonas sp. YR568
AACTTTGAAGTGGTGAACATGGGCGTGATGGTGCCCTGCCACGAGATTCTGGCGCGCGCCAAGGTTGAGGGCGCAGACATTGTGGGCCTGAGCGGCCTGATCACCCCCAGCTTGGAGGAAATGCAATACGTGGCCGCCGAAATGCAAAAAGACGACCACTTTCGCATCCGCAAAATACCGCTGCTGATTGGCGGTGCCACCTGCTCGCGGGTGCACACGGCCGTCAAAATTGCGCCTCATTACGAAGGCCCGGTGGTCTATGTGCCAGACGCATCGCGCAGCGTGAGCGTGGCGCAAAGCCTGCTGTCAGAACATGCCACCAAATACATCGAAGAACTCAACAGCGACTACGACAAGGTTCGTGAGCAGCACGCCAACAAAAAACAGATACCGATGTGGACGCTGGCCAAGGCCAGAGCCAACCCAACGCCGATGGATTGGTCAGGCTACACACCGCCTGCGCCCAAGTTCATTGGCCGGCGGATATTCAAGAACTTCGACCTGACCGAGCTTGCCAAATTCATTGACTGGGGTCCGTTTTTTCAGACCTGGGACTTGGCTGGCCCGTTCCCGGCGATTTTGAAAGATGAGGTAGTGGGCACTGAAGCGGTGCGGGTTTATGCTGACGCCAAACGCATGCTGAACCGCCTGATTGAGGGCCGCTGGTTAACGGCCAGCGGCGTGATTGGCCTGTACCCTGCCAACAGCGTAGGGGACGATATTGAAATCTACACAGACGAAACGCGCAGCGAAGTCGCCCTGACCTGGCACGGCCTGCGCCAGCAAACAGAAAAAACTGCCGTTGATGGCGTGATGCGGCCCAGCCGCTGCCTGTCTGACTTTGTCGCACCCAAAATAATTACTCCTGAATTGATAGCTGCTCGCGCAAATATCCACGGGGCTGCAGGCCAAAAAGGCACTCAAAAACAGGCCGAGACCAGTCAAATCGCCGATTACATCGGTGTTTTTGCAGTCACCGCAGGCCTGGGTGCGGAAAAGAAGGAAAAGTACTTCCAGGACGACAACGATGACTATTCGTCCATCATGCTCAAGGCGCTTGCAGACCGCCTGGCCGAGGCCTTTGCCGAGTGCCTGCACCAGCGGGTGCGGCAGGATCTGTGGGGTTACGCGCCGGATGAAGCGCTGGACGTGACCGACCTGATTGGCGAGACCTACCAGGGAATTCGCCCCGCTCCCGGTTACCCGGCCTGCCCCGACCACAGCGTTAAAAAAGAGATGTTTCAATTGCTCGGTGCTGAAGACATTGGCATGGCGCTGACAGAAAGCCTGGCCATGACACCGGCTGCGAGCGTTAGCGGCTTCATGCTCAGCCATCCCGACAGCAGCTACTTCAACGTTGGCAAAATTGGCGATGATCAGCTGCATGACCTGGCCAAGCGGCGCGGCGAAAAAGCAGAAGACCTCAGCCGTTTGCTGGCTCCGAATTTGTAGCTTGGCATAGGCGGCACCATGATTTATCAGAGCCGAACGCCTGCGCCTGTGGCGGTGGTGGCGTGCTGGGCGCTGTGCTGCTTAACCAGGTTGGTGTGCACATGGACGACGGCTCGCGCCGCAGCCTTGAGGTTTCTCAGTCACCCGCTGTGGGCAGCAAGGTCACGCTTGATGGTTCCAGCATTCACAGCCGTGATGCAGCGGACCCATCAGACAGCGCCGGTTTACCAAGCACCGTAAACCAGGCACCATAAACCAGGCATGGTAGGTCAGACACACCCAGTTTTAGTGCGCTTTTAATGCCCGGCGGTATTGCACCGCCTCTGCCACATGTGTCACCTGCACGTTGGCAGCACCGGCCAAATCAGCGATGGTGCGGGCGACCTTCAGACAGCGGTGAATACTGCGGCCTGACCAGCCCAAACGCGCAGCGGCAGTGTTCAGAAATTTGGCAGCCGCATCGTCAAGCTGGCATTGCTCATCGATGGCTTTGCCGCTCAAAGCCTGGTTGGTGTTGCCCTGGCGGGCCACGGCGCGCTCACGGGCAGCCGCGACGCGAACCCGAATCGAGGCGGTAGTCTCGCCCGGCGGCGTGTTGATCAATTCATCTGCCGCCAGCGCGCCAACTTCGACATGCAGGTCAATCCGGTCGAGCAGCGGGCCGCTTAATTTGCCCTGATAACGCGACACCTGATCAGGCGAGCAGCGACAAGCTCGCAAAGCAGAACCCAAGTACCCGCACGGACAGGGGTTCATCGCAGCAACGAGTTGAAAGCGTGCCGGAAACTCGGCGCGATGCGCCGCACGCGCGATGGTGATGGTGCCGGACTCCAACGGTTCACGCAGTGCTTCGAGCGCAGCCCTTGGAAATTCGGGCAATTCGTCCAAAAACAAAACACCCCGATGCGCCAGCGATATTTCACCTGGTCGGGGCGGCGAACCACCACCAACAAGTGCCACAGCACTCGCCGTGTGATGCGGCGCACAGGTTGGCCTGACCGCCCATGACTCCAGCGTAAAGCGCCCGCCCAAGGAGGCAACCGCCGCGCTTTCTAGCGCTTCTTGCGTCGTCATGTCGGGGAGCAGGCCGGCAAAGCGCTGCGCCAGCATGGATTTGCCAGAACCCGGTGCGCCCATCATCAGAAGGCTGTGACCCCCCGCCGCAGCGATCTCCAGCGCCCGCCGGGCTGCCGCTTGGCCTTTGACATCTGCCATATCAGCATAAGCGGTCTGCGTTGTGCGCTCTGAGGGCTGAACGCGACGCCAGCCGTCCATTACGTCCACGGCAGCATCGCCCGGCAAAAATTGCCGCACCACATCCAGCAGGTGCTGGGCTGCAAAAATTTCGGCTCCGGGTACCAGACCAGCTTCCTGAGCACTGTTTTCAGGCAGTACAAGCTTCGGAATGTCGGGCGAGCCTTGCGCTGACATGGCTTGCCTGATGGCCAGGCTCATCGCTAAGGCGCCGCGCACAGGACGCAAGTCACCGCCCAGGGACAGCTCGCCAGCGAACTCGTAGCCCTGCATTTTTTTCGCATCGATTTGCCCGCTGGCGGCCAATATGCCAAGCGCAATCGCCAAATCAAAACGACCGGAATCCTTGGGCAGATCGGCAGGAGCCAGATTGACAGTGATGCGCTTGTTGCCCGGAAACTCAAGCCCGGTGTTTTGAATGGCAGAGCGCACCCGTTCACGTGCCTCCTTGACTTCAGTCTCTGCAAGACCTACCAGCGTGAAGCTAGGCAAGCCGTTGGCAAGGTGCACCTCAACGCACACCGGTCGAGCTTCCAGACCGAGCAAGGCGCGGCTGTTCACAATGGACAGGCTCATGTGGGTTTCCCTGGTTTGAATGCATTAAAAGTGTGCATAGAACTTAATTGCGCCAACTTGGTGCATTCTTTTGTATGTCATTGTTTAACGCGACAGTGGGATAGAAGGTGTACGCGCCCGACGACACAACTTTCAGCGTTTGGCACGCTAAATGCTAAGCTTAGGCGTGAACTTTTCTCACTTTCGTTATTTTTGACAGTTAACCCCTATTTCGGAGCACCACATGACATTCAGCCCCCTCAAAATTGCTGCCAGCTTTGCGATTCTTGTAACCAGCGCCAGCTTTGCACAAACCAAAGCGCCTGAGCCAGATTACACGCTGTCGTACAGCGCAAGTGCTGTGACTGACTACCGCTTCCGGGGTATTGCGCAAACTGCAAACAAGCCTGCTTTGCAACTGACCGCAGATTTTGCTCACAAAAGCGGTTTTTACCTGGGCGCATTTGGCTCCAATGTGAATTGGATCAAAGACTTCAACGGTGCAACCAAAGGCGGCTACGAGGTTGACCTGTACGGCGGCTACAAAGGCAGCATTACAAAGGATATCGGATTTGACTTGGGAGCGATTGCTTATGTTTACCCGGGTAACAACTCAGGCGCTGCTGGAACTCCAGGCTCAGGATTGGTGACCAACGCAAACACGACTGAAGTCTATGCAGGTCTGACGTACAGCGTTTTCACAGCTAAGTACAGCCGCAGCACCGGCACATTTCTGGGCTTCCTGAAGAGTTCTGGCAGCCAGTACTTAGATTTAAGTGCTAACTTTGATATCGGCAGTGGCTTCACGCTCACGCCACATATTGGCCGGCAAACTATCCCTGGCCAAGCTGGTTTGGGTGATTACACCGACTACGCTCTTACCCTAGCCAAAGACTTCGGCAAGGGCTTTTCAGCAACTGGTGCGTTGATAGGTACCACCACCAAAAAGGGCCCAGGTACTTTTTACCGGGACGCCAACGGTAAAGACCTCGGCAAAAGCACTCTGGTTGTCGGCGTGAAATACAGCTTCTAAGTTAACGACGCACACCTCAGGAGAACACATGAAACTAGTTACGGCGATCATCAAACCGTTCAAGCTCGATGAGGTGCGCGAAGCCCTCTCGGGGATTGGCGTTCAAGGCATCACGGTGACCGAGGTCAAGGGCTTCGGTCGCCAAAAGGGCCACACTGAACTTTACCGCGGTGCCGAGTATGTGGTGGACTTTTTGCCAAAGGTCAAAATTGAAGCAGCCGTAGCTGACGACATGGTGGACCGTGTCATTGAGGCGGTTGAAGGCGCTGCACGCACCGGCAAAATTGGTGACGGCAAAGTCTTTGTCTACAACCTCGAGCAGGTCGTACGCATCCGCACAGGTGAAACCGGCAAGGAAGCCCTGTAAGGCGCAAGCCTTGCAAAGTTTCCAACGCCTTTCTTTAGAGAAATACAGATATGAAAAAACTACTTGCCTCCCTCGTTTTGGGATTTGGCCTGTTGGCATCTGGCTCTGCTGTGTTGGCACAGGCACCAGCCGCCGCGCCGGCAGCGACTGCTGCCGCGGCCAAACCTGCTGAAGCTGCATCGACAGCACCAGCGGCTGCACCTGTTGCAGCTGCAACACCCGCTGCCGCTGCGCCTGCGGCCGCAGCCTCTGCTCCTCCTGCACCCGTGCCAAACAAGGGTGACACCAGCTGGATGATGGTGTCAACCATGCTGGTTATCCTGATGACCATTCCTGGTCTGGCATTGTTCTATGGTGGCCTGGTCCGCAGCAAAAACATGTTGTCGGTGCTGATGCAGATCATGGTCACGTTCTCGATGATTGTGGTGCTGTGGTTCATTTACGGCTACAGCCTGGCTTTTACCGAGGGCAATGCTTTCTTCGGCGGTTTTGATCGCCTCTTCATGAAGGGCATTTGGGACAACGCTGCAGGAACGTTTGCCAACGCAGCAACCTTCAGCAAAGGCGTCGTGATTCCCGAAATCGTGTTTGCGGCCTTCCAAGCCACCTTCGCCGGCGTCACCTGCTGCTTGATTGTGGGAGCCTTTGCAGAACGCATCAAGTTTTCGGCCGTGTTGCTGTTCATGGCATTGTGGTTCACCTTCAGCTATGCACCGATTGCACACATGGTCTGGTTCTGGATGGGTCCTGATGCTTACACCGGCAAGGAAGTGGTTGACGCGATGAACGCCAAAGCGGGCTACATCTGGCAAACCGGCGCACTCGACTTTGCAGGCGGTACTGTTGTGCACATCAACGCCGCTGTGGCTGGTCTGGTGGGTGCTTATGTGATCGGCAAGCGCATTGGTTACGGCAAGGAAGCCATGGCGCCACACAGCCTGACACTGACCATGGTGGGTGCCGCTTTGTTGTGGGTGGGCTGGTTTGGTTTCAACGCTGGTTCAGCGCTCGAAGCCAATGGTTTTGCTGCCCTGGCTTTCATCAACACGCTGGGCGCAACGGCTGCTGCCGTGCTGGCCTGGTGTCTGGGTGAAGCGCTGATGCGCGGCAAGGCTTCCATGCTGGGCGCTGCATCAGGTGCAGTTGCAGGGCTGGTCGCCATCACACCAGCTGCGGGTAACGTGGGCATTGGCGGCGGTTTGATCATCGGCTTCCTGGCCGGCTTTGCCTGCCTGTGGGGTGTCAACGGCCTGAAGAAAATGCTCGGCGCTGACGACTCGCTCGACGTCTTTGGCGTGCACGGCATCGGCGGTATCTTGGGCGCCATCCTGACAGGCGTGTTCAACTCGCCAGCCTTGGGCGGCCCGGGCTACGTGGCTGACTGGGTCACCGTTACCATGGTCACAAGCGCTGACTTCTCGATCACCTCGCAGGTCTGGGTACAAACCAAGGCTGTGTTGGTCACCGTCGTCTGGTCTGGCGTGGTGTCATTCATTGCTTACAAGATTGTTGATCTGACCGTCGGTCTGCGCGTTAGCGAAGAAGACGAGCGCGAAGGTCTGGACATTGCATCTCACGGCGAGACCGCGTACAACCGCTGATCAGAGATCAGCACAAGCAAAAAAGTCCGCAGACTGCAAGGTCTGCGGACTTTTTTATTGCTTTCAGGTAATCAATAAGCCTTGAGGCTAATAAACATATACTCAAGCTGCTATTAAAAAAATAGCATTCGGAATTTCATTGCAGGCTTCGGACCACCTCCAGCGCCTGCTCAATGCGCTCTACCGCGTGAATCGTCAGGCCCTCAAAGGCTTTGTCATTTTTCTTCGGGGCGTTGGCTTTGGGCACGATGGCAACGCTAAAACCCAGCTTTGCTGCTTCTTTCAAACGCTCTTGGCCGCGCGGTGCCGGGCGCACTTCACCGGCCAAACCGACTTCACCAAATGCCAGAAAACCTTTGGGCAATGGCCTGCCGCGCAAGCTTGAGGTGATCGCCAACATCACGGCCAAATCGGCTGCTGGTTCGCTGATGCGCACGCCACCCACGGCATTGACAAACACGTCCTGGTCCATACAGGCCACACCGGCATGGCGGTGCAGCACGGCCAGCAGCATGGCCAGACGGTCTTTGTCCAGGCCTACTGACAAACGCCGTGGCGACGGCCCGCCGCTATCGACCAGCGCCTGGATTTCGACCAACATGGGCCGGGTGCCTTCCAGCGTCACCATCACGCAACTGCCGGGCACGGGCTCGGTATGCTGACTTAAAAAGATGGCGCTGGGATTGCTGACGCCTTTCAGTCCTCTTTCAGTCATGGCGAATACGCCAATCTCGTTGACGGCACCAAATCGATTTTTAATCGCCCGCACCAAACGAAAGCTACTGTGCGTGTCGCCTTCAAAGTACAGCACGGTGTCGACCATGTGCTCCAGCACACGCGGGCCAGCCAGGGCCCCTTCCTTGGTCACATGGCCCACCAGCACGATGCACACGCCGGATGACTTGGCTGCCCGCGTGAGGTGCGCGGCGCATTCGCGCACCTGGGCGACCGAGCCTGGCGCCGACGTGAGTTGATCTGAATAAACGGTTTGAATCGAATCAATCACGGCAATGGTGGGGCGCTCGTTTTCGAGTGTCGCCAGGATTTTTTCCAGCTGGATTTCAGCCAGCACTTTGACTTGTGAGCCTTCCAAGCCCAAACGCCGCGATCGCAAAGCGATTTGCGCCCCGCTTTCCTCTCCGGTGACGTAGAGCGTTGATTGCCCAGCACGCTGCAATGAATCCAGCGCTTGCAGCAACAGCGTTGATTTGCCAATGCCCGGGTCACCGCCAATCAGCACCACGCCGCCTTCCACAATGCCCCCGCCCAGAACCCGGTCCAACTCGTCATGCCCGGTGGGTGTGCGCTGCATGTCGGTCGCGTCAATGTCGGCCAGCGTCGTGACTTCCGATGCTTTGGCCAAGCCTACGTACTGCTGGCTGTAGCGGTTTTTGGTCTGGCCTGCGCTGTCGGCCAGGCCTTCAACCAGCGTGTTCCATGCATTGCAGTGCGGGCATTTGCCCAGCCATTTGGGACTGATGCCCCCGCACTCAGTACATGTGTAATTGGTTTTGTCTTTGGCCATCGATAGAGTTTACTGAGTTTATTTACAGTTTCGAAAAACATGGGTGCAAGCTCCTTTAGGGGATACTTTTAAAGCTGACGAAAGCCATCAGGGCTACTTTTGAATGTCAACTTTTCCAAGTCAGTCCATGCAACTCCCGATCAACACTTTTGGCAAGACCGCAGGTATTTTGACGGCCGACGAGGCACTGGCAAAGCACTACCTGGCGCTGGGCGCACTGTTTGTGGCTGTCTGACTGGATACCCAAGCCCCAATTGGGGCGAGTAAAACCTACTGACTTTCCCGAATGCGGTGACCCAATCTGGACGAACAGAGCGTTTACATGGCACCATCACCTTTGAACTCAAAAACCGGAGATTTGCCATGACTCTTTCACGCCGTCACCTTATTCAATCTGCGAGTGCGTCCGCACTGCTGGCCACAATAGGTGAAAGTGCCTGGGCACAAGCGCTGGACAACCTCAAAATCATCACCGGCTTTGCAGCGGGCGGCACG
>CAMARI010000132.1 GCA_945860515.1 Polaromonas sp. YR568
GTACGCGCCCGAGCACTTGCAGGTGTTCGCCAAAGACCTTGACTGGTGGTTGGCCAAGCTCACCAACTACGGCTCCTTGTTTCTAGGTGAAGAAACCACCGTGGCCTATGGCGACAAGTGCGCAGGGCCAAACCATATTTTGCCGACCCGTGGCGCGGCGCGTTACTCGGGTGGCCTGAGCGTCGGCAAGTTCATCAAAACCGTGACCTACCAGCGCTTGACGCGCGGAGCCAGCCGTGAAGTAGGCCAGGTGGCGGCCAGAATTTCGCGCCTCGAAGGTATGGAAGGCCATGCACGCACAGGCGATATCCGGTTGAAGAAATACTACCCGCATGAATCATTCGAATTGGGCACACTGGCTGGCCATCAACATGAACACGGCAATGTCTGAGAGCTTGACCTCCCCCATGTCCGTTGCTGCGCCGCTTACGTCAGACGGTTTGTGGTTTGGCAAAGACTTGAGCACATCCGAGCCGATTTCTGAGGCGGCGATTGAGCGCGCGGTGGTGTTGATGCGTTCGGGCCGGCTGCACCGCTATGGCGAGCAGGGCTCGGGCTACCCAGACCCTTCACTTCTGGAGCAAGAGTACGCCGCCTACGTGGGCAGCAAGTACTGCGTGGCGGTCAGCTCGTGCGGCGCGGCGATGTTCATTGCGCTCAAGTCGCTTGGCGTGAAGGCGGGCGACAAGGTGCTGACCAGCACCTTCACCTTATCGCCGGTGCCCGGCGCGATTGCCCATGCGGGTGCCGAGGCAGTCTTGGTTGAAACCAGTGCTGACTACATCACGGATATGGCTGATCTGGAACACAAAGCAGCCAGCAGCGGTGCCAAGGTATTTTTGCTCTCGCACATGCGCGGCCACATTGCCGACTTGCAAGCGGTGCGGACGATTTGCGATAAGTACAGCATCGCCCTGGTTGAAGACTGCGCCCACACCATGGGCGCCAAGTGGGACGGAAAATTTACCGGCACCTGGGGCACGGTTGGTTGCTACAGCGCGCAAACCTACAAGCACATCAATTCGGGTGAGGGTGGTTTGCTGGTGACCGACGACGACGATGTGGCCGCCCAAGCCATTTTGATGTCGGGCTGCTACATGATGTACGACCAACACATTTTGAAACCCGCTAGCGCTGTATTTGAGCGCTGGAAGTACGTCACACCCAACTTCAGTATGCGCATGTCCAATTTGGCGGCCGCTTTGCTGCGCCCGCAAATTGGCGAATTGGCTGATCGCGGGCGACGCTGGAATCATATTTACAGCACGCTGGCGCGCGAGCTGACCAAAGCCGCACACGTGTCCGTTCCCGTGCGCGATGCTAGAGAAGAATTTATCGCCAGCTCGATTCAGTTCACGCTCGATTTAAATCCGACGCAAATGGAGCGGTTCCTCAAAGAATGCAGTTTGCGCGGCTTGTACATCAAATGGTTTGGTACGCCCGCGCCGGTTGCCTTCACCAGCAATTACGCGCATTGGCACTACCTGACGAGCAAGCCCGACATTCCAAAATCAATGGCCGTGTTGAACCAGTTGCTGGACTTGCGCACGCCGATCTCACTGACGGATGACGACTGCGTATTGATTGGCCGCATCGTCGCGGCGGCCAGCTTGATTGCCGCCGCAAACTGATTCTGCTTATTTTTCACTCAGGCCAAAAAGAAGGTACCCATGAAACTCACCAACTTTCCCCGCGTCCGCATCACCCACAGCCCGACACCACTTGAGTTCATGCCCCGCATGACGGAGGCACTTGGAGGCCCCAACCTGTACATCAAACGTGACGACTGCACAGGCTTGAGCACGGGCGGCAACAAAACCCGCAAGCTTGAATTTTTAATGGCCGACGCCGTCAAGCATGGCGCAGACACCATCATCACGCAGGGTGCAACCCAGTCCAACCACGCCCGCCAGACGGTCGCGATAGCTGCCAAGATGGGCATGAAGTGCGAGCTTTTGCTGGAAGACCGCACCGGCTCGACAGTGGAGAACTACAAGCTATCCGGCAACGTGTTTTTAGACCACTTGTACGGCGCGAATGTTGCCGAAGTTGCTGGCGGCACCGACATGAACGCCGCGATGGCAAAGCTGGCCGACGAGCTGCGCGCCAAAGGGCAAAAGCCGTACATCATCCCCGGTGGTGGCTCCAACCCGATTGGTGCGCTGGGTTATGTGGTGGCCGCACTTGAGATGGTTGACCAATTCAATACGCTTGGGCTGAATGTGAGCTGCGTGGTTCACGCCACGGGCAGCGCAGGTACGCAAGCCGGTTTGGTGGTGGGCCTGGAAGGCGCACGCAGCCAGATTCCGGTGCTGGGCATTGGCGTGCGTGCCGCAAAACAAGCGCAAGAAACCAATGTGTACAACCTGGCCGTTAAAACGGCTGAACTTCTCGGCGTCCCCGGCAGCGTCAGCCGTGAAAGCGTCGTGGCCAACTGCGACTACGTGGGCGGCGGCTACGGCGTACCGACACCCGGCATGATTGAAGCGGTGACCATGATGGCGCGATTAGAGGGGATTTTGCTGGACCCGGTGTATTCAGGCAAAGGCATGGCGGGTCTGGTTGACTTGTGCCGCAAGGGCCACTTCAAGAAGGGCGAAAACGTGGTGTTTTTGCATACCGGCGGCTCGGTGGCGCTGTACGGCTATATGGACGCTTTTACCGGTTTGAAGCCTCTATAAGACGGTTGTGATGACCATGCTTGCGCCAGGCAAGGCGCTGGAGTTCACCAAAACACTGGTCCCCGGCTTGCTGGTGACCGCACTGGTTGGTATGGCAGCGGCTTTTTTGGGCAGCCATTACAAAGGCTCGATGCTGCTGTTTGCGCTGCTGCTGGGGCTGGCCTTGCATTTCATCAGTGAAGACACGCGCTGCGCCATCGGCATTCAGTTTGCGTCCAGTACGGTGCTGCGGCTGGGCGTGGCGCTGCTGGGTTTGCGGCTCACCATCGACCATGTTGTCACGCTGGGCTGGCAAACGGTGGTGGCCTTGCTTGCGGCGGTCAGTTTGACGATTGCGCTCGGCTTGCTGTTGGCACGGCTGTTCAGAGTCAGGACTAGCCTGGGCGTGCTGATAGGCGGTGCAACGGCGATTTGCGGGGCATCGGCGGCGCTGGCCATTTCAAGCGTGTTGCCTAAAGATGCCAACCTGGAGCGCGACACCACCCTGACGGTGGTCGGCGTCACCACACTGTCCACCGTGGCTATGGTGGTCTACCCGCTCATCACGCAGTGGCTTGGCTTCGATGCTGTGATGGCGGGTAAATTCATTGGCGCGACGATCCATGATGTGGCGCAGGTCGTCGGTGCGGGCTACAGCCTGTCGCCCGAGGCGGGCGACGCCGCCACCATCACCAAGTTAATGCGTGTCGCGTTCTTGATGCCGGTGCTGGTGGTGATATCGCTCGTCGTGCGTCTTCGCATGTCAGGTGCAGTGGGGGCGGGCAGTGCCGCAAAAACACCGCTGCTGCCCTGGTTTACGGTGGTGTTTGTGGTGCTGATGCTGATCAACAGCACCGGCTGGATACCTGCAGCGGTTCAGTCAGCCGCGTCGAATGTGTCGCAGGCCTTTTTGGTGCTGGCCATCGCCGGCGTAGGCCTTAAAACCTCGCTGCGAGACGTGACTCGGCTGGGCTGGCGGCCAGTAGCCATGATCTTTTTGGTGACGCTTGGTTTGGCGTTTTTGACGGGTGCTTACTTGATGGCGACGCACTGATAGAGCGTTGTGTCAGATTAAAAGAGGACTCTGCATGATTGGTGTTTTAGGCGGCATGGGGCCATTGGCCACGGTTGATTTTTTCAACAAGGTACTGGCTGCCACGCCCGCGCAAGGCGATCAAGACCATGTGCCGCTGCTGATCCAGTCAGACCCGCGCATTGCCCCGCGCGTTGCGGCTATTTTGTACGGCGGACGTTCGCCGGCGCCTGAACTGCTGGCAGGGCGCGACCGCTTGATCGCCGCTGGTGCCACGGCATTGGCCATGCCCTGCAATACCGCGCATTATTGGTATGCTGATTTGGTGAAGGGGTGCAGCGTCCCATTTTTAAACATCGTTGATGCCACTTGCGCTGAGGTGAAGTTGCTGGCCAAAGCGGGCTCACCGATAGGCATCATTGCTACCCGCGCCACACTGGAGGCACAGATTTTTGACGCCCCGTTGCTACGCGCTGGCTACACGCCTCTTGTGCCAGACGAGGCCATGATGGAGGCTCTTGTTTCGCCGGGTATAGAACGGGTCAAGGCAGGACAGGCCGCGCAGGGCGGTCAATTGATCGAGCAAGCTGTTCAGGCTCTGCTAGCATGCGGCGCAGGTGCCGTGATTCTGGCGTGCACAGAAACCCCGCTGGCCCTTGACGCGATTGAATCCCCTGTGCGCAGCCAATGCATTGACAGCACTGCAGCTCTGGCACGGTGCTGCGTGGCCTGGTGGCAGTCTGCCGGGCGATCTGCAGGTTAGCGGCGTTTTTTGATTTTTAGTTTTTTAAGTCGTCTTTTTAGATGTCAGATTTCTTTTAAAGCCGACAAAAGTAGGCGCTAGAAGCTATTGAAATGTGAGCGTTTAGCTGGCCAACCATGAACCCCAAAAACGTCCTTCTGTTGCCCGGCTGGCAAAACAGCGGCCCCGACCACTGGCAAAGCCGCTGGGAGCAGGCGTTCGGCTACCAGCGGGTTGAACAGCACGACTGGCAACGTCCGCTGCGTGGCGACTGGATAGCGCGGCTAGAGGACGTGTTGCTGGGCTGCACCGAGCCAGCCGTGCTGGTGGCACACAGCCTGGGCTGCATGACGGTAGCGGCCTGGGCGGCGCATTCCAAAAACACGCATCTGGTCAAGGCTGCCTTGTTGGTGGCACCACCCGACACCGCCCGCGAGGACATCTGCCAGATGCTGCCCGGCTGGGCACCGCCCCTGCAAAAGTTGCCGTTTCAGGCCGTCGTCATGGCCTCTGGCAACGACCCTTTTTGTAGCTTGATGACAGCGCGCAGCATGGCCGCCGCCTGGGGCGCTGCCTGTGAAGACCTGGGCGAGCTGGGCCATGTCAACAGCGACAGCGGCCTGAAAGACTGGCCCGGCGCGCACGCCGTGCTGAACCGCCTGATGCTGCAAGGCAAGTCATGAATCGGCGCGATGCGCTGTGGCGCGGCGTGCTGCGCTCGCTGGGCGGCGACACAGCCGAATAAAATGGCTCAAACAGAAAGAAAACCATGGTCACCAAAAAACCAAAAGGCCTAGGCCGTGGGCTTGAAGCCTTGCTGGGCCCCAAAGCGTCAGATAACTTCAGCGAATCCCCAAGCGCTGACAACGAAACTGCGCTGACCAGCCCGGGCCTGCCGGCGTCTCTGCGGCTTGGCGACATGGTGCCTGGCCAGTACCAGCCACGTACCCGCATGGACGAAGGCGCGCTGTACGAGCTGGCCGAGTCGATCAAGGCGCAGGGCATCATGCAGCCGATTCTGGTGCGGCGTTTGACGACTGGGCCGAACGACGGCAAATACGAAATCATCGCCGGTGAAAGGCGATTCAGAGCGGCCAAACTGGCCGGCCTGGACAGCGTGCCGGTGCTGGTGCGCGACGTGCCCGATGAGGCGGCGGCGGCCATGTCGCTGATTGAAAACATCCAGCGCGAAGACCTGAATCCGCTCGAAGAAGCCCAGGGCCTGAACCGTCTGGTCAAAGAGTTTGGCCTGACCCATGAGCTGGCCGCACAAGCCGTGGGCAGATCGCGCAGCGCCGCCAGCAACCTGTTAAGGCTGCTGAACCTGGCCGAGCCGGTGCAAACCATGCTGATGGCCGGCGACATTGACATGGGTCATGCCCGCTCGTTGTTGAGCCTGGACCGTGCCACCCAAATCACTGCAGCCAATCAGATTGCCGCCAAAAAGATGTCGGTGCGCGAAGCTGAAAGCCTGGTCAAAAAACTCAGCGCCGAGTTTTCGCTCAAACCGCAAAAAGCCAGCAAAGAAAAATCACGCGACACCCGCCGGGTAGAAGAAGAGTTGGCCGACCTGCTGATGGCGGAGGTAGAAGTGCGCATCAAAAAGAGCGTCAAACGCCACGGCAAGCGCGAAGACATGGGCGAGCTTGCCATTCAGTTCGGCTCGATGGACGAGCTCAATGGGCTTATCGAGCGGCTGCGCGGGCAGAGTAACAGCCAATAACGGCGCTGGCCTGACTGCTACGCTGGCGTTCTTGCCTAAGACTCGTCGGCCTGCAGCACGCCTGTGGTCAAAGCGTTTCTGATCAGCTGCTTTTCATAGTGGCGGTTGCGCCGGCCTTTTTTTGCGCCTGAGCGCTTGCCATTGCGCTTGTCTTGAACGATGTTGCCCAGACGACTCAGGTCGTCGGCACTTTGTATCGCGTTCGGTGATGTCCGTTTGCCCATTTGTCAGTCGCCTGTGCGCTTGCTCAATCCATCCAGCTTGCTTTGACGCCTGCCGTCATGCGGCAAGCACGCTCTTGATCAATATCCACACAAAAGCGGCCAGTTGCAACAGGTTTAAACCCACGCTGGTGTAGTGCAGTCTGTTGAATGTTCTTAACTGCTTGTTGTCGCGCGCCAGATTAATGCGCGGGGTCAGCCAGAAGACACTGAAATAAAAGACCACAGCGCATGCCGCCAGGCTGATTTGCACCCACGGCAAGCTGTGCAGCGCTGCGGCGATGGTGCTGGTGATACCCAGAAACAGAAAATATTTGGGAAAGAACTTGCGCACATAGGCGGCCGACCACTCTGGCGGCAACACCATGAAAATGGTGGGTGCCACGGCCACTGAAAAAAACAGCATGATGCCGACGTTGGCGGCAGTGATGAAATCGCTTATTTGAGTGAGCATGTTGGGCTTGGTGAAAGGTTGTGCGGATTAAACCCCGAAGCCAATAACACGTGCAGGCTGCGGTGTTTGAGCCGCCCAAGGTCAGGGTGCCAGGCCAGCATCGGCCACAATCTGGCCGGTGAACATCCAGCTTTTGTCGGACCTGCATTTCGAGTCCAATCCCAACTTTGTGCCCCAGCCCGCGCCCGGCGCTGACCTGCTGGTGCTGGCGGGCGACATTGGGTCTTACCAAACCAACTCATCACTGACCCAGCTCGGCATTGCCGACTTTGGCCTGCAGCGTTTTGCCAACTGGCCCTGCCCGGTGGTGTTTGTGCCGGGCAACCATGAGTACGACGCGCAGGACTTTGATGAAGCGCATGCGCGGCTGCAAGGCGTGTGCCGGCGGCTCGGCTTGACCTGGCTGGAGCGTGAGGTCGCGATCATTGAAGGGGTCAGATTTGTCGGCTGCACGCTATGGACAGACTTTGACGCCCTGACCTCCACCAGCGCAGCCACCGGGCCGGTCACCGTCGGCCAGCAGCTGGCAGCACGTGACAAGGCCTTTCGCGCCGCCAACTTTGCCTTGAAGCGAAACCACGCCCTGCACGCCGGCCAGCCCATGCTGGCCGATGCGGTGCGTGAACTGGGCCTGCAAAACCAGGCTTGGCTGCGCCAAGCCTTGTCAACGCCCTTCAGCGGTACGACGGTAGTGGTGACTCACTTTGCGCCCAGTTTGCGCAGTGCCGACCCACGCTACGGCGTCAACCCCGGCACGGCTGGTTTTTGTAATGCGCTGGACGATTTGCTGCCCCAGGCGCAGCTCTGGCTGCACGGGCATTTGCATTGCCCGGTGGACTACACGGTGGCCGGATGCCGGGTGGTGGCCAACCCGCTCGGCTATGCGCGCAAGAACGAACAGCTGTATTTCAAGCCGCAAAGCTGCATCACGGTGTGAGCCACGGGGCGGAGATGCGGGCTTTAACGGGTATTCAGGCCGTCGAAACAGGTGGCCAGCACCAAGTCAACGATTTCTTCGTCGCTGTGCTGTCCGCCCGCCTTTAAAAAGCCGGGCACCGGGTCGCAGGCCCGGGCGTACAGCGTGTACAGCACCACCAGCGGCGGCACGCTGGCGCTCAAGCTGCCATCGGCTTGCGCCGCTTCAATCCAGCCACCCATCTGATCACTGATCTGCATCAAGCCATCGAGGTAAGCCTTGTTGCTCATCAGGTTAGCGCGCAGGCTGGAGTTTTGGCTTGGCAGTGACGGCATTTCGCCTTTGATTTGCAGCTCGAGCATCCAGCGGGCAATGGCTTTGAGCTGGTCCAGCGGCGGCGCGGCGGCCGGCAAGCTGGC
>CAMARI010000133.1 GCA_945860515.1 Polaromonas sp. YR568
TGGCGCAAGCATGGGAACATTCCATTGTGATCATGCGTTTGAAGACTGCTTATCTGTATGCGAAGCGAGCGGTCTGCCCGTGTGCTCTGCTACGTGTCCCCCGCGCTTCGCGCTCCTCCTTGACCTCCGCAGAACACCCAGGCAAACCGCTCTTCGGCTTGTTTCTGCACCTTCGTAAAAACCTTCTGTCCAGCAACGGGCATGGCGTGTCTGCCGCAGCGTGGACTTGGGGTTTTGCCAAATCAAGGCGGAGCCCTGCAGGGGCGGGGGACATTCGCGGAGGTAGATACGCCGTGGCCGTGGCGGGTTAAGCGGCACAGCAGGTAGCCTCAACCCAGACAAAGACTGATCGAAAGCAAAAACAATGTTCACAAAAATCCTGATAGCCAACCGAGGCGAAATCGCCTGCCGCGTCATCCTCACTGCCCGCAAAATGGGCATCAAAACCGTCGCGGTTTACTCGGATGCTGACAAAGACGCACGCCATGTTGAGCTGGCAGACGAGGCCGTCAACATTGGCCCTGCGCCCAGCCGCGACAGTTATTTGCAGGCCGAAAAAATCATCGCTGCCTGCAAACAAACCGGTGCGCAGGCGGTGCATCCGGGCTACGGCTTTTTGAGTGAAAACGCCGGCTTTGCCAAGCGGGTTGAAGAAGAAGGCATCACCTTTATCGGCCCCAAGCACTATTCCATCGCCGCCATGGGCGACAAGATTGAGTCCAAAAAACTGGCTGGTGCGGCAGGTGTCAACTGCATTCCGGGTGTGAACGATGCGATTGAAACCGCTGAGAAAGCGGTCGAGATTGCCAAGGGCATTGGCTACCCGGTGATGATCAAGGCCAGTGCAGGCGGCGGTGGCAAGGGCTTGCGGGTTGCGTTTAACGACAAAGAGGCATTTGAGGGCTTTACCTCCTGCCGCAATGAAGCCAAAAACAGCTTTGGTGATGACCGCGTCTTCATTGAAAAGTTTGTTGAAGAGCCGCGGCACATTGAAATCCAGTTGATGGGCGACAGCCATGGCAATGTGATTTATTTGAATGAGCGGGAATGCTCGATCCAGCGCCGCCACCAAAAGGTGATTGAAGAAGCGCCAAGCCCTTTCATTACCGACGCCACCCGCAAAGCCATGGGCGAGCAGGCGGTGCTGCTGGCCAAAGCGGTGAAGTACCAAAGCGCGGGCACGGTGGAGTTTGTGGTCGGCAAAGACCAATCGTTTTACTTTCTGGAAATGAACACCCGACTGCAGGTTGAACACCCGGTGACCGAGTGCATTACCGGGCTTGACCTAGTGGAATTGATGATTCGTGTGGCTGCGGGTGAACAACTGCCGCTGGCGCAAAAAGATGTGCGCAGGGACGGCTGGGCGATGGAGTGCCGCATCAATGCGGAAGACCCTTTCCGCAACTTTTTGCCGTCTACCGGCCGCTTGGTGCGTTTTCAACCGCCCAAAGAAACCATGTTTGCCGCCGACACCGAGCAGCTGTTGGGCGTGCGGGTTGACACCGGCGTGCAAGACGGTGGTGACATCCCGATGTATTACGACTCGATGATTGCCAAGCTCATCGTCCACGGCAAAGACCGGCTGGACGCGATTGCCAAAATGCGCGAGGCGCTCAATGGTTTTGTGATTCGCGGCATCAGCAGCAACATCCCGTTTCAGGCGGCTTTGCTGGCCCACCCCCAATTTGTGGCGGGTGACTTCAACACCGGGTTTATTGCCGACAACTATGGCAAAGGCTTCTCGGCCGAAGACGTGCCTCACGATGACCCTGACTTTCTTGTCGCGCTGGCGGCCTACGTCAATCGCCGCATGCTGGGTCGCGCCGCAGGTATCAGCGGTCAGTTGCCCGGTCACAGCATGGCGGTGGGTGAAGAATTTGTCGTCATCGCACTCGGCGCTGAAGGTAAAAACACTCAAAAGAATATTTTGGTGTCTGATTTTGAGATTGAATCGGGCTCCAGCCGGATAGATACCGGGGAAAGCAGCTACGAAATTTGTAGCAAATGGCACCTTGGCGGCGCGCGTATTCGTGGCACCGTCAACGGCCAGCCCTTCACGGCGCAGGTCGAACGCGGTGTCGGCAAGAACCCGCTGGCGATCCGGGTGGCCCATAACGGCACACGCCTGGATGCGCTGGTGCTCAGCCCCCGCGCCGCTGCGCTGCATGCGCTGATGCCCTACAAAGCGCCGCCCGACATGAGCCGCTACGTGCTGTCGCCCATGCCCGGTTTGCTGGTCGATGTGGCCGTGCAGGTGGGCCAAAAAGTGCAGGCTGGTGAACGCGTGGCGGTGATTGAAGCCATGAAGATGGAAAATGTGCTGTTTGCAATCGCCGATGGCGTGGTCGGCAAGGTGCTGGCTGCCAAGGGCGAGTCGCTGACCGTCGATCAGCCCATTGTTGAATTTGCATCGACTTGAACCAGGAAAAATCATGAACATCCAGGAATTTGAAGCCCAATTAAAAGCCGACAACTTTGACGACATCCTCACGCTTGAAAAACCCGTCGGCTATGCCATGGGTGAGCACACGCATCCATTTGAGGCCAGAGCACTGATCACCCAGGGCGACATCACACTCACCGTTAACGGCGTGTCAACCACCTACCGTGTCGGTGATGTTTTTAGCTTGCCTGCGCTCACACCGCACCATGAAGATGCTGCGGCGCACGGTGTTGCTTATCGGGTCGGCCGCAAGCAGCAGGCCAGCACATGACCCGACCTTTCAAAGTCCTCGGTATTCAGCAAATCGCCATTGGCGCGACCAGCAAAGACCGCTTGCGCACCCTGTGGGTGGACATGCTGGGTCTGCAAGTGACCGGTAACTTCGTCAGTGAACGTGAAAACGTGGACGAGGACATTTGCGCCATGGGCAGCGGTCCGTTCAAGGTTGAGGTGGACCTGATGCAACCGCTGGACATCGACAAAAAACCAGCGGTGCACACCACGCCGCTGAACCACGTTGGCCTGTGGATTGACGATTTGCCCAAGGCAGTTCAATGGCTGTCGGCGCAAGGGGTACGCTTTGCGCCTGGCGGCATCCGCAAGGGCGCAGCGGGCTACGATATCTGTTTTATGCACCCCAAGGCGAACGATGAGTTTCCGATTGCCGGCGAGGGTGTTCTCATTGAGCTGGTGCAGGCACCGCCTGAAGTGATCACCGCGTTTTCGGCCCTTGCTGGTTCTGCTTAGACCCGATTCTGCCTAGGCCCCCTTTTTTTACTGGAACATCCCCCATGGACTTAAGCCGTTTCCCCCGCCGCCGTTACACCCAAGGCTTCACGCCGCTGGAGCACTTGCCCAACTTCACAAAAGCCCTGGCTGCCACCTGCCCGGCTGGCGCTGGCCCGAATGTCTGGATGAAGCGCGACGACATGCTGGGCCTGACCCCCGGCGGCAACAAAACCCGCAAGCTTGAATTTCTGGTGGCCGACGCGCTGGCCCAGGGCGCCGACACCCTGATCACCTGCGGCGCGCCACAGTCCAACCATTGCCGCGCCACGCTGTCTGCTGCCGTCAAGGAGGGCATGCAATGCCGTTTTGTGATTGAAGAGCGCGTGCCCAACAGCTACAAGGTCGATGCCAGTGGCAACAACTTTTTGTTCCGGTTGCTCGGCGTGGAGGCCATCACCGTGGTGCCTGCGGGCACCAACATGCTGGCTGCCATGCAGCAGGTGGCCGGCGAGGTGGCTGGGCTCGGACGCAAGGGCTACATCGTGCCCGGCGGTGGGTCCAATGCAATTGGCGGCCTGGGCTACGTGGCTTGCGCGCAAGAGTTGCAGCAGCAGTTTTTTGACCAGGGCGTGCAGATCGACAAAATCGTTGTCGGCTCCGGCAGTTCAGGCACGCATGGCGGCTTGCTGGCGGGTTTTTTGGGTAACCACATCCACATTCCCCTGGTTGGGATTGGCGTCAGCCGTGACCCGGCCGACCAAAACCCGCTGGTGCATAAGGAAGCCCAAGCGGTGTGCGATCTGTTGGGACTGGGCATCACGGTGTCAGCTGACGCGGTGGTGAGCCATGGCAATTGGTGGCGGCCCAAATATTCAGTACCCAATGCGGCGATGGTCGAGGCGGTGCAAATGCTGGCGCGTACCGAGGCCATTTTGCTCGACCCGGTCTACACCGGCAAAATCATGGCGGGCCTGATCGGCTTGGCGCGTCAGGGCCATTTCAAACCGGACGAGAACGTGCTGTTCCTCCACACCGGCGGTGCGCCGTCGCTGCACGCCTATGAGGCTGAAGTGCTGGGCTTGGTGGACATGCCGGCCTAGGGTTTGGCTGAACGCGCTGCCCTGGATTTGGCCAGTGCGGCGGCGATGACTGACTGCTTCAGACTTGCAGGGCTCGCTTCAGCTGCGCTTTGAGCTGGTTTTACCGGTGTTTTAGGGTTTTTTGCCAATGGATTGGCGCGCAAAACGCTATGAAAATTATAGCGATTAAGCGCCTCATCAGCCTGCGCTTGCGACCACGCTGCCCAGCCGGTACGTTCGCCGCTCACGGTTTCCAGGCTGATGCAATCGACCGGACACACGGCAATGCACAGCTCGCAGCCGGTGCAATGCTGCTCGATCACGGTGTGCATCATCTTGTTGCTGCCCAAAATCGCGTCGGTGGGGCAGACCGGCAGGCACAGCGTGCAGCCGATGCACCAGGCCTCGTCAATCACGGCAACGCTGCGTGGGGCTTCTAGGCCGTGAGTGGGGTTCAGGCTTAACGCGGGCTGGCCGGTGATGGCCGCCAGTCTGGCAACCCCTTCTTCGCCGCCGGGCGGGCACTGGTTGATCGTGGCCTGGCCATGGCTAATTGCCTCGGCGTAAGCCTTGCAGTCCGGGTAGCCGCAGCGCGTGCACTGCGTTTGGGGCAGTGCCGCGTGTATCTGACGGACAAGGCTGGCACGGCTGTCGCTGTCGGTTAGGTCGAGGTTCATCGCCCTGCCATTGTCTCGCTTTATTTGCTGCGTGCTGCTTTGGCCGGGGCGCGCTTGACCGTGGTTTTGGCTGCAGTTTTGACTGCGGCTTTTACTGCGGTTTTTACTGCGGTTTTGACAACAGGTTTGGCCACCGCTGCCGGCTTGTTCACGCTTTTGTTAGCTTCCAAAATGAAGGCCTTCACGGCTGGGTAGACCAGCTCGCGCCAGCGCCTGCCGCTGAAAATACCGTAGTGACCTGCGCCTTCGGCTTCAAAGTGCCTTTTGTGTGCGGCGGGAACGCCGGTGCACATGTTGAGCGCAGCTTCGGTCTGGCCCGAGCCTGAGATATCGTCCAGCTCGCCCTCGACCGTCATCACCCGGGTGGTTTTGATGTCTCCTGGAATGACGCGCTCCAATTCGCCGCTGAGTGACTTCACGTCCCACGTGCCGTTGACCAGCTTGTACTTCTGGAACACAACGTCAATCGTCTCCAGGTAGTAGTCAGCGTCCATGTCCAGCACCGCGTTGTATTCGTCGTAAAACTTGCGGTGCATTTCGGCGCTGGCATCGTCGCCTTTGACCAGGTCCTTGAAGAAGTCGAAATGACTCTTGGCATGGTTGCTGGGGTTCATGGCCACAAAACCGGTGTGCTGCAAAAAGCCGGGGTACACCCGGCGGCCCGCGCCCGCAAAGTTGCTGGGTACGCGGTAAATCACATTGTTTTCAAACCACGAGTAAGGCTTGGTCATGGCCAAGTTGTTGACGGCAGTCGGCGACTTGCGCGCATCAATCGGCCCGCCCATCATGGTCATCGACAGCGGTGTGGTTTCGCCACGCGTGGCCATCAGTGAAATCGCGGCAAACACCGGCACCGTTGGCTGGCAAACGCTGATGACATGGCAATTGCCATACTTGCCCTGAAGGTGGCGAATGAACTCCTGCACGTAATTGACGTAGTCGTCCAGGTGGAACGTACCCTCTGACAATGGCACCAAGCGGGCGTTTTTCCAGTCGGTGATGTAGACCTTGTGGTCTTTCAGCATGGTTTTGACGGTGTCACGCAGCAGTGTGGCGTAGTGGCCAGACAGTGGGGCCACAATCAGCACCGCAGGCTGGTCTTTCAGGTGGTCTAGCGTGGCGCTGTCGTCGGTAAAACGCTTGAAGCGGCGCAACTCGCAAAACGGCTTGTCGATCTCTATGCGTTCATGAACGGCAATTTCCACCTCACCATTGACAATGCTCTGAATGCCAAAAACCGGGCGCTCGTAGTCTTTGCCCAAACGGTAAATCAGTTCGTAGCCCGCCGCCATGCGCTGTACAAACGGGTTTTGCGCTATGGGTGATGAACTGCTGCTGTACAGCTTGGCAGCGGCCTGGGCAAAATCGACAAACGGCTCCATCAGGGTACGCTGGGTTTCGTAAACTTGGTAAAGCATGATTCAAAGGCCTCGATAAAGAATTTATGTTGCAGTGCAACAATATAACAGGCTGCCATCTTGTTTTCCAACGCAACAACAACCCTATCAAAATAAATCTGACACTCGGTAGTGTAAATATTTTTTGACAATCAACCACCGCACGTATGCCCGCCCCTTCACCGCTTTCGCTTGACCGCATCGTTTCGCTGCAGAAGTCCGACCGCATGCCGGTCATGTTTTTGGGCCACGGCAGCCCGATGAATGCCTTGCCCGGTAATGAATACTTCAACAGCTGGCAGGCTTTGGGGGCCGAGTTCGGATCAAAAATGGCCCGACCCCAGCTGATTTTGTGCATTTCTGCCCACTGGCTGACCGAAGGCTGGCAACTGACCGCCATGGCCCGCCCTAAAACCATCCACGACTTTGGCGGCTTCCCGCAAGAGCTGTTTGACCAGCAATACCCCGCACCGGGCGACGTGGCAGCAGCACAAGCCATCAGCCAGTTGGTCCGCCAGCGCGGGTCGTTGCCATTGGGGCTGGACGAGAAAGACTGGGGCCTGGACCACGGCACCTGGAGCGTTTTAAAACCGATGTTTCCCGGCGCCGACATTCCAGTCATTCAGCTCAGCATGGACTATTCAAGAGCGCCTGAAGAGCACTACGCCCTGGCCCAGCAGCTCAAAAGCCTGCGTGACAGGGGCGTGCTGATCGTTGGCAGCGGCAACATCGTGCATAACCTGCGGCAAATGCAGCGCGGCGCTGCGGCCAACCAGGCCTACGACTGGACCCTGGAGTTTGACCAGACGACAGGCGGGCTGATTCAGCAAGGCAATTTGGGCGCGCTGCCCAACTTTTTGCAATGGGGCAGTTTGGCGAAAATGGCCCATCCTACCCACGAACATTACCTGCCGCTGCTGTACGCGGCTGGGGCGGTGGATGGCAAGGAGCCGATGCGGTTTTTTAATGTTGACTACCAGGGCGGGTCGATTGCGATGCGGTCTGTGGTGTGGGGGTAGGTGATTTCCTGGTTTGGGCAGATAATCAAAATCTACACATTCACCCACACATTCAGAGGTGTAAAAAATGGCCACCAATCTCGCAATTGACGACAGCTTGATCGAATCTGCCCGTGCGCTGGGCGGTCAAAAAACCAAAAAAGCCGTGGTGACCCAAGCCTTGGAGGAGTACATTCAAAAGCGCCAGCAGCTCAAACTGACAGAGCTGTTCGGCCAGATTGATTACGCCCCAGACTACGACTACAAAGCGCAAAGAAATCGCGCTGGTCTTGCACCAGACGCCAAAGGCTAAAGCGTGCAGGTCGTGGTTGACACGTCGGTCTGGTCGCTGGTGTTGCGGCGGCGCGCTTTGCCTGGCGCTGACGATGCCGCGACGCTGGCACTGAAAGACCTGATCTCAGACGCCCGCGCGATGCTGATCGGGCCGGTCAGGCAAGAACTGCTCAGTGGCATCAAAGAACCCGCTCAGTTTGAGAAACTGCGCAGTGCTTTGGTGGCTTTTCCGGATGAGCCCTTGACGCTTTCGGACTACGAATGCGCTGCGCGGTTTTTCAACACCTGCAAAGCCAAAGGTATTCAAGGATCACATACTGACTTTTTGATCTGTGCTGTGGCCAGTCAACGGAAATTGCCGGTTTTTAGTCTGGATCAAGACTTCGTGCACTTCAGTGAATGTTTGCCG
>CAMARI010000134.1 GCA_945860515.1 Polaromonas sp. YR568
GGCAGGTTGGTGCCGACATGAATCAGCGCCTCGGCATCAGGTGTGTTGGTGTCTTCAAAACCCTGCATGATTTGTTCGGGGCTAAAGCGCGCCACGGCGGTGGGGCCAACAGATTTCAAGCCATGCGTGGCCACCACGTCGTAACCACAGGACCTGAAAAAGTCTGCAATCATGTTGTCCGCTGGTGGCCAGTACGGCGTCAGGATAGCAATGCGCTTGGGGTTGCCAATCGCCTGAAGGCCTGCCAACACCGCGCGTGACGGCGTGATAAAGGGCACGCCGCACAGGGCTTCCAGGCGGCTTTCTTCGTCTATGGCGCGCTGGCCATCACCGCGAAATGAATGAATGGAATGCCCGTGGGCGACCACATGCGGCTCGCATACCATCACCAGTTTGAGCGCGTCTTCCAGGTTGCCTTCTTCGGTTTCGAGTGCTTTTTTATACGCTTCCTGGTCGTCGTAGGGGCGCGGCGGCAGATGCATGCGGGTGACGTGGTTGGTCACGCCCGGTGGGCGCATGGCCTCCATCTCGGGCTGCACCACGGTGTTGGTGGCCGGTACCACCACAGCCACTTTGGCGCGGTAAGCGATGGTGTCGGTGCTGGGCGTGCGGGCTAGCGAGGCGGTCATGGATGTATCGACGAAAGGGTTAGTCAATTTTCAAATTACTGGCTTTGGCGGCCTCGGCCCAGGTGGCTGAATCCGCGCGCAGCGTATTGGCAAACTGCGCAGGGGTATCGCCAATCGGGTCTACCCCCAGTTGCCACAGGCGCGCACGCATCTCGGGCTTGCTGACGGCCAACTGCACAGCTTCTGCGATGCGGTTGACGATGGCAGGCGGTGTGCCAGCCGGCGCGACGATACCGTTCCAGGTCAAAGTCTTAAAACCCGGGTAGCCCGATTCTGCCAATGTCGGTACGTCAGGGATCTGTTTGGCGCGTTCAAGGCTGGACACAGCGATGATGCGGATCTTCCCGCCATCTGCATGTGGCGCAAGCTCGGACAAGTTGCCGAAATACATCTGCACCTGGCCGCCCAGCAAATCAGCAACAGCAGGGCCGCCGCCTTTGTAGCTGATATGGGTCATGTTCACGCCGGCGCGCTTGAGGAAAAGCACGGGTGACAGGTGCGACACAGTGCCGGCACCACCGGAAGCAAAGTTGAGCTTGCCGTCGTTCTTTTTGGCGTAAGCCACAAACTCCCGCACATTTTTGGCGGGGACGGAACTGCTGATGGCGATCACAAACGGGTTGCTGCCCACATTGCTGACGGTTACAAAATCGCGCGCTGGATCGAACTTGGTTTTGCTGATGGACGGCAGTATGGCCAGCACCGGCATAGCAGCCATGAACAGCGTGTAGCCGTCAGGCGGCGACTGGGCCACAAAGTCCGCCGCGATGGCGCCATTGGCACCCGCCTTGTTTTCAACCAGGACAGGCTGGCCCAGCGACTGGGAGATGCGCTCGGCCGTCAGGCGCGCAATGCCGTCGGTGTTGCCGCCCGCCGCAAACGGCACGATGATTTTGATGGGTTTTTGTGGCCAGTTGGTTGTTTGTGCATGGCTGAATGCCGAGACGCCAAGCAAAGCCAGCGCGAGGCTGGTCAGTTGAAGACGACGCGTCAGTTGGGTAGTGGTCATGGTGGCCTTTACATGTTGGAGTGACGTGATACAGGTCAAGTGATGGCATTCGCACGTTTGATGCTGTTAATCATGGATGACATCAGCAAATACTCGCGCGTTTTTTGTGGGCTGGCCGCTGTGTCCCGCAGCTCGGCAAAGCGTTTCAACCGGGTGGGCAAATCTTTTTCTTCCAGGTTCTGCTTGTTCTTGATGGATGCGTTTTGCACGTATTCCATGGCCACGGTGCGGCGCTGCCTTTCGTACAAGTCAAGTACGTCGGTGGACGCAGAACCCAGCACCACAGCGGCCAGTTTTTCACCCAGGTTGATCGCATCATGAATGCCGCTGTTCAGCCCAAAGCCGCCCAGCGGATTGTTGACGTGCGCCGAGTCCCCAGCCAGCAGCACACGGCCGGCGCGGAACTGGTTGGCCACCCGTTGGTGAACGTTGTAAACGCTTTGGTGAACGATCGGGTAGCGCGTGGATGCGGGGGCATTGATGGCGCGGTTGATGGCGTTTTGCGCAAACGCGGGGGCCAGCACTTCTTCGTCCGTCATGTCGGGCTGCACCGGCAGCGTCATGCGCCACAGGCCGGGTGGGCCCTTGTCAGGCATTCGGAAAAACGCCAGCCATTGCTCCGGGTCACTGATGTAGGCGTTGTCGGCATAACCCGCTGGGGCAAAGTCATGGGTGGTGCTGATCACGCTGTAGCGCTCAGGCCAGGTGTAGCCGTCAAACCCAATGCCTGCGGCTTTGCGGGTCAGGCTGCGGCCACCGTCTGCACCAATCAGCCAGCTGCCTTCGACGCGCACCTCGCCTTGCGGAGTGTTGGCCAGCGCTGCGACGCCATCAGCGGTTTGCGCCAGCGACGCGAACGCATGCGAAAACAGCACCTGCGCATGGCTGTATTCCAGCAGCATATTCAACAAGATGGGTGTCAGCCGATGCTGCTCCAGATGCAGCCGGAAAGGAAACGGTGTGTCGTCTTTCAGCACCGACAAGTCCCACTCCACAATCAAACCGTACTCGCGGTCGCGCGCCTGCCAGCGAGGTACCTGGATGCCGATGGCCATCATCGCGTCGGTCACGCCGGATGCTTGCAGCATCTCCAGTGTGGGCGGGTGAAAGGTCCCGGCACGCAGGTCGATGGTGGTGCTGGGTTCTGACTCGATCACCGTGACGGCCACGCCCCGGCGCGCCAGCTCCAGCGCACACAGCAAGCCAACCGGGCCTGCGCCCACCACGATGACTGGCAGTGTTTTCTGCGCGCTCAATTCAGTGTCACGCTGGCTTCAATGCCAATGTGTCCGGTGTTGTTGGTTGACCAAAGCTGCCAGACATTTGCGACTGCTGTTTTCGACGCGTGCAGATGAAAACCGCTCAAGTCAAAAGTAGGCCTCATGGCGCGAAACTCGAACGATTGGATGCGCGCGCCCGGGGCCACCTGGTTTTCCATGAAACCCAAAAGCAGTGTGGCAATCAGTGGCCCATGCACCACCAGGCCCGGATAGCCTTCGACGCTGCGGCAATAGTCCGCATCGTAGTGAATGCGGTGGCCATTGAAGGTGGCGGCAGAGTAGCGGTACAGCATCACCGCATCTGCGTTGACGGCCAGGCTGTACTCACCCGTGCGCTCAAAGCTGTGCACGCCCGAGCGGATTTGCTCAGCCACTGCCAGCAGCGCTGCTTTTTCAAGCGCACTGGGCATGTCCCGGTAAACAATGTCGTGCTCTTCCGTCAGCAGCAGCGCTTGATCGTCGGCCGCATTTGAATAGCGATGTGCGACCGTCACAAACACCATCTCGCCGGTGCGGCCGGTCTTGCGCGTTACTCTGACAATCTCAGAGGCTTTGTTGACGCTGGCCCCCACATGCAAGGGGCGATGCCAGGTGAGTCTGCTACCTGCCCACATGCGGCGCGGCAAGTCAACTGGCGGCAAAAAAGGGCCTCGTTGCGGGTGACCGTCTTCACCCAGCAGCGACTGCACTTCCAGCGGGTTGAAGTACAGCCAGTGCCAGCCTGCAGGCAACGCTGCCATGTCTGGCCGCTGCATGCGCGCCGCGTCATTGAGCGTCGCCGCCATCTGGCGCACCTGTACCGGGCTGATGGTATCGAGCACCGTTTGCGTACGGCCTACCCAGTCTTCAAGGGCGGGTGTTGCAACTGTCATGTCAATACGACCTGGGCATGCCCAACACATGCTCACCCACATACGACAGGATGAGGTTGGTTGAAATTGGCGCAACCTGGTACAGCCGGGTTTCCCTGAACTTGCGTTCTACGTCGTATTCCGCCGCAAAACCAAAGCCGCCGTGCGTTTGCAGGCACACATTGGCGGCCTCCCATGAGGCGTCAGCCGCGAGCAGCTTGGACATATTGGCTTCAGAGCCGCAGGCCAAACCCGCATCAAACAGCTCGCAGGCGCGGTAGCGCATCAGGCTGGCGGCCTCCACATTCACAAATGCGCGTGCAATCGGGAATTGAATGCCCTGGTTTTTGCCAATCGGGCGGTCAAACACCACCCGGTCGTTGGCGTAGGCGCTGGCTTTTTCAACAAACCAGTAACCGTCGCCCACGCATTCAGCGGCAATCAAAATCCGTTCGGCATTCAGGCCGTCCAGGATGTACTTCAGGCCCTGGCCTTCTTCGCCGATGCGGTTTTCCACCGGTATGCGCAGGTTGTCGATGAAGATTTCATTGGTCTCATGGTTGACCATGTTACGGATGGGCCGAACGGTGATGGACTTGCCGACTTCTTCGCGCAAATCGACCAGGAATACCGACAGGCCTTCGGTTTTCTTTTTCACGTCTGCCAGCGGCGTGGTGCGCGCCAGCAGCAGCATGTAGTCAGAATGTTGCAGCCGCGATGTCCAGACCTTTTGCCCCTGCACCACGTAATGGTCGCCCTTGAGCGTGGCGGTGGTTTTGAGCTTGGTGGTGTCGCTGCCCGTGGTGGGCTCGGTCACTGCCATCGACTGCATGCGAATTTCGCCGCTGGCAATGCGCGGCAGCAAGTCCTGCTTTTGTTTGGCCGACCCGTGGCGCACCACGCAGCCCATCACATACATCTGGCCGTGGCAGGCACCTGAATTGCCGCCCGCACGGTTGATCTCTTCCATCACCACACTGGCCTCCGTCAGGGACAGGCTGGAGCCACCGTATTCCTCGGGAATCAGCGCCGACAGCCAGCCCGCGTCGGTCAAGGCGGTAACAAACTTTTCAGGAAACGCCCGCGCGTCATCGACTTCTTGCCAGTAACGCGAGTCAAACTGGGTGACCACCGCGCGAACACCTTCGCGCAGCTCGGTAAATTCATATTTGTGGTTGTTTTGCTTGATCATTCAATATCTCAAAAGTAAATTTACTGGGGCGTGGCGTACATCTGGCCACCATCGACATTGATCACCGTGCCGGACAAATAAGTGGACAGCGGCGAGCAGCTGAAGGCGGTGAGATCCGCGATTTCTTGCGGCTCTGTCAGGCGGCCAAACGGCATCTTGGCGGTGAGTTCCATCCAGCGGTTTTCATCGCCCAGCTTTTGTGTGGCCTGGGCACGCAGCATGCCTTCCATGCGGTCACTGCGGGTCGGCGATGGGTTGATGCCAAACACCCGCACGCCGGCTCGCGGGCTGGTGGCGCCAACCGCCTGGGTAAACGCCATCAGCGCGGCGTTGGCAGTCGAGCCGCAAATGTATTCGGCGCGCGGCACAGCGCCGGCCATGCCGATGATGTTGGCAATCACGCCGCTGCCGCGCTGCTCCATGTGCGGCAGCACGGCACGTATCAGATTGATGTAGCCAAACAGCTTGAGCTCCCAGGCGGCGCGCCATTTGGCGTCGTCTACCGCAGCCAGCGCACCACCGGGAATCGCCCCAGCGTTGTTGACCAAGATATCGATCGCGCCTGCGCTTGCCATCAGCGTATCAATACCGGCCTGGGTGCCCAGGTCTGCGGCGACACTTTGCGCTGTCACGCCTGTGGCCTGCTGGATGCTGGCCACGGCTTTGGCCAGTGATTCGCCGGACCGCGACACAATGATGGGCACAGCGCCTTCACGGGCAAAGGTGGTGGCAATGGCCAAGCCAATGCCCTTGGAGCCGCCCGTGACCAGCACGCGCTGACCCTGAAGTTTTAAGTCCATTTTTTATTGCCCTGTTGATTCGTTATGGGGTTTGAGGAGCGGCCACCTGCGCGGTGTACCAGTCGGCGATGTCATGGCCTTGCATAAAGCAAACGCCGGGTGTTTTCATCAGCAAGTCCAGCATTTGCTCAAACGAGCCAAAGCGATGCGGCACACCGATCAGATGCGGGTGCAGGCCCAGTGTCAGGACTCTGGGCGCGGTTTTGGCTTCACGCTCAAACAGCGACACGGTGCGTTTGAGGCGCTCCAGCATCTCGTCGGACGAATGTTTTTCAATCGCGTAAATGATGGAGTCGTTGATCTCCAGGTTGTAAGGCAAACTGAGCAGCGGGCCATGTGCTGTGCTCATCCAGTTGGGCACATCATCGACCACCCAGTCGAACACGTAGTCGATGCCTGCCGCCTTGAGGTTCTCGGGCGTGTCGTGGCTTTCACGCAGGCCCGGGCCGAGCCAGCCGCGCGGGCGCGTGCCGGTAAAACTTTCAATCATGTCCAGGCAGGTTTTGATGACCTCTTGCTCGGCCCCGGCATGGTTCAGCGACTTTTGATGCAGCCCGTGGCCAATGAACTCCCAGCCTGCGCTGTGCATGGCTTCGGCGGCGCGCGGGTAGGCGTCAATCACGCTGGCGTTAAAGCTGGTCGATGCTGTGAGGCCGCGCGACGTGATGGCGTCAATGATGCGCGGCAGGCCGCAGCGCATGCCGTAATCGACCCAGCTGAAGTTGGGCACATCGGGCACGGTTTCTTTGCCGTGTGGCGGTGTGATGATGGTGCGCGGCATCGGCGCGTCAAAGGACCAGTGCTCGACGTTGACTACCAGGTGCACCAGAATATTGCCGCCTGCAGGGGGTGTGAGGGCCGGACCTTCGTTGGAAAAGCGGTAAGGGATGCGGGGATTGGCCATAAGTTGATGAATGAAAATTCAATGCCTGATTTGTTGAAGAATCTCGCGCTTCATGGCGTTGAAGGCTTCCGACGTGGTGTCTTCAATCGTGCGCGGTCGGGCCAGCGGTACCGTCATGCGTGCCTGGATGCGGCCGGGGCGTGCCGACATCACATAAATGGTGTCAGCCAAAAACAGCGCCTCGTCAATGTCATGGGTGACAAAGACGATGGTCGGCTTGAGCTGCTGCCACACCGACAGCAACAGCTCTTGCATGGTCAAGCGGGTTTGTGCATCCAGCGCGCCAAAGGGCTCGTCCATCAGCAGCACGCGGGAGCCCAGTGTGAGGATGCGTGCAATGCCCACGCGCTGGCGCATGCCGCCCGAGAGCTGGACCGGCAGGTGATTTTTAAAATCTGACAGACCCACAATGCGCAGCATGTCGTTGGCGCGTTCGACATAGTCTTTAGGCGACTGACCTTGGGTTTTGGGGCCAAAAATCACGTTTTCCCAGACGCTGAGCCACGGAAAAAGCGCCGCCTCCTGGAACACCACGCCACGCTCTGGCCCTGGTTTGTCAACCGGCTGGCTGTGCACATGCAGCGTGCCGCTGCTGGCCTGCTCAAAGCCCGCGACCAGATTCAGCAGAGTTGACTTGCCGCAGCCCGACGGCCCCAGCAGTGCCACAAATTCACCGTCTTGAACATCCAGATCGATTTGGGCCAATGCCCGCACCGGCGGTTCTGTCGGGTAGGTTTTGTCGAGTTTTTCAATATGGATGGCGGACATGCTGGCTTGCAAATGTTGGGGCAGGTTTAATGGTTTTGAAGCATGCGCCAGCGGAGCACCCGCTGCTCTGCGAACACGATCAGGCGGTCACTGAGGTAGCCCATCACGCCAATCGACACCATGTCGGCCAGCACGATGTCCATGCGACCCACGTAGTACGCGTCCCACAGCACATAACCCAGGCCGGACTTGACAGCCACCATTTCAGACACGATCACGGCCGTCCATGAAATGCCCAAACCAATGCGCAGGCCGGTAAAAATGGACGGCATGGCCGATGGAAAAACCACTCGCCTGAGCAGCTGCATGCGGGTTGCCCCCATCATCATGGCGGCGCGCATCAGGTTGCGTTCTACATCGCGCGCACCCTGAGTCGTGTTGACGACGATGGCGTA
>CAMARI010000135.1 GCA_945860515.1 Polaromonas sp. YR568
TGTCCATGTCTTATCTTGTCCTGGCCCGCAAATACCGCCCAAAAAACTTCTCTGAAATGGTCGGGCAGTCGCATGTGGTGCAGGCCTTGGGCAATGCCTTGACCACCCAGCGTTTGCACCATGCCTACCTGTTCACGGGCACACGGGGCGTGGGCAAAACGACGATTTCACGTATCTTGGCCAAGTCGCTCAATTGCATTGGCACTGACGGGCAGGGCGGCATCACTGCCACGCCTTGCGGGGTTTGCCAGGCTTGCAAAGATATTGATAGCGGCCGGTTTGTAGACTACACCGAGCTGGACGCGGCGTCCAACCGGGGCGTTGATGAAATCGCGCAGCTGCTGGAGCAGGCTGTTTACAAGCCGGTGGTGGGGCGCTTTAAGGTCTTCATGATTGACGAGGTGCACATGCTGACGAACACGGCGTTTAACGCCATGCTCAAAACGCTGGAAGAGCCGCCGGAATACCTCAAATTTGTGCTGGCCACGACGGACCCCCAAAAAGTGCCCGCCACTGTGTTGTCGCGCTGCCTGCAATTTAACCTGCGACCGATGGCACCGGAGACGATTTTGGAGCACCTGGGCCATGTGCTGGGCATTGAAGACGTGCCGTCAGAGCCTCAGGCGCTGCGCTTGCTGGCCCGGGCGGCGCGTGGGTCGATGCGCGATGCGCTGTCATTGACTGACCAAGCCATTGCTTTTGGTTCGGGCGCGCTGCAAGAAGCCAGTGTGCGACTGATGCTGGGCAGTGTGGACCGCAGCTATGTGTTCAAGTTGCTCGACGCGCTAGCGCGTGGTGACGGCAAAACCGTGGTCGAAACATCAGAAGCGCTGCGCTTGAACGGCCTGAGCGCTGCTTCTACCCTGGAAGAAATGACGACGGTGCTGCAACGCATGGCGGTGCTGCAAGCGGTGCCAGACATGATGGCCAAGTCGCTTGAGGCCGATGACGATACTGACCCGGAGGCGCGTGAAACCGCCCGACTGGCGCAAATGCTGCCGCCTGACGAAACGCAGCTGCTTTACAGCCTGTGCCTGCACGGCCGCGGCGAGCTGGGCCTGGCGCCCGACGAGTACGCGGCGCTGACGATGGTGCTGCTTCGTTTGCTGGCTTTCAAGCCTGCGGGCAGCGTGCCCTTGCCTGTGGCCTCCAAGACGGGGAGCGCCGCCGAGCCTGGAAAAAAGCCCCAGAGCCTGCCTGAGCCCGTCCAGGCGCCTCACCCGGAGCCGGTTCGGGCTGCTCCCGTGGCGATGGCGCAGCGCGCAGCGGCGGCAGACCCGAAAATCACGCCTCAATCACCTGACAACAGTGGTTTTGGGGTGCCTAATTCGCCTCCAGGCCAATCAATACAAGCACTGGTAGATCCTGAATTGATAGCGCCTCAAGTGGCGGTCGACGAAGCTCCTGCATCTGCCAAAACGGCGCTGGGTGATATGTGGGCCGCTCTGGTCACTCAACTTGTCGCCGCTGACGCCATCAAAACCATGGCGCGTGAACTAGCCTTGCAGTCGCAGCTGATGTCCTGCGATGGGACGGCTTGGGTTTTGCGGGTGGAAAGCCCGTCGCTGAACAGCCCCGCCAACATCGACAAGTTACAAACCGCCATTAACGCAGAGCAGCCCGGCGCAAGCGTTCAGCTGACCGTCGAAATCGGCCCCGTCACGGACACGCCGGTGCGCCGCAACCAGGCGCTGGCCAAACAGCGTCAGGCCCAGGCCGAAGCGCTGATACACAACGACCCATTTGTGCAGGACATGGTGCGCCACTGGGGCGGCAATGTTGTCCCCGGCAGCATCAAACACACCTTACCAACTGCGGCTTGACGTGCCGATGACACGTCAAGCCGATATGATTCAATCCACTTAAAAACCCATCCTCAAAGGAATAAAACATGTTCAACAAAGGGCAACTTGCCGGACTCATGAAGCAGGCGCAGGCCATGCAGGACAACATGAAAAAAGCCCAGGACGAACTGGCTTTCATTGAAGTCACGGCTGAAGCGGGCTCGGGTCTCGTGAAGGTGACCATGACCTGCAAACACGAAGTCAAACGTGTGGAGATTGCGCCAAGCCTGCTGACAGACGACAAAGACATGATTGAGGACCTGGTGGCCGCCGCTTTTAACGCTGCTGTGCGCAAGGCAGAAGAGGTCAGTGGCGAGAAGATGGGCAAGATCACCGCCGGTATGCCAAGCCTGCCCGGCGGCATGAAACTCCCCTTTTGATTTTGACATTTGAATTTACAAGCAGGGGCCGCGGGACTGGCTTTGCCAGACCGCAGGCGCAGCGCCCCCTCGGGGGGCAGAGAGCTACACGCAGTGAGCGAACGTGGGGGCTTGATGTCTAATGCACTTGAAGGCTTGACCCAAGCCTTGCGCAAGCTGCCTGGCGTGGGGGTCAAGTCTGCGACGCGGATGGCGTTTCACTTGCTGCAGCACGACAAAAACGCTGCCTTGCAAATTGCCAAGGCGCTTGAGCATGCGGTGGCCAGCATCAAGCATTGCACGCTGTGCAACACGTTGACTGAGCTTGACGTGTGCAGCACCTGTGCCAGCCCCCAGCGTGACCGCAGCAAGCTGTGCGTGGTTGAAACCCCAGCCGACCAAGCTGCGCTAGAGCGCACGCTGGCTTACAAGGGCCTGTACTTTGTGCTGATGGGCAAGCTGAGCCCGCTCGATGGTATTGGCCCCAAAGACATTGGCCTGCAAAAGCTGTTTGACCGGGTCGTTCCCAAAAACGCGGACGGTCAGCCGGTGCCAGCAAACGAGCGCGAGGTGCAAGAAGTTATCTTGGCGACCAACTTCACGGCCGAAGGCGAAGCCACCGCCCACGTGATTGCACAGGCCCTGAAGGCGCGCGGCGCGCAGGTGACGCGGCTGGCACGCGGCGTACCGGTGGGCAGTGAACTGGAATATGTTGACCTGGGTACCATTGCCCACGCGCTGGTGGACCGGCGTTAAAAATTTGGCAGCTGCATGATTGCTATAATTTAAATAGCTAATAGCATTTATAAAACGTGGCCTTGAGGCCTGAAAGGTAGTTGAGAATGACGGTTTTAAGCTTTACCATCGCTTACTGGTGCGTGCTGGTGGCGGCCATTTTGCCTGTGTTGTGCGCTGGCATTGCCAAGTCAGGCATGTTCCGCATTTCGCCCAAAAAAGGCGGTTATGACAACAACAACCCGCGTGCCTGGCTGGCCAGACAAACCGACTGGCGCGCCAGAGCCAACGCGGCCCAGGCCAACACCTTTGAGGCCTTGCCGTTTTTCTTTGCTGCGGTCATCATTGCGCACCAGTTGCAGGCCCGGCAGGCGGTGGTTGACATTCTGGCTTTTATGTTTGTGGTGCTGCGTATTGCCTACATCATGATGTACGTGGCTGATATGGCAAAAACCCGCAGCGTCATTTGGGTGACTGCCTTTTTGGTCAATATCTGGCTACTTTTGAGCGGTTTTCGCTGATGTTTTGATGCTGGCCTTGGCCGCAGGTGTAAGCAGTCGTCAGTGGCTGCTGCCACTTGAGTAAAAACCCGCACGGGATGTTCCCGATGTGGGTTTTTTTATGCCTTGATATTCTGAAGCGCTTAAACACAAAAGTATTTCAAACACATGCCTGCTCTTGATGATTTGTCCCGCAGACGCTTTGCCAGCAGCCTTGCATTGGCGGGCTCAATGCTGGCGCTGTCCCCGTTGAATGCGCAGCCAAAAATCGAAAAAACCAAATTGGTGGTGACGGTCGACAGCAAATCGGCACTCAGCTATTTGCCGTTGACGATTGCCGAGCAACTCGGGTTTTTCAGGGCTGAGGGGATGGATGTACAGATCAGTGATTTTGCAGACGCTGCCAGAGCATCCGCAGCCGTGGTCAGCGGTGCGGCTGATGTCTGCTCGGGCATGTTCGAGCGCACGCTGTATCTGCAGTCCAAAAACCAGATGTTTCAGGCCTTTGTGTTGCAGGGTAGAACGCCGCAGCTTGCCTTGGGCGTGTCTACCCGCAACTTGCCGGGCTATACCCGCATTGCTGACCTGCGGGGCAAAAAAATTGGTGTTGCCGCGCTTGACTCAATGGCCAGCATGATGACTCACCGGTACTTGATGCGAGGCGGCTTGAATGCTGCAGACGTGAGTTTTGTGCAGCTTGGCTCCTGGGTCCATGCGCTGGCGGCGGTGCGCACGGGGCAAATTGATGCGCTCTGCAACACTGACCCTGCGATGACCATGTTGGAGCAAAAAGGCGAGGTCAGAATCATTCAGGACACCCGTACCCTCAAAGGCACGTCAGACCTTTTCGGCGGCAGCATGCCCTCTGCATGCCTGTATGCGGCGAGCGACTTTGTACAGAAAAATCCCAACACCTGCCAGGCGCTGGCCAATGCCATGGTTCACAGCCTGAAATGGTTGCAGACGGCAGGGCCCAGCGACATGATCAACACCGTTCCTGAAAGCTATCTGCTGGGTGACAGGGCTCTGTATCTGGCAGCGTTCAACAAGACCCGCGAATCCATTTCACCGGACGGCATGATGCCCGACGATGGGCCATCTATTGCACTGGCTGCCTTCGGCCAATATGATGCAACGCTGCGCCTGGCCCGGCTCAATGCCAGTAAGACTTACACCAACGAATTTGCGCGGCGGGCCAAACAGCGTTTTCTGGCCTGAGGGCGGCGTGCATCTGCCCCGGTGATTCAGCGCTTTTGGCTCTGCACCACCGGTTTGCGGCTGACAGCCTTGACGCTAGCTTTGCTTTTGGCGCTAGGATTCCGAGTGCTTGTCTTGACAGGCAAAAACAGCACCACTTGCTGACCCGCTTTAAAGGCGCTTGCAGCCCCAGTGCGGTTCCAGTTGGCTACGTTGACCGGGCTCAAGCCGTAGCGCTTGGCCATGCTGGCCACCGTTTCGCCGGTGCGGGCTTTGACGGTGGTACGGCGCGTCACGATTTCAGGGGCCAGATCTACTCGCGCGTTGTCGACGACATGACTGGCGACATCGACGGCCATTTTTGCGGAACGTGGCACCAGCAGGGTTGAGCCTGCCTTGATCAGCATGCGCGGCGGTATATTGTTGACAGCGCGCAAATCGTTTTCACTCATGCCGACGCGCTTTGCGGCCTCGCTGGCGCTCAGTGTTGTGGGCGCTTTCCAGGCTGTCCAGCTGGCGTACTGGCCCTGGTTGTAGGCGTCGAAGTTGCGCTGAAACACCAGCGCGCTGTCCCAGGGCAACAAAATTTGCGGTGTGCCCGAAGCAATGATCACCGGTCGATGCGCTGACGGGTTCAATGCCTTGAAATCATCGATCTGCACGTCAGCCAGCTTCGCTGCCAACGCCACGTCAATGTCGCGACTCAACTGCACCTGCTGAAAATACGGGTGATTGCCAATCAGGGGTAGCTCGGTTCGAAACCACTGCGGATTGGCCACAATGTTTTTCACTGCCTGCAGCTTTGGCACATACAGCCGCGTTTCTGCCGGCATGTTGAGGTCAAGATAGCCCGTGCCCAGACCGGCCTTTTTGTTGCGCGCAATCGCCCGGCCCACGTTACCTTCGCCCCAGTTATAGGCGGCCAGTGCCAGATGCCAGTCGCCAAACATGCCGTACAGTTTTTGCAGGTAGTCGAGCGCGGCGCGGGTCGATGCCAGCACATCGCGGCGGTCGTCCCGAAAGGCGTTTTGTTTCAGATCAAAGTATTTGCCAGTTGCTGGCATGAACTGCCACATACCCGCAGCCTTCGCGCTAGACACCGCTTGCGGGTTGAAGGCGCTTTCAATGAAGGGCAGCAGCGCCAGCTCGGTCGGCATCTGGCGGCGCTCAAGCTCTTCAACAATATGAAACAGGTACTTGCTAGAGCGTTCCGTCATGCGCTGGATGTAGTCAGGTCGGCTTGAATACCACTGCTCGCGGTCTGTCACCAACGTGTCCTGCAAGTCCGGCATGGCAAACCCCCGGCGGATACGGTCCCACAGTTCCTTGGGCGGCTCGGCGTGCGCAATTTTGAAGCCGCCGATCTGGCCAGGCGTGATGCTTTGCAGCGGCTCGCCGGGAACTCGCAGCGGCTCAGCGGAAATTCGCAGCGGCTCGCTGGGAGTTCGTAGCGGCTCAGCGGGAATTCGCAGCGGCTCGCTGGGAGTTCGCAGCGGCTCGCTTGGAATCTGCAAAGCCTGTGTGGCTGTTGGGGTGGCCAGAACCTGTTCATTCGGCATGGCAGGCTTGCTCGCGCAGCCGACTAAAAAGACGGCGCAAAGCAGGATGGCGGGCAGAAAGTGTTGCGTCATTTGAATTGGTTTTTCCACTGCCTGATGGCGGCAAATACAGATGTGTCGTCGTGGGCTGAAGCATCAAACTGCCGGGCAGAAGAAATCAGAGCGGAATGCCGGGTACGCAGAAAGGGGTTGATCAGAAGTTCTTGGGAGACGGACGTGGGTAGCGTGGGTTGATTGTGTTTGCGCAGTTCGATGCAGTGCGCTTGGTAGTTTGCCAAATCCTGGTTTGCGGGGTCTACCGCCACGGCAAACCGTAAATTGCTCAGCGTGTATTCATGGGTGCAGCAGACTACGGTGTTGCCCGGCAGCGCGGCCAGTTTGTCAAGCGATGCCAGCATTTGTGCCGGTGTGCCTTCAAACAGCCTGCCGCAGCCAGCAGAAAACAGCGTATCACCACAGAAAAGCAGGGGTTTGCCGTCAACGCCAGGTGCGTAATAAGCAATGTGCCCAGCGGTGTGGCCGGGTACGTCGATGACCCGAAAGTCCACACCGGCCGCATGAACCACGTCGCCTTCACCCAGCATGTCATAGGGTTTCGGGATATTTTCAGTGGCTGGCCCATACACTGTGGCACTGGTTGCATGGCGTAATTCGTCAACGCCGCCCGTGTGGTCTGCATGGTGATGCGTGACTAAAATAGCATCGAGCGTGAGCTTGAGTTCTGCCAGCTTGCGCAGCACAGGTGCAGCATCGCCCGGGTCGACGACCAATGCTCGCTGGCCATCGTGCAGCAGCCAGAGGTAATTGTCGGTAAAAGCGGGGATGGGGATTAATGTCAACATGCAGTGGTTTTGATGGGCGCTGAAATTATAGGTTTGACGGACTGGCTCACAACGCCACCCGGCCAATACCTGCTGGCGTGGGAGCGCGAGCAATTCGACCAGTCTGTGAGCGATATTTTTGGCTACCACGCGCTCCAACTGGGAATGCCTGAGCTGCCTGCGCTACAGGCCAACCGCATGCCGCACAAATGGCTTGCTACGTCTGTAACGGCTGGGCAAGCGGGTGTGACCTGCGCCGAAGAGTCAAGTTCCCCAGCGAACCGCACAAACACACGCACGGGCACGTTTGTAACAGAGTCAGTTGCCTTGCCCTTTGCAGCCAGCAGCCTGGACCTGCTGGTGTTGCCGCACACGCTGGACTTGAGCTCGGACCCGCATGCTACTTTGCGTGAAGTTGAACGGGTGCTGGTACCCGAGGGCAGGGTGGTGATCAGCGGCATGAACCCGGCCAGTCTGTGGGGCATGCGCCAAAGGCGCGCGCACCTTTACCAGCGCTTTGGCACCGGCGAGTTGTTCCTGCCGCAAGCTGGCGAATTTATTGGCTATTGGCGCTTGCGTGACTGGCTGCGCTTGCTGAGCTTTGAGGTCGAGTCCGCCCGCTTTGGCTGCTATCGGCCGGCTTTTGAAACTGAAAAATGGCTGTCCCGATTTGAATGGATGGACAAGGCGGGCCAGCGCTGGTGGCCTATTTTTGGGGCGGTTTATTTTCTGGTGGCCGTCAAGCGCGTGCGCGGCATGCGCTTGCTGGAGCCCGCCTGGCGCGGCAGAAAAGCCGC
>CAMARI010000136.1 GCA_945860515.1 Polaromonas sp. YR568
TGCAGAATGCCGTTGGCGTCGATGTCAAACGACACCTCAATTTGCGGGGTGCCGCGTGCTGCGGGTGGAATGCCTTCGAGGTTGAACTCGCCCAGGCCCTTGTTGCCCGCCGCAATTTCGCGCTCGCCCTGAAATACCTTGATCGTCACAGCCGGCTGGTTGTCTTCAGCCGTTGAGAAGGTTTGCGCAAACTTAGTTGGAATGGTCGTGTTTTTCTTGATCATCTTGGTCATCACGCCGCCCATGGTCTCAATGCCGAGTGACAGCGGGGTGACGTCCAGCAGCAACACGTCGGTTCGGTCGCCAGACAGCACCTGGCCCTGAATGGCAGCGCCTACGGCCACGGCTTCGTCCGGGTTCACGTCTTTGCGTGGCTCTTTGCCAAAGAACGCCTTGACGGCCTCCTGCACCTTGGGCATACGGGTCTGGCCACCGACCAGAATCACGTCATGGATGTCGCTGACGGACAGGCCTGCGTCTTTCATGGCGGTGCGGCAGGGGGCGATGGTGCGCTCGATCAGCTCGTCGACCAGGCTTTCGAGCTTGGCACGCGACAGCTTGACCAGCAAGTGCTTTGGGCCGCTGGCCGGGTCATGTGCAATGTAAGGAATATTGACTTCCGTTGCGGCGCTGTTGGACAGTTCGATCTTGGCTTTTTCAGCCGAGTCTTTCAGCCGCTGCAAGGCCACCACGTCTTTGCTCAGGTCAATGCCGCTGTCCTTTTTGAACTCTGCCACGATGTGGTCGATGACGCGTTGGTCAAAGTCTTCACCGCCCAGAAAGGTGTCGCCGTTAGTCGACAGCACTTCAAACTGCTTTTCACCGTCAACGTCCGCAATTTCGATGATGGACACGTCAAACGTGCCGCCACCCAGGTCATAAACCGCAATTTTGCGGTCGCCTTTTTCTTGTTTGTCCAAGCCAAAAGCCAGTGCAGCGGCAGTGGGCTCGTTGATGATGCGTTTGACATCCAGGCCCGCAATGCGGCCTGCGTCTTTGGTGGCCTGGCGCTGTGCGTCGTTGAAGTACGCGGGCACGGTAATGACGGCTTCGGTCACCGGCTCGCCCAGGTAGTCTTCGGCGGTTTTTTTCATTTTGCGCAGGATGTCGGCAGACACTTGCTGGGCCGACATCTTTTTGCTGCGCACCTCAACCCACGCGTCGCCGTTGTCGGCCGCCACGATGGCGTATGGCATCAGACTGATGTCTTTTTGAACTTCTTTTTCAGTGAACTTGCGGCCTATCAAACGCTTGACGGCATACAGCGTGTTCTTGGGGTTGGTCACGGCCTGGCGCTTGGCAGACGTGCCGACCAGCACTTCGCCGTCTTCTTGGTAAGCCACGATGGACGGTGTGGTGCGTGCACCTTCCGAGTTTTCAATCACTTTGGGCACATTGCCTTCCATGATGGATACGCAGCTGTTGGTGGTGCCTAAGTCGATGCCAATAATTCTTCCCATGATGTTCTCCGTTTACGGCTACTGCGAAACTGCCATGTGTCGTTGGGCGGTGCTCAAAATCCTCATGCACAAGATGTGCATTCCGGTTTCTGCGCTCCGTCCGCCTAACCTGACAGCTTCTCGCTACGCCGTGGTTTCTATAAAATTAACTGATGATTAAATTGAGATGAGACTGAAAAAATCAAGCCCGTTTATTTAGGTGCGCTGACGGAGACCAGCGCCGGGCGCAACACGCGCTCGGCAATCAGGTAACCTTTTTGCAATACCGTGACCACGGTGTTGGCTTCCTGCTCCGAAGGCACCACGCTGATGGCCTGGTGCTGATGCGGATCAAACTTGGTTCCGGCGGGCGGGTCAATCTGCATCACGCGGTTGCGTTCCAGCGCGGCTTTGAGCTGCTTGAGCGTCGCCGCTGCGCCTTCCTTGATCTGCTCAGGCGTGGCACTGGGCAGGTTCAGTCCTGCCTCCAGGCTGTCGGCCACTGGCAGCAGGCTTTCGGCAAAGCTTTCCAGGGCAAACTTTCGTGCCTTGCTGACTTCTTCGTCGGCGCGGCGGCGGGAGTTCTCACTCTCAGCCTTGGCGCGTAAGTAGCTGTCGGCCAGCTCGGTGTTTTTGGCGGTCAACGTGGCGATTTCAGCTTGCGCGATGACCAGTTCGCTGACGGCTTGCGTCGCCTCGAACGCGTTGGCTGCCGCGGCTGCTTCCAGCTCCTCTGGTTTCGGCGCACCACTTAGTGCGTTGTGACGGCCGCTAGGTTGTTGATTTTGTTCAGGTTGTGTGTGTTCAGACATGCTTTAAAACGGGGTTTTGTGACATTGATTTCTTAGCTGGGGCTGCCAAAACCCTTTTCAAGAGCAGGGGATTGGCCAGATGCATAAAAGTCCCAGAAGCCTTGATGAGTGCTTGATGCGCTATCTATTTAAGAGCTGCTAGCGCGTCTATCAATGGGATGGAGTCATCAATGAGGGCCTAAATCGGCCGGGAAACAGCATTTTTGGTGCTTTTTGGCAGCTTTTCAATTAAAGTAAGAAGGCTAAGTATTTTTATCGCCTTGCAGGAGACAAAACAATGACAAATCGCCCGCTGTTGCGTTCATGCTTGCAGCTTTCGGTGCTGGCGCTCAGCGCATGGATGTGCATGCCGATGGCCCGAGCGCAAACGACAGCTGCCTACCCCAACAAGCCCATCAAGCTCATCGTGCCCTTCCCGGCAGGCGGTGGCGGCGACACGCTGGCGCGACTGGTCATGCTGCGCGCGGCCAAAGAACTGGGGCAGCCCATCGTGGTGGAGAACCTGGGCGGTGCGGGCGGCAATGTGGGCAGCGCGGCAGCGGCCAAAGCGCCTGCAGACGGCTACACCCTGCTGTATGGCACCAACGGCACGCTGGCGATCAATCACACGATTTACAAGGCACCAGGTTTCAGCCCGACCAAAGATTTTGACCCGGTCACCCAGCTCACCAGCATTGCCGCCATGGTGGTGGTGCGGCCAGGTTTGACCGTCAATTCGATGGCCGAACTGACACAACTGCTCAAGGCCAACCCGGGCAAGTACACATTCGGCTCGGCGGGTAATGGCACCACATCCCATTTGGCTGGGGAGATTTACAAGTCAAGCGCGGGTCTGGCGGTGGTGCATATTCCGTATCGGGGCGGGGCGCAGGCCATGGCTGATCTGGTGGGCGGCCAGGTCGATATGATGATTGAGGTCATGCCCAGCGCGGCACCGCAAGCCAGGGCTGGGCGCATCAAGCCGCTGGCCGTGTCTACCGCCAAACGCGCCCCCGGCTGGCCCGATGTGCCCACCATGGCGGAGTCCGGTCTGAAAGGTTTCGATGTGAGTGCCTGGGATGCGCTTGTGGTGCCCGCCTCGACGCCCCGGCCCATCATTGACAAACTCAACGCGGCAATCCGCACGGCACTGACAGACCCCGAACTTCGCGCACAACTGTCCGCACGCGGTACCGAGGTCGCACCCAGCACGCCTGAAGAGCTCACCCAACACATCAACCGCAATCTCACGCTTTGGGGCGATGCAGTGAAGCGCTCAGGAGCATCCGTTGACTGACTTTCTAATAGTAGCCCTATGAACGATCTTTTGATGGGCTTGCCGCCCGGCCTGAATCCGGCAGTGACGCAGACCAAAAACTACTTTGCCGCGCTTGAGAACTTCCAGCGCACGTTCGCGTTCAAGCAGGGCGACACGGTGCTGCTGCTGACAGACCCACTGCTCGATGTGCGTGTGACGGACGCCATCATGGGTCTGGCCAAAGCGCGTGGTGCAAAGGTGCGGCAGTTGATGGAAACGACGAGCCAGATCACCGTCGTGCCGCAAGCGGCCAAGGCGCTGGTGGCTGAAGCTGACTTTGTGGTCTCGACCTGGTTCTGCTCGATCCTTGATCCGTTTTTCATCGCCCAGCGTGCGCGCGGTCAGCGCTGGGTCAAGATCACCTACTTTCGCGATCTGGATTTACTGCACACCCCGCAGGCGCGTTTTCCGGCTGAACTGGTGGGCGAGATCATTCGCGCCACTGCCGCCCGTTTGCCAGAGGGCAAAGACTTCACCGTTCATTTTGCCGACCGGCGGGGCACTGATTTGTCGATAGCCTACACACCTGACATGCGCCAGGCGCTGCTGGGTAGCAACCGCTGGCGCGGCAAAATGTTTGCCGACGAGCCAGGCTGCTACGTGCACTACCTGCCCACCCACGGCCCCAACCTGTGGGACCGCACCGCGCACCGCAACGATGCCAACGCACCCGTCACCATGTCAGGCACGCTGTATCCCGAATGGGCGGTCGGCTTTGCCAAACCGTTTGCCGAACGCATCGGCTGCCGCTTTGAAAGCGACACAGTTGTGGAGGTAACGGGGCAGTCAAGCGAGGCCGAGATTTTGCGCGACATGCTGGTCGGTGGCCGGCTGATTGAACTGGGTTGCGGCTTTAACCCGAAGGCACCGCGCCACACGATTTACCCTGCTGGCTCCAACGCGCCTGGCGCACTTCACTTTGGCATTGATCTGGCCCAGCCTAGCGACTACATTCTGCGCACCATGCCGCAGTGGGAAGAGCCGCCCATCCACATGGACCTGGTCTGCCTGGACAGCACGGTCACTGTCGATGGCGTGCCGCTGATTGAAGCCGGGTTTTTAAGCGCCTTGCGCGATGCGGGCGTGCGATCAGCTGCAGCCAGATACGGCAACCCGGTGGAGTTGCTGGAGACCGCGATCTAGGCAACAGGACGCTGATAGCGGACATAAAAAAACAGGCCTGAGCCTGTTTTTGCATCAACCAAGACCTTGCTTCAAGGCCTTGTCTTGACCGTTTATTTTTTCTTAGGTGTGCCCGCTTTGGCCAGGCTGCTGACCCACTTGCCAGCGAATGCCGGGATGTCGCTCATGCGTTTGAGCAGGTCTGCACCTAATGTGGTGAGGGTGTAGCCGCTGGTGCCGTGCGTCATCAGGCCCGCTGCGCGCAGCTCTTTGATGCGGGTGTTCAGTGTGTTGGGGGTGATGCTGCCGACGCTGTCTTGCAGCAGGCGAAAGGTCTGTGGATGACCGTCTTTCAGGGCCCACAAAACGCGCAATGCGTAGCGTGATTCAAGCAGTTCCAGCAGTTGGCCTACGGCAGCGGTTTCTTTGGCACTCATCAGCTTATCTCCTCATGTCAGAATTTGGTATGGTGCGTCAGTATGCACCTGTTTTACAAATAACTATAACGCAAAAAATTAATTTGCTACGCGTTTTATAGCTGTCAACGCCCTGTCCTTGTGCGTTAGAGCCCTGAAACTATTGGAAAACCCTAACTCAAAGGGACGGTTTCCGCGTTTTGGGATGAGCTCATGATGGCCGCAATCACCCTCTGCACATTCAGCGCTGACCGCCCGGTCACTGAGGGAGCCGTTCCGCTGCGAACGGCGCGAACAAAGTCCTGTAGTACAGCGCGGTGTGCCGCATGGTCAAACCCCATGGGATTGGCCCCCCCGTCTGAGGCTTCCTGGTTGCCAAGCGTCAGGCTTTTTCCGTTCATGAAAGCAACCTGTAGCCTTCCGGATTCCAGTGTTGCTGTCCCCAGGCTGAAGTTGAGTTCAATGCGCTCTGGATAGCCGGGATACGCCGCCGTCGTGGCCTGCACCATGGCCACGGCACCGTTGGCGTAATGCAGCATGGCAGTAACGGTGTCTTCGCTTTCCATGGTGTGAACCGGGCTGGTCACTGCATGTCCGCTAACACGTTCAGGCATGCCGATCAGACCCAGCAGCAAGTCCAGTGTATTAATGGCCTGCGTCATCAGCACGCCGCCGCCATCGCGCGCCAGTGTTCCGCGCCCCGGTTCGTCGTAGTAGCTTTGCGGTCGCCACCAGCGCACCGATGCGCAGGCGCTGACAAGCTCACCAAGTTCGCCGGTTTTGATCAGTGCCGCCAGCCCCAGTGCCGCCTCTCGCAGCCGATGTTGCAGCATGACGCCCAGGCTAACGCCGCAGGTTTCGCAGGCCTCAACCAGTGCTGTGGCCCGGAACAGGTCAATTTCTAGCGGCTTTTCAACCAGCACATGCTTGCCGACTCTGGCAACTTGAAGAACCATATCCAGATGCGTGTTGGGCGGCGTCAAAATCAAAACCGCCTGCACACTGGTGTCGTCCAGGATGTCTTCAAAATGCGTGGTTTTTGTGGCACCCGCTGGCGTGACGGCAGCCGCAAGCCGCTGCGCGTTCCGGCCATAGATCCACGCGACATCAACTTCGCTGGCAAGTTCTTCCAGGCTTCGAAAGTGTGGAGCCGAACCGAGCCCGGCACCAATCACTCCAAGTCGAAGGCGTTCAGACGTCATCAATATGGGCGAGTTATCGTACAACTAGTCCTGATTCAGGCAGCCCACGGAACTTTGGAAACTGTAGCGGCCAGCGATGCACCCAGGCTAGCGGATGGCTGCATGGTGTGTGCATTTTTGCCTTTGCGCAGGCGCTCACGGCTGTTTGACAAATGGGTACGCATGGCAGCGCGTGCGGCCTCTGCGTCCCGGTTGCGAATGGCGTTGTAAATGCTTTCGTGTTCGCTGTTGACGCGCTGCAAATAGTTGAGTCGGCCCTCGGGGGCGTTTTGCGTGGTGTTGACGCGCGTGCGCGGAATGATCATCGTGCCCAGATACGTCATCAGGTCGGTAAAGTGCCGATTGCCGGTAGACCGGGCCACTTCCATATGAAATTGAAAGTCTGGCGGCACGGCGTCCGAGTCGATGTCTATAGACGCCTGAAAGGCTTGGAGGGCAGTTTCCATGGCCTGTAGGTTTTCGTCAGTTCTCCTTTGTGCAGCCAGCCCTGCAGCTTCGGTTTCAAGACTGATCCGCAGTTCAAGAACCGCGATGACATCATCAACGGTGGCAAAGTCCTCCGCAGTGATCTTGAAGTTTCCTGAGTCATGTGGGGCAAGCACAAATGTGCCGATACCGTGCCGAGTTTCAACCAGGCTGGAAGCCTGAAGTCTTGACAGCGCCTCGCGCACCACCGTGCGGCTGACGTCAAACCTGACCATGATTTCAGCTTCGGTAGGCAGCTTTTCACCGGGCTGCATGCGGCCCTCACGGATGCTCGCAGCAAGGTTTTCGACGATCTCGTTGACCAGCCCTCGCGGTCTGCGCACACGTGCTGAATCTTCTGACGCTGAAGCCACGGCAGACGATTCGGAGGGGCTAGGGGTTTTCCTTAATTCCATGAAGAAATCATTGACATGCAGTGTCTGGAGCCAGAAAATCCTAAGTCATCAGACAACGTATGACTTAAGCGCGACAGACTGGACTTTAGCAAACTTGATGGGAATGTCCAGCATTCTGCAAAATTTCTCTCAAACTCGTGGAACTGCAGGACCGAACCAGAAAATGACGATCAAGGTACATGAAAGACTGCTGCTCACCGGTGCAGCAGGCGGCCTGGGGAAAGCGCTTCGTACAAGACTCAAGGCCAATTGCACGGTGCTGCGCTTGTCTGACCGGGCAGACTTTGGCGATGCAGTTGCGGGTGAAGAAATGGTGCTGGCTGATCTGGCTGATGCGGATGCAGTAAGTGCCATGGTTCAAGGCGTTGACGCCATTGTTCACTTGGGTGGTGTGTCTGTAGAAGGACCGTTTGCGCCCATCTTGCAGGCCAACATCCTGGGTGTCTTTAATCTGTACGAAGCGGCTCGAAAGCACGCTGTCAAGCGCGTGATCTTCGCCAGTTCAAACCACGTGACCGGGTTTTATCGCCAAAGCGAAACCATCACGGCAGATCACCCGCCACGCCCTGACGGCATG
>CAMARI010000137.1 GCA_945860515.1 Polaromonas sp. YR568
CTGTTCAAAGCGCAAAGCGACGCAGCCATTGACCCCGGCACTTTCAAAATCATGTACGGCGCGCTGAAGTTCGACATCACCAGCCGCATCACCAAATTCGTCAAAGTCACCCCGGCAGGCTTTTCGCTCGACAACGCGCAAATTCCAGCGGGCAAACACCGCTTGACCTTGCAGATACAAGATGAAAAGCAGCGTGTGGCTGAGCGCGAGTTACGGGTTGAAGTGGAATAACGGCGGCTGTATTCTTCGTGACGGGTTCGGGCTAACCAGCCTGTAATGCCGCCACTTTCTGCTCAATCGCACCAAACACGCTTTGCCCGTCCTTGCCCTTGGCTTCGATGCGGATGGTGTCGCCAAACTTCATGAATTCGGTCACTGGCGCACCGCTTTCGATGGTTTCGATAGCGCGTTTTTCGGCGATACAGCTGTAGCCATGTGTCCAGTCCTTGTTGCTGACGGTACCTGAGCCAATCACGCTGCCGGCGCGCACATTGCGGGTTTTGCAGATGTGCGCAATCAACTGCCCAAAATGAAATGTCATTTCTGGCCCGGCCTCGCACATGCCAACCTTGCGTCCGTTCCAGGTGCTTTGCAGCGTCATGTGCAGGCGTCCGCCCTGCCAGGCGTCGCCTAATTCATCAGTCGTCACGGCCACTGGGCTAAAGGCGGTGGCGGGCTTGCTCTGCAAAAAGCCAAAACCCTTGGCCAGCTCGCCAGGGATCAGGTTGCGCAGCGACACGTCGTTGGCCAGCATCACCAAACGGATGCCGTCAAGTGCTCGCTCTGCGTTGGTGCCCATACCCACATCGGCAGTGATGACGGCGATTTCGGCTTCAAAGTCAATGCCAAACGCCTCGCTGGCCACCACCACATTGTCTGTTGGGCCGATGAAGTCGTCACTGCCGCCCTGGTACATCAGCGGGTCGGTGTAGAACGTCTCGGGAACGTCTGACTTGCGGGCAGCACGCACCAGCTCGACGTGGTTGATGAAAGCCGAGCCGTCGGCCCACTGGTAGGCGCGCGGCAGCGGCGCCATGCATTGGCTGGTTTCAAACGGAAAAGCGTGCCTGGCCTTGCCGTTGTTCAAGCTGTCATAGAGGTCCTGCAACTGCGGCGACATGAAGTTCCAGTCGTCCAGCACGTCCTGCAATTTGCTGGCAACGCCAGTTGCATAATGCGCCGTTGACAGGTCGCGCGATACGACAATCAGTTGGCCGTCACGTGAGCCGTCTTTGTAAGTGGCAAGTTTCATTCGATGTCTTTCGGTTCTGGTCAGCGCTGCGTTCAGCGTTACGATAAGTGAAATTGATTTACCTAAATGTAATTATAGGGATGCCATGACGTCGACGCGAACGCCCAGCATGAAACAAACTGCCGATGCCGAGCCGCAACGCGCGGGCATCCAATCGGTGGAAGTGGGTTTCAGTTTATTGGATGTGCTGGCCAATGCAGGCGACGCGCTGATGCTGCGTGACCTTGCCGCGCGGGCTGGCATGTCAGCCGCCAAGGCGCATCGCTACCTGGTCAGCTTTCAGCGCCTGGGCCTCGTGGTGCAAGACACTGGCACCACGCGTTATGACCTGGGACCCGCAGCACTCAAGTTAGGGCTCGCGTCGCTGTCCAGAATTGATGCCGTCAAACTGGCCAGAGCGCGGCTCGGCGCGCTGATGACCCAGATTGGCCAAACATTGGCGCTGGCGGTGTGGGGTAACCAGGGGCCGTGCATGGTGCACTGGGAGGAGTCGCCGCAGACGGTCACCGTCAACTTGCGTCTGGGCGATGTGATGCCGCTGCTGTCGTCGGCCACCGGTTTGTGTTTTGCGGCCTTCATGGGCACGCGCCAAAGCGCGGTCAATATCCGGCTCAAGAGCTTGTTAAAGGACGAGCTGGTGCGGGCTCAAAAAAGCGGCAGGCGCGACCTGCCCGCTAACATGGCCGAACTCAACGCGCTGCTTGCCGAAGCCCGCCAGCACGGCGTGGCCAGAGTCGTCAATACGCTGTTGCCCGGCGTGGGTGGCTTTTGTGCGCCGGTATTTGATGCCGACGGCCACATGGTGCTGGGCATGGTGGCGCTGGGCTCGCTCAGCACCTTTGATGTCGACTGGCGCGGCGCAGTCGCCACGCCCCTGAAAGCCGCAGCCCAGCAACTGTCAACTGATTTGGGCTACATTGCGGCATGACCAACGTCACTGGGGCGACTGGAGCGCCGGGCTGGAAACCACTGACCATCGTCGCCCTGCTGGTCGTTGCTGCCCATGTTCTGGTGCTGCAGGCGTCGCCAGCCCAGCTGGGTACGGGTGCCGACCTGGATGATGCTGGCGGCAAGATATTCACCACACGCAGCATTGACAGCAGGCCGCCGCCGGCTGGCGGCGCGCAGGCGACCCCAGCGCCTCCAGTGCGACCAAAATCCGTCAAAACGGCCCAAAATGTCCCGAAACAGGCATCAAATCCGGTTCTAGTCCCCGAAATACAATGGCAGGCAGCTCCTGAAATAATAGCGCCTCAGGAATCGTCAAGCACCAGCCCAACCGCCCCCGAAGCCCCGGCACTGCCCAGCCAGCCGCTTGAAAGCGCAGCCGCCGCAACCCCGACACAGGCCAGCGCTGCGGCAGAGCCCGCAACTGGCCCCAAAACCATCCCGGTCACGGCCATCAGCCTGCCCGGCTCTGTGCGACTGCTGTACAAAATGATCGGCACCGCCAAAAACCTGAACTACCAGGCAGATGCCGAACTGGCCTGGAAAACCGATGGTGACAGCTATCAGGCGCTGATGAAGGTCAGCGCTTTTTTGATCGGATCCCGCAGTATGACCAGTGTCGGCAAAATCACACCGGCCGGCCTGGCCCCCACCCGTTTTGCTGACAAGTTCAGAACCGAGCTGGCCGCGCATTTTCAGGCCGACAAAGGCAAGATCACCTTCAGCGCCAACACGCCCGACGCGCCGTGGGTCGAAGGCGCGCAAGACCGCGTCAGCGTGTTTTTGCAGCTGGGCGGCATGCTGGCTGCCAGGCCGCAAGACTTCCCGCCGGGCAGCAACATCACCTTTTTGACGATTGGCCCGCGCGAGGCCGATACCTGGACCTTCGTCATCGAAGCCGAAGAAAGCCAGAAGCTGATGAGCGAAGATATGCCGACCCTGAAACTCACCCGCAAGCCGCGCAAGGAATTCGACCAGAAGGTTGAAATCTGGTTTGCGCCGTCTTTGGGCTACTTGCCGGTGCGCAACCGCATCACCCAGCCGAACGGCGACTTTATTGACCAGCAGTTGGTCGAAGTCGTCAAGAATTGGTGAAGCTATGCTGCCAAAGCAGGCGCAAAAGCAGGCGCAAAAGCAGGTGTAAAAGCCCGGATTAACCCTGTCGGCCTTGAAGTTGGCCCCCGCGCTGCCATATAAGGCTCAGTGCACGCTTAGAATGCCCCAAGGACAAATCCAAATGCAAATGCTTTACGACTCAGAATCTTTTGTGGTGGTGCAAATTCACGCCAACGCACCCGAAGCATCTGCCCCAGCGCCCACCACGCCGCAGATGGCGCGCAACGGTTTTGAGATTGTTGACAAGCGTTCCGGCAAAGAGGTGTACCTCGATGGCTCCTGGGCCGAAATGTTCCAGCAGCGCCTAAGCGCCTGGGCGCAAAACACCCCGACCCAGCAAGAAATTGAAGACACGCTGGAAGGCTACAGCGGTCTGGCCAATACGCCGATATCGCTGCACTGATACGCCGGCGCTGTGGCTCCTTAGTGAAAGCCCGGTGACCCGCAGCAGTTGGTTTGAGGCATAGTTTGCGCTTTAACCCACCCTGCGCTTTGAAAGCGCAAAGGACTGCACATGACATTCAAACTCGCCTTGCTGCTGACTGCTCTGGCACTGAGCCACACCGCCAGCGCCAAAACATTCAGATGGGCCAGCGCCAGCGACATTCCGACGCTGGACATTCACTCGCAAAACAACGCGCTCGGCAATGGCGTGCATGCGGCGGTCTATGAGTCACTGGTGTACTACAACAGCAAGAGCTTCAAAATTGAACCTCAACTGGCCACCGCCTGGAAGCTGACCAGCCCCACACAGATGCGCATCACGCTGAGAAAAGGTGTCAAGTTCAGCGACGGCAGCGCCTTTACCGCCGATGATGCGGTGTTTTCACTCAATCGTGCGATGGCCAAAACATCGAATTACGGCGTTTATGCGCAGGGTATCGACAAGGTCGTCAGGGTCAGTGACAGCGAGATTGACATCCTGCTCAAAGCGCCGAACCCGGTGCTGATGAACCAGTTGACCGAACTGCGCATGATGAGCCAGGCTTGGTCCGAGAAAAACAAGGCCACGGAGCCGAAAGACATCAAAACCAAAGATGAAAGTTTTTCACACCGCAATGCGATGGGCACCGGCCCCTATGTGGTGGACAGCTGGCAGCCCGACCAGAAGCTCGTCTTCAAGCGCAACCCCAATTGGTGGGGCAAGCTCGATGGCAATGTGACCGAGATTGTTTACACCCCCATCAAATCGGAGGCCACCCGCGCCGCGGCCTTGCTGTCTGGCGAGCTTGATTTGGTGCTCGACCCCAGCCCGCAAGACCTGGGGCGGCTGCGCACCAACAAAGCCCTGAAGGTGCTGGATGGGGCTGAAAACCGCACCATCTTCTTCGGCATGGACCAGTTCCGCGACGAACTGCCCGGCTCCAACATCAAGGGCAAAAACCCGTTGAAAGACGTTCGCGTGCGCAAGGCGCTGGGCCAGGCCATCGACATCGTCACGCTCAACAGGGTGATCATGCGCGGCCTGAGTCAGCCCACCGGCACGTTGATCTCACCGCAAGTCAACGGCTGGAGCAAAAAGGTCGATACCCGCTACCCGTACAGCATCAATGCGGCTAAAAAATTGCTCCTTGATGCCGGCTACAAAGACGGCTTTGAGGTCGACTTCGCCTGCCCGAACAACCGCTACATCAACGACGAGGAAATCTGCCAGGCCGTGGCCGCCATGTGGTCCAAAATTGGCGTCAAGGCCAAGCTGCGCACGCTGCCGCTGGTCACCTACTTCCCGATGATTCAGCGCTATGAAGCCAGCATTTACATGCTGGGCTGGGGCGTGCCCACCTTTGACGCGCTGTACAGCTTGCAGTCACTGGTGCGCAGTGTCGGCGTGGGCGGCGACGGCAACTACAACCTGGGCCGGTATTCCAACCCGCAAATGGACGCGCTGGTTGAACGCATCAAAAAAGAAACGGACATGTCAAACCGCAACGAACTGATCGGAAAAGCGCTGGAGTTGTCGCATACCGATGTGTCCCACCTCGTCTTGCACAACCAGATCATCCCCTGGGCGATGAAGAAAAACATCGACGTGGTGCACCGCGCGGACAACCGAATTGACTGGCGGCTGGTCAAAGTGAACTGAGGTTTTTGACGCCGCACACATCAAAAAGGCTTTTAGGTGCTTTGATCCATGTGCTGCAAATGACACGCCCGGGACAGACGAAAGCAGGACATCAGGCAGGCCCCGCGTTGGCGCGCTACTTGCTGAGCTACTTGCTGCGCTAATATCAACCCTGACCGACTTATCCCCACCCCCCATGTTTGCATTTATTCTTCAGCGCCTGTTGCAAGCCATCATCGTGATGGTGTCGGTGGCACTGATCTCGTTTTTGCTGTTTCAGTACGTGGGCGACCCGGTGGTCTTTTTGTTGGGGCAGGACGCCACGCCGCAACAAATCGTTGAGCTGCGTGCCGATCTTGGCCTGGACAAATCCTTTGTGGTGCAGTTCTGGAGCTTCTTGATGAACGCCGTGCAGGGAGAGTTTGGCCTCAGCCTGCGTCAGGGTGCCAAAGTGTCGCGCCTGATTGCCGAGCGACTGCCCGCCACCCTTGAACTGGCGGGCGTTGCCGCCTTGCTGGCACTGGTGCTCGGGATTCCCATGGGGGTTTATGCTGCGCTCAAACGCGGCACATTTTTAAGCCAACTGTTCATGACTGTGTCCTTGCTGGGGGTGTCCTTGCCAACATTTTTGGTCGGCATTTTGTTCATTTTGCTGTTTGCCGTCGGGCTGGGCTGGTTCCCCAGTTTTGGCCGCGGCGATGTGGTGCAGCTTGGCTGGTGGACATCGGGCTTGCTGACCGCAGGCGGCTGGCACCACATTGTGCTGCCCGCGCTGACGTTGGCGGTTTTTCAGCTCACCCTCATCATGCGCCTGGTGCGGGCTGAAATGCTGGAAGTGCTGCGCACCGATTACGTCAAGTTTGCGCGCGCGCGGGGCCTGTCCAACAGCGCCATCCATTTCGGCCATGCGCTTAAAAACACGCTGGTGCCGGTCATCACCATCACCGGTTTGCAACTGGGCGCGCTGATTGCCTTTGCCATCATCACCGAGACGGTGTTCCAATGGCCGGGTATGGGGCTGCTGTTCATTCAGGCGGTGACGTTTGCTGATATCCCGGTCATGGCCGCCTACCTGTGCCTGACAGCGCTGATTTTTGTGGTGATCAACCTGGTGGTTGACTTGCTTTACTTTGTGGTGGACCCGCGTTTGCGCGTGGGCAAATCTGGAGGCCATTGATGCTGACTGCTGTTAAACCTGTTCCCGTGCTGGCCAGTGGCCGTGCTTTTGCCGCCATCAGCGCCTTTCACCCCGAGCTCACCGCGTTCCGGCGTGACTTGCACGTTCACCCCGAACTGGGTTTTGAAGAGGTGTACACCGCCAGCCGCGTCAAGCAGGCCCTTGAGCTGTGCGGCGTGGATGCCATTCACACCGGCATTGGCAAGACCGGCGTGGTGGGCATCATTTATGGCAAGGGCCGAAACGCCAATAACCCCGGCAACATGATTGGCTTGAGAGCCGACATGGACGCACTGCCCCTGACCGAGCACAACGCCTTCGGCTGGAAGTCTGGCGAGCCCGGCAAGATGCACGCCTGCGGCCACGATGGCCACACCACCATGCTGGTTGGCGCAGCCCGCTACCTGGCCGAGACGCGCCATTTTGACGGCACAGCGGTGCTGATTTTTCAGCCCGGTGAAGAAGGCTACGCCGGTGCCAAAGCCATGATTGAAGACGGCCTGTTTGACCGCTTTCCGGTGCAAGCAGCTTATGCCATGCACAACTGGCCGTCGATGCCCGCAGGCACGGTGGGCGTGAACCGCGGCCCCATGATGGCCGCAGCGGACCGTATCACCATCACCATCACAGGCAAGGGCGGCCACGGCGCGCACCCGTACATGACCATTGACCCGGTGCTGGTGGCGGCGCACATCATCACGGCAGCGCAAAGCATCGTTTCGCGCAACGTCAAACCGCAAGACAGTGCCGTGGTCAGCATTTGCGCCATGAACGCGGGCGACCTGGGTGCGATGAGCGTGATTCCCGGTACGGCCACACTGGTCGGCACGGTGCGCACCTTCAATGCCGAGGTGCAGGACATGGTTGAAAAACGCCTGCACACCCTGATTGCGTCGGTGGCTGAAGCCTTTGGTGCCACAGCCACCATGCACTACGAGCGCATTTACCCGGCTACCATCAACACCCCGGCTGAGGCCATGTTCGCAGCGGATGTGGCCGCCATGCTGATCGGTGAAGACAACGTCACCCGGGACATCGTGCCCAGCATGGGTGCTGAAGACTTTTCGTTCATGCTGCAGGCCAAGCCTGGCGCTTACCTGCGGCTGGGACAAGGC
>CAMARI010000138.1 GCA_945860515.1 Polaromonas sp. YR568
CTGTACCAGTTCATAGAACCCCTGCTCAATGGTGTTCTCAATGGGGCACCGCAAGGCAACGCAGGCTTTACGCTGGCCGACCACGGTGCTGGCAAGTCCTACCTGGGCTTTATTTTGTATGACCTGTTTTTCAACGTGGCCCACGCAGGGCAAGCCAAGGCGGGTCACATGTACGGTATCGAAACCCGTCCAGAGCTGGTTGACAAGTCGCGCACGCTTGCCGCCCGCTTGGGCTTTGAGCGCATGTCTTTTTTGAACCTGTCGGTCAAAGAGTCAGCCGCCTCTGCTGACTTGCCAGCGCGCATTGACGTTGTGACAGCGCTTCACGCCTGCGACACCGCCACAGACGACGCGATTGCCTTTGGCCTGGCCAAACAGGCGCAGCACATGGTGCTGGTGCCGTGCTGTCAGGCTGAAGTGGCAGGTGTGCTGAAAAAATCCAAAGCCTTGAATCTGGTCAAAACGCCCGTATCCGAGCTTTGGCGGCACCCGCTGCACGCGCGTGAATTTGGCAGCCAGATCACCAACGTGCTGCGTTGCCTGCAACTGGAGGCCAACGGCTACAGCGTGACTGTGACTGAGCTGGTCGGCTGGGAGCATTCGATGAAGAACGAGTTGATTCTGGCCAGCAAACCGCAAACACCCAACGCCAAAAAAACCAACGCTGCAGCCGAGCGCCTTCAGCAGGTGATCGATGAATTGGGTCTGGCCGAGTTGGGCCAGCGCTTTGCTGTTCTGCCGGCCTAGACTACCAGCCGCGCATCCACGCCACGCACGCGGTGGTCGACATAGTAGCCACCAAACTCGGTGTAGCGCAGCAGCACCTTGTCGCATGTGGTGCAGGCAAACACATCACACAGGTTGTACGGAAAGAAGTTGACGGCAATCGGCGCATCGGTTGACCCATAGCGGGTGCCGCCGGGGTGATGTTCTTCCGACTTGGGTTGGTACACATCCGGGTCGCGCAGCGTGCCAAGGGCCTGCATCTGCTCTTTTTGCCAGCGGTCTTCGGTAAAGCTTTCCCAGCCTGCGCAAGGGCGCAGCGGGCAGGTGCAGGCCACCGGCGTTGTCGCCTCGGCTTGCGACTTTAAATCTACTGCAGTCAACATCAACATCAATCTTTACCTCAACCTGTCTTAACCGCCGAAGCGTTTGCGTGTCAGGGCCAGCGCCACCCAAAAGCCGATAACCGCATAGGTCACCAGCACCGCCAGGTGTAGCCAGCCCTGTGCTGGCCATTGGCCTAAAAAGAGCGGACGGATCAACTCAACTGCCGCTGTTAAAGGCAACCAATCAGAAACCAGCCGCATCGCTGTTGGCAACTGGTCACGCGGAAAGAACACACCACTTAAAAACATGGTCGGCGTTAAAAACAGCGTGAAGTAGTAGGTGAAAAAATCGTAGCCTTTGGCCAGCGCATTGAAGATGAGTGCAATGCATGAAAAGGTAACACCCACCAAGCCCAGCAATGGCAATGCCAGCAACAGCATCGGGCTGCTGCTGATGCCCAGGGCCAGCATGACCAGCAAGATCACCACACTGGTAAACAGCGACTTGAAGGCCGCCCACAGCATTTCAGCAAACACCACATCGTCAAGCCGCACCGGGGCGTTCATGATGCCGTCCCAGGTGCGCTGCACATGCATGCGCGAAAACGCTGAGTAGAGCGCTTCAAACGACGCCGCGTTCATGGCGCTGGTGCATATGGAGCCGCTGGCCAAAAACAAAATGTAGGGTATGGCCGTGCCGTTCAAATTGACCGCGCCAATCAACACACCCAGCCCGTAACCGAAAGCCACCAGCGTGATCAGCGGTTCCGCAATATTGCCGACCAGACTCGGAATCGCCAGCTTGCGCCAGACCAGAAAATTGCGGCGAAACACCGGCACCCAGCGCATGCTCAGGCGTGGGGCTGCCCAGATCGATGTCGCAGGCAAAGTCATCACGCATCCTCCCTGATCTGGCGGCCCGTGAGCTTGAGGAACAAGTCCTCCAGATTGGCAGGGCGGTGCAGGGTGCGCAATTGTGGGAAATCCGCGAGCGCTTGCAGCAACCGTTTTGAGTCCTGTGTGTAGAAAAATATCGTCTCGCCGCTGACTTCAACCCTTGCCGCCAGTGCCTTGATCGGTGACTCCAGCAGCGCCAAAGCGCCCATGCCGTACACCTCCACCACATCGGGTTCCAGGTTGTCATTGATCAGTTGGCGCGGCGTGCCCTCAACCATCTTTTTGCCATGGTCCAGCACCAGCAGGCGGTTGCACAGTCGCTCGGCTTCGTCCATGAAGTGGGTTGTCAGCAAAATCGATTTTCCTTGCTGCACCAGTCGCTGCAGACGTTCCCACATCAGGTGCCGGGCTTGCGGGTCCAGTCCGGTGGTCGGTTCATCGAGCAGCAGCAACTGCGGGTCGTTGACCAAGGCGCGCGCCAAGCTTAAACGCCGCTTCATACCGCCTGAAAGCTCGCTCAGCTTGGCATCGGCCTTGCTGATCAAGGCGGCAAACTCCAGCAGTTTGGGGATGCGCTCCTTGATCACCGCGTCTTTCAGCCCAAAGTAGCGGCCAAACACCAACAGGTTTTCAGCGCAGGAAAAGTCCGGGTCCAGGCTGTCAAACTGGCTGACGATGCCCAGTTTGTCTTTGATGGCCAGCGAATCTGCCGGCATGTGCAAAGCGCTTTGCCCCGGCTGATGAAACGACACGCTGCCCGAATCAGGCGCCACCAGTCCAAGGCACATGCGAATCGTAGTGGTCTTGCCCGCACCATTTGGCCCAATCACGCCCAGGCATTCGCCGGGCTTGATGTCGAATGACAGGTCGTTAACGACGGTAGCGTCACCGTATTTTTTGGTCAAACCTTGAATTGAAAATATCGGAGAAATCGGGATTTTGCTGGCTGAATTCATGTGCGCATTGTGCCTTGCGGCCACGGCGTACCCTCAGATTTACCCCACATGGCAGCAGGTAAACTGCCTTCAAGATTTCGCCCTTTTACCTTGCTTCTTACATGCTCAATATGACCACCATCGGCACGCCTTTGTCCCCCCACGCCACCAAAGTCATGCTGCTCGGCTCTGGCGAGCTGGGTAAAGAAGTCTTGATTGCCTTGCAGCGCCTCGGGGTAGAGACCATCGCAGTCGACCGCTACGACAACGCGCCCGGCCAGCAGGTGGCCCACCACGCCCGCACCATTACGATGAGCGACCCCGCGCAACTTAAAGCGCTGATTGAACAAGAAAAGCCGCATTTGGTGGTGCCAGAAATTGAAGCCATCGCCACCGCCATGCTTGAAGAGCTGGAGGCCGCAGGCACTATCCACCCAGATTTTCGCGTCATCCCTACAGCCCGCGCCGCCCGCCTGACGATGGACCGCGAAGGCATTCGCCGCCTGGCCGCTGAAACCCTTGGCCTGCCCACCAGCCCCTATGTGTTTTGCGATTCGCTGGCCGAGCTGCAAGCTGCCATCGATAGCAAGATAGGCTACCCCTGCATCGTCAAACCCGTGATGAGCTCATCTGGCAAAGGCCAAAGCAAAATCGCCGGGCCAGCAGATGTCAAAACCGCCTGGGACTACGCCATGGCCGGTGGCCGCATTCAGGGGGGCCGCGTGATTGTTGAAGGCTTTATCGACTTTGACTACGAAATCACACAACTGACGGTGCGCGCCCTGGGCGCAAGCGGTAACGTCGAAACCCATTTTTGCGACCCGATTGGCCACATTCAAGTCAGCGGCGACTATGTTGAAAGCTGGCAGCCGCACCCCATGCGCGCCGCAGCCCTGCAGCGCAGCCGCGACATCGCCAAGGCCGTCACCGACAACCTGGGTGTTGGCTTTGACGGTCAGCCCTCCGGGCTGGGCGTGTTTGGTGTTGAGTTGTTTGTCAAAGGCGACGATGTCTGGTTCAGCGAAGTCAGCCCCCGCCCCCACGACACCGGCATGGTCACCATGTGCACGCAGGTACAAACCCAGTTTGAACTACACGCCAGAGCCATCTTGGGCCTACCCGTCAACACCGCCCTGCGCACCCCCGGCGCCAGCGCCGTGATCTACGGCGGGGTCGAGGCCAAAGGCATCGTGTTTGACGGCGTGGCCGACGCCCTGCGCGTGCCCAACACCGACATCCGTTTGTTCGGCAAACCAGAAAGCTTTGCCCGCCGCCGCATGGGTGTGGCGCTGGCGTTTGATGCCGATGTGGAAGTAGCGCGGGTCAATGCGAAGAAAGCGGCGGCGATGGTGAAGCCGCGTGTAGGCTGATGCTGTTCGGCAGTACAACACTGCTAACACCTTCCGCAACGACTTATGCTCGCCTCTTGCCAATACGCCCCAAAATAGCCACCTTTACACAATTGTTCAACGTATGGAAACACGTATCGATTGAGTGGCTAGCCTTTTTCAGCACTGCTACTGAAACGCCACCTCAGAAAAGCCCCGCAGCTTGCGCGAATGCAGCTGGCTTGGGCCTTCGGCGCGCAGCAGATCAATGGCTCGCATGCCAATGCGCAAGTGCTGGTCTACCCTTTCGCGGTCAAAGTGCTTGGCCATGCCGGCCCGCTTGTGGGCCGCGCTCCATCTCGAGGCCGGTAGCTGAGATCAGCGCTTGCGGGCAGGTGGTGCAGTCTTCTTGGTGCTGTTCTTGGTGCTGTTCTTGGTGCTGAGGCGCTGGGGTACTGTGGCTGATTTGGGCTGAACCGGTCCTGGCAAGGCCAGCAGCGTGCGGCACAGCGCGTCCAGCGTGCGCTCATCCAGCGGGCGACGCGGTTTGATGTGGTGGTAGACGATGAAGCCATCGAAAGCCATGACCAGGAAGTGCCCCAGTTGCGTGCCCTCGAACATGGCACGGTGCGCGGGCGGCAAGCAGTCGAGCACCATGACCTGCATCTGGGCCTTCATCCAGCGCAGCAGCGTGGGCCGGTAGCCCTGCTCGTTGCCCAGGCTGGAAATGGCCTGGATGATGTTGTTGGCGAAGCCGCCATCCTCGCGCGGAATGTCGCGCCAGAAGCTGCGCAGCACATGCTTGAGCCGCTCCAGCGGATCTTCGATGTCCTGCGCCTCGGCGGCCAGCTGCGCCAGGCGCGCCCGCAGCCAGGGGTCGTAGATGGCGTAGAGGATCTCGACCTTGGACTTGAAATAGACGTAGACGTTGGCGGTGGAGATGCCGGCGCCGGCCGCGATCCGCGGCAAGCTGGTCTGGACGTAGCCGTTTTCGGAGAACAAGGCCTTGGCCGAACGCAGGATGGCGTCGTAGACCTCGGTTTTTTTAAACTGTCCCATGGATGGCGGCTTACTTCAGAGCCGCCTCAGCTCATGAAGCGGGGAAGCCACAGCGCAATGGCCGGGAAGGCCACCAACAGCGAGACCCGCAGCACATCGGCCCCGACAAACGGCATCACGCCGCGAAAGATGGTGCGCGTGGAGATGTCTGGCTGCACCTGGTGCAGCACAAACACATTCAGCCCCACCGGCGGTGTGATCAACGCAATTTCCACCAGCGTCACAACCAGGATGCCGAACCACACCAAGTCAAAGCCCAGCGCGGCGACGATGGGGTAGAACACCGGCACGGTCAGAAACAGCATGCTCATGGAGTCCAGAAAGCAGCCGAGCACCAGATAGATCATGATGATGAACAGGATCACCACCACCGGCGAAAAGGCTGCGCCACCCAACCAGTCGCCCAGGGCCCGGGGCACGCCGGCCATGTCGACGTAGTTGGAAAATACCAGCGCGCCGATCAACAGCACGAAGATGGTGGCGGTGGTCTTGGCAGAGTCCAGCAGCACCGCCCGCAGGTTCTGCCAAGTCAGGGCCCGGCGAGCCAGGGCGAACACAAAGCCCATAAACGCACCTACGCCGGCTGCTTCGGTGGGCGTGAAGATGCCTGCATAGATCCCGCCGATGATGAATACAAACAGGCCCAGCACGCCCCAGATTCGGTTGAGCGCTGCCAGGCGCTCGCGTGTGTCCGAGCGCACGCCCGGCGGGCCTTCCTCGGGCCGGCGCCAGGTCGTCCAGGTCACAGCGCCCATGTAGAGCATGCAGCCCAGCAGGCCTGGCAGCACCCCTGCGATAAAGAGCTTGCCCACATCGGTGCGGGTCATGAAGCCGTAGATCAGCAGCGGCACCGAAGGCGGGATCATGATGCCCAGTGTGGCTCCCGAGGCAATCGCGCCGGCGGCCAGTCGGTCTGAATAGCCGAAGCGGCGCATGGGCGGTAACGCCACCTTGGACATGGTCGCGGCGGTTGCAAAGCTCGAGCCGCAGACTGCGGCAAAGCCCGCGCAGGCCACCACGGTGGACATGGCCAGGCCGCCGCGCAGGTGGCCGATGAAGGCATTGGCCGCGTTGAACAGGTCGTCCGACAGCCGCGAGACCGCGATGAATCCGCCCATCAGTATGAACAGCGGGATCACCGAGAGCTCTTCGTTGAGCACCGTGGTGAAAGCCACTTGGCCGACCATGGCCAGAGCTGCGGGCACGCCCTGGATGAAGGCAAAGCCCGCAAAGCCGACGAAGAGCAGGCCAAAGGCAATCGGCGCGCCTAAAAACAGAAGGATGAAAAGAACGACAAAGGCGATGGACGCGCTGATCATGTAGAGCGCTCCTGGCCGATCGCCCGCAGGGCAAGGAACGCGAGCAGCACCGCGCCGAGGCCAGCCATCAGCGACATGAAGTGACCCAGCGGCGCAAGCGGAAAGTTCAGCACTGGGGTCCGCTCGTCCATGCGGCCCAGCTGCGCCGCGTAGGTCCAGATACGCCATGCGATGAAGGCCATGCCAGCCGCACTAAACAGGTGCACCGCGAAGCGCTGAAGCCGGAACATCCAGCCTTGGAAAAGGTTGTCGAACAGGCCCAGAGCAATGTGCTCGTTGGTGCGCGAGAGCAGCGGCATGGCGGTAAAGGCCATCAGCCCCATCTGAACCTGGATCAACTCGTAGCCCGCTGGCAGCGGCCTGTTAAAGAGGTAGCGCCCGCCCACATCCACCGCAACGGTGAGCATGAGCACGAACATCTCCGCTGCCACCAGCTTTTCAAGTTGTCGGTAAAGCCAGGATTGAGCAGAGGACATAGCTTAGTGCCTGAGGTGATTCGATTCATCGGACGCAGTGGACACCCGGGCCGTTGGGGCCTGGCTCGGGTGTGGATGCGCGCACTATTTGTAGCTGCTGACGATGCTGCGAAGCTCGTTCAGCGCGGTCTTGCCGTCGATGCCAGCACCTTGCGCACCCTTGAGCCAGTCGTCTTCCAGAAAGCTGAGCTTGTCCTCGAGTTCCTTGAGGTATGCGCCGCCGGCCATGGTGACCTCCACGTTGGCCGCCTTGACGTTTTCACGCGACTTGGCCGCCTCGGAGTCCCAGTTGCGGCCCGCTGCGCGCGACAGCGTTTCGCCCGAAATTTTCTGGATGGCGGCGCGGTCTTCAGCGCTCAGCGCATTCCACTTGGCCTTGTTCATGCCCAGGAAGAAGGTGGCCGAGTAGATGCCTTTGGGGAAGTCCAGCACATGCTTGATGGTGCCTGCCAGGGAGAAGTCCGTGAAGGAAGAGGCATCGATGAACAGGCCATCGGCCACACCGCGGCGAACCATTTCCGAGGCCTGAGGGCCAGCGGATCGCAGGCCCACGCCACCCAGGGCTTTGGAAATGTCGACGTTGATGGCTGCGCCACCCGCCAACTT
>CAMARI010000139.1 GCA_945860515.1 Polaromonas sp. YR568
AAGTTTCCGACCATGGAGCATGACGAGCCCTACATGGCGCACGTCGCAGCGGGCAAGTCACAAAACCTGATCTGGTCATTCAACCGACCAGGCGAATTTGACTTTGCCTGCCTGATCGCGGGTCACTACCAGGCCGGTATGGTCGGGAAAATTACCGTGCTGGCAGCAAAGTGAGCACCGCCTTATTGTTTTATGGATACATACCAAGGAGCATAAATATGCAGACACCCACCCTACCCGCCAGCCGCCGCAGGTTTGTGCAAACATCGTTAAGCCTTGTTGCCATCACTGCGTTGGGCTGCCCCCACATCGCCATGGCAGCCACACAGCCAGAGACTGTCACTGTTTGGAAAACACCCACCTGCGGCTGCTGCAAGGACTGGGTCATCCATTTGCGTAAAGAAGGCTTTAATGTTGTGACAAACGACGTGAACGACACCGCACCTGTTCGCCAAAAACTGGGCTTGCCTGCCAAGTTTGGCTCTTGCCACACCGCGCAAGTCGGCGCCTATGTTCTTGAAGGCCATGTGCCGGCACGAGAAGTCAAACGACTGCTGCGCGAAAAGCCTGCCGCTATCGGGCTGGCGGTACCAGGAATGCCTGTCGGCTCGCCAGGTATGGAAATGAAAGGCGAGATGCTGGGCGTGCGCGACGCTTTTGATGTGGTGCTAGTCACCCGCGATGGCAACTCGCGCGTTTATGAGTCATACAGCGCAAAAGCAGCAAGCAAGTCCAGTAGCAAGTCTTGAAAAACCCTTGTTTCAACTCACCCGAACTATCCCCATCCAGAAAGTACCACCATGAAAAATGTTGAGAGTTTTATCCTCATTTCTGCCCTGTTTTTGGGCGCATCGCCAGCATTTGCCGGCTCGCACGCCGGCGCACCAATGGCAAAAGACGATGCCAAAAAAGCCATGCCGGTGGCTGCATCAACCGACATGGCAGATGGCGAAGTGCGCAAGGTCGACAAGGAAAACAAAAAAATTACCCTCAAGCATGGCGTGATCAAAAGTCTGGACATGCCCGGCATGACCATGGTGTTCGGCATCAAAGATGCGGCCATGCTGGACAACCTCAAAGCGGGTGACAAGGTCAAGTTCAAGGCCGAGCAAACCGGCAGCGCGATCGTGGTCACAGACATACAAATGGCAAAGTAGACCCACTCACCAGGGAGTCAGGGGATGCCTCAAGGCGCAAAGACAGCACCCCAACAAGAGCCCAGCTTTCAGGGCCGGCTCAAGCCATGGTGCGTGGAGAAGGTCCTGGTTGGTTGGCAGAAAAGGATGACCGTAGGGAGCCTTCAATTTGCGCTTTTTTAGTGCAGCCCTGTGTCAGGCAATAGCCCGATGACCTGCGGGACATCCTGAACTTTTTATAGCGCGACTCATCATTGATATGTGCCAAGCCCGCAACGCTGTCTTTTGATGACCCTGATACTGATCCTTGTGCTTTTGCGCGGATGGGCAGGAAACACAGTGACGCCAAAACCAAAGGTGCGCCCGCTAAGAGCAGTCAGGCGTTTTGAATGGGGTGGCCACGTCGTCACCAGCAATTGGAGAAGATCAATGAAACAATTTTTTGCAGCTCTAGCAGTGGTGGTCAGCGCTTTCGCCCACGCTGGCCCGATGGGCTTTAACGGCAGCACCATGGCGATGGGCGACTTTTCACCGAACTGGGGGGAAGCGTGGCTCAACCATGCCGTGACGCCACGCGATGCTTTTGGGGCGGGCGGTGTGGCGATGCGGTCGGATGACAAACGCTTGAAGCGTGACTTTACCGAGCTGACTTACACCCGACTGGTTCACCGCATCAACGGTGAGCATTCTCAGGCCAACGTCTGGTTTCTGGGTGGGGTGGGGCAATTGACCGGCGACAACTTTGACGGCGGCAAAACCATGCTGGCACCGGGGGTGTCAGCTGACTACGAAACCACCCGGGTTTACGCATCAGCATCGGTGCGGCTTTATAGAGCGCCGGGCATCAACCACGACTTTGCATCCGTCCGTACCGGGTTTTCGTTCTATGAAGTGGACTATGACGAAACCCAGCCCTGGCTGATCGTGGAAGCGCGGCGCATGCGCGGCTTGAGCGATAAAACCGAGATCACCCCCATGCTGCGGCTGATTCACAACCGCTACTTTGTGGAGTTCGGCGTGAACAACATGAAGCAGGGCCGGTTTAACTTTATGTATATTTTTTAAATTTAGAATCAAGAAAGACTTTATCATGACCACCTCATTAAAATCATTTGCTATGAAATCAGTAGCTTCTTGCACCGGTATATTTTTAGCTACAGCCGCCTTCAGCACCGTCATGGCAGCTGAAAGCGTGAAAGCCACAGTCAACGGCATGGTGTGCGCATTTTGTGCACAGGGCATTGAAAAAAGCCTGATGAAAATGCCGCAAACAAAAGCGGTATTTGTGGACCTGAAGAGAAAAGTTGTGGTCGTTGAAGCCAAGGATGGCCAGACGCTGGACAGCCAGAAAATCAGCGCCGAGATCAAGGATGCAGGCTATGACGTCGTCAAGCTGGAGACGGTACCCCAGTCGGTCGAAGACATTAAAAACGCCATGAAGGCGAAGAAATGAACGACGCGCCTTTGGCTGAAATGCCCGCCCCATCCGGAAAGTGGCTGACATTTTTGACTCTTTTCACCAGCACCGGCACGCTGCTGTGCTGTGCGCTGCCAGCCCTGCTGGTGGCGCTGGGCGCAGGTGCTGCGCTGTCCACGCTGGTGGCTGTCGTACCCGGCTTGGTGTGGGTCAGTGAATACAAAGAGCTGGTTTTTGGGGCGGCGGGTGTGATGCTGGTTGCCAGCGGCTGGCTGCAGTGGCGGGCCCGCTTTGCACCCTGCCCAATAGACCCTGCACTGCGAGATGTCTGCCAACGCACACGCCAGACCTCGGCGCGCGTTTACGTCGCCAGTGTGCTGGTGTATGCCATCGGTGGGTGGTTTGCGTTTGTACAGGCACTGCTCTAATCAGCAGGTTTGCTATCTGTTCAGGACATTCTCAGGCACGTATTCATTGGTCGATTCGCACTTTTCATACTTGAAATGCTGGCTTACTGGTAGCTGGCCCCTAACCCGTACAAGCGGGTCACCCTGGCAACGGCCTGGCTCACAGCGCTCATCATAAATTTGCCAGGCACTATGCCAAAGGCCTGGCACCAGAAGGCGCTACTGTTGTTACTGTGCCGTTTCAAGGCTCGGCTGCCAATCGGCAATTGCTAGCAGCCGCTGTTGCCACCTGACCGGGACAGCGACATTCTTGCTGAATTGGATGTTCTGTGCGAGCAACTCGGTCTGCCCTATCAGGTGCTGGCCGAGGTGCTGGGCTCGACTTAAAGCCCTAACGATTTCCAGCCTGCATGACCGAGCTTTTCCAGCGTCGCGATGTTGGCTTCAAAAATCGCATCGGCCTGAGGGAAAGCCTCAAGCGCACGTTCAACACTGCCCTCACGCAGCAAATGCAATATGGCAAACGGCGCACGGTTGGTGTAGTTGCTGATGTCTTCAAGCTCGGTGCCATCAAACTGGAACTGCGGGTGAAAGCTGGCCAGCTGGATCACACCTTCCAGCTCGTGTTCATCGACCACGCCTTCGGCTACTTCAAGAAAGTCATTGAAGTCCAAAAAGTCGCCAAACAGCGTCGGGTGAATCAGCAGCGTGGTGTCGATCTCGCTGGCGGGTGTGGCCACCAGCAAGTCAAGCTCACGGTCCAGCTCTTCCAGCAAGTCATCAGCATGACGTGCCTTGCTGACGACGAGACGCACCTGATTTTTGACGTAGACGGCTTTGGCAAATGGGCAAAGGTTCAGGCCAATCACGGCGGCCTCTAACCAGTGCCTCGTTTTTAAAAGAACCTGTTCTTCAATCATGTGAATTCCCCATTCAAACAGGGGCCACGGATCTGGCTTTGCCAGTCCGTAGGCGCAGCGGCCTCCTCGGGAGGCAGGGAGTTACACGAAGTGAACGACCGTGGAGGCACTATTTCAAGGCCTTGTAGCGCATGCGTTTTGGCTTCGCACCCTCTTCACCGAGTCGCTTCTTCTTGTCCGCCTCGTATTCCTGATAGTTGCCATCAAAGAACGTCCACTGGCTATCACCTTCTGCCGCCAGAATGTGTGTGGCAATGCGGTCAAGAAACCACCGGTCGTGGCTGATGACCATCACCGAGCCCGCAAATTCCAGCAGCGCATCTTCGAGCGCGCGCAGGGTTTCAACGTCCAGGTCGTTTGATGGCTCGTCAAGCATCAGCACATTGCCGCCAGCAATCAGTGTTTTGGCCAGATGCAAGCGCCCACGCTCACCACCTGACAGGGTGCCGACGCGCTTTTGCTGGTCACCGCCGTTGAAGTTGAAGCGGCCTGCATACGCACGGCTGGGCATCTGAAACTTGCCGACGTTCAAAATATCCAAACCGCCCGAGATGTCTTCCCACACCGTCTTTTCATTCGCCAAATCGTCACGGTTCTGGTCAACGAAGGCCATGCGCACGGTCGAGCCCTTGATGACTTCGCCGCTGTCTGGCAACTCTTTGCCGGCGATCAATTTGAAGAGCGTTGACTTGCCGGCACCGTTCGGGCCGATGATGCCGACAATCGCGCCTGCTGGCACAGTAAAGCTCAAATCATCCATCAGCACCCGGTCGCCGAATGATTTGGTGACGTTTTTAAATTCAATGACTTGGGCACCCAGACGCTCGGCCACCGGGATGAAAATCTCGTTGGTTTCAACACGCTTTTGGTATTCAAAATCGCTGAGTTCCTCAAACCGTGCCAGACGGGACTTGCTCTTGGCCTGGCGCGCTTTCGGGTTTTGGCGTGACCATTCCAGCTCTTTTTTCAGGGCCTTGGCGCGGGCTTCTTCGCCTTTTTGTTCTTGCGCCAGGCGTTCGCCCTTCTGGTCGAGCCAGCTGCTGTAATTGCCCTTCCACGGAATGCCATGGCCACGGTCGAGTTCCAGAATCCACTCTGCTGCGTTGTCCAGAAAGTAGCGGTCGTGGGTGATGGCCACCACGGTGCCGCTAAAGCGCTGCAAAAACTGCTCCAGCCAATCGACTGATTCAGCGTCCAAGTGGTTGGTGGGTTCGTCAAGCAGCAACATGTCAGGCTTGCTCAGCAGCAGGCGGCACAATGCCACACGGCGCTTTTCACCACCCGACAGCAGGCCGATTTTGGCGTCCCATGGCGGCAGACGCAAAGCGTCGGCAGCGATTTCCAGCTGGTGTTCAGAATCGGTGCCTGCGGTGGCAATGATGGCTTCTAGCCTGGCTTGCTCGGCGGCCAGCGCATCAAAGTCAGCGTCGGGTTCGCCATAAGCGGTGTACACGGCTTCCAGCAAACCCTTGGCGGCAAACACCGCACCCATACCGTCTTCGACGCTTTCACGCACGGTGTGCTCGTCGTTCAGCTTGGGTTCTTGCGGCAGGTAGCCGATGTTCAGGCCCGGCATCGGGGTGGCTTCGCCTTCGATTTCCTTGTCAATACCCGCCATGATTTTGAGCAGCGTCGACTTGCCGGAGCCGTTCAAGCCCAACATGCCGATCTTGGCGCCGGGGAAGAAGCTGAGCGACACGTCTTTCAAAATGTGGCGTTTGGGCGGCACAATTTTGCCGACCTTGTTCATGGTAAATACGTACTGGGCCATTTGTAATCGTCTTTAGAAGTGTAAAAAAGCGGAGCTTGGGCGGCGGGTGTTTGATCGCCTGTTTTTGCTCATAACCCTCTATTATCGTTCCGTGAGACAATGTTGTCGTTGCAGGCTCCAGTTACTCGCAACATTTGGGCACTTTTCGGGTTTGTTATTCCAGACATCCCGCATAAGTTTTCTGGCCCGATTTTTTGAACCCATCTGCCTATCACTGGCGGGTTACTCTCGAAACAGAGTGCCCAACAGGCCGATCAAAAGCGCTTTGACGCGCAACACCATGACCTTTGAAGAATTGAATTTGGCCCCGGCCATCCTGAAAGCCGTGCTTGAGCAAGGCTACGACACCCCCACCCCCATCCAGGCACAAGCCATCCCCGCCGTTTTGGCCGGTGGTGACTTGCTGGGCGGCGCGCAAACCGGCACGGGCAAAACAGCCGCCTTTGTGCTGCCCATGCTGCAACGCCTGAGCACCGAGCCCAAACTGACCAACCGCCGCGGCGTCAATGCCGTGCGCTGCCTGATCATGACGCCGACCCGCGAGCTGGCCGCGCAGGTTGAAGAAAGCGTGCGCCTGTACGGCAAATACCTGGAGCTGACATCGATGGTGATGTTTGGCGGCGTTGGCATGGGCGCGCAAATTGAAAAGCTGCGCCGCGGTGTTGACATTTTGGTCGCCACCCCCGGCCGCCTGCTGGACCATGCGGGTCAGGGCACGCTGGACCTGAGCCAGGTGCAGATGCTGGTGCTGGACGAAGCCGACCGCATGCTGGATATGGGCTTTATCCATGACATCAAAAAAGTGCTGGCCCTGGTGCCCAAGCAAAAGCAGGTGCTGCTGTTCTCAGCCACCTTCAGCGATGAAATTCGCGACCTGGCCAATGGCCTGCTGCGCGACCCGCTGCACATCCAGGTCACGCCGCGCAACACCACGGTCCAGCGCATCACCCAAACCATTCACCCGGTCGGCCGCGCGAAGAAAAAAGCGCTGCTGACACACATCATCAACGAGCACAAATGGAGCCAGGTGCTGGTCTTCACCCGCACCAAGTTTGGTGCCAACAACGTGGCTGAGCACCTGACCAAAAACGGCATTGAGGCCCTGGCCCTGCACGGCAACAAGAGCCAGACAGCCCGTACCCAGGCGCTGCAAGGCTTTAAAGACGGCACGATACGTGCGCTGGTTGCTACAGATATTGCAGCACGCGGCATTGATATTGACGAGTTGCCGCACGTGGTGAACTACGAGATTCCGAACGTCAGCGAAGACTACGTGCACCGGATTGGCCGCACGGGCCGCGCCGGCAACAGTGGTGAAGCCGTGAGCTTGGTGTGCCTGGATGAAGAAGGCTTCATGCAGGACATTGAGCGCTTTACAAAGCAGAACATTGAAGTCGTCAACATGCCAGGCTTTGAAGCGGACCCAGACGAGCGCGCCGAGCCGCTGGCCATGGGCCGCCAGACCATCTGGGGCGGCCTGGGCAAACCGCCAAGCCGCGACGTGATGCAGGCCGCGGCCAAGGCAGCACGCAGCGAGATGATGACGCGCATCCGTGACACCCGTGCAGGCCAGCCAGCCCGAGGTAGCCCGGGTGCTGGCGGCGGACGGGGTGGCAATTCTGGCGGTGGCCGGGGTCGTGCGCCTGCTGAAGGCGGCGGTGATAACCGAGAAAACGCCGGTGGAGGTGTCGGCGGCAACTACGGCCGTGGCCCACGCACACCCAACCCTGGCCAGCCACGGCAAAACTCGGGTTACAGCAACAGCGGAGGTCCACCGCGTGGCGATCAGCGCAGGCCACAAGCCCCGCGCCCGCCAAGAGACGAGCAACCACGCCAGCCGCGTGATGAAGTGCAGCGCCAAGACCCACGCGGCCCCCGTGTTGACATGGGCGACCAGCGCAATGACTTCGACGAACGTCAACCGACCAGCCATGTGTCAGCGGGATTCCCCTCATCCGGCCTGCCCACGCGCGGCGGCGGTGGTGGTGGCCGAGGCGGCAATCGTGG
>CAMARI010000140.1 GCA_945860515.1 Polaromonas sp. YR568
GCCGGTACCGTTTGGGTTAGCTTTTTCTACATCAACTTCAGCCACGCCAATGTCGATAAACGCCGGGCCCCACTTGCAAACGCACCATCCTGAGTTCATGCTGTTTACCGGCAATGCCAACCCGGGCATGGCCCTTGAGATTGCCGAGCACCTGGGCATATCGCTGGGTGCCGCCCATGTTGGCCGCTTTTCTGATGGTGAAGTGACGGTTGAAATCCAGCAAAACGTCCGCGCCCGTGACGTGTTTGTGGTGCAGTCCACCTGCGCGCCCACCAATGAAAACCTGATGGAATTGCTCATCATGGTCGATGCGCTCAAGCGTGCATCGGCAGAGCGCATTTCTGCTGTCATTCCCTATTTTGGCTACGCCCGGCAAGACCGCCGTCCCCGTTCAGCACGCGTGCCGATCACCGCCAAAATGGTTGCCAACATGCTGCAAGCCGTCGGTGTGTCGCGCGTTTTAACGATGGACTTGCACGCCGACCAGATTCAGGGCTTTTTTGACATCCCGGTAGACAACATTTATGCATCGCCCGTGTTGTTGGGCGACCTGCGGCAAAAGAATTATCAGGACCTGATGGTCGTGTCACCCGACGTGGGCGGCGTGGTTCGCGCACGCGCACTGGCCAAGCAGCTGGGCTGCGACATGGCCATCATCGACAAGCGTCGGCCCAAAACCAATGTGTCTGAGGTCATGCACGTGATTGGCGACATTGAAGGTCGTAACTGCGTCATCATGGACGACATGATTGACACCGCCGGTACGCTGGTTAAGGCTGCTGAAGTGCTCAAAGAGCGCGGCGCCAAAAAAGTGTATGCGTATTGCACGCATCCGATTTTCTCGGGTCCGGCAATTGACCGCATCGCCCAGGGCGATGCACTCGATGAAGTCGTGATCACCAACACCATTCCCCTGAGCGAACGCGCCAGGGCATGCGCCAAGATCCGCCAGCTCTCTGTGGGGCCATTGATCGCTGAAACCATTCAGCGTATTGCCAGAGGTGAGTCGGTGATGAGTTTGTTTTCAGACCAGGACCAGGCGGTTCTGATCTGAAACAAAAAGCGGCAACGCAGTCAAACGTGTTGTCTTTTTAAACGGGGTAAAGCTGGTCGCGGCCTGCCCTTTCAAGGAGTTCATATGAAATTCGTCGCTTTTGAGCGCGCACAGCAGGGTACGGGTGCGAGCCGCCGTCTCCGCATCACCGGCCGCACGCCCGGTATCGTTTATGGTGGGACTGGCGATGCACTGTTGATCGAACTCGATCACAACGCACTGTTTCATGCCATCAAAAAAGAAGCCTTCCACGCGTCGATTCTCGACATGGAACTGGCTGGCAAAGAACACAAAGTGTTGCTGCGCGATTTGCAGATGCATCCGTACAAGCAGCAAATCCTGCACATTGACTTCCAGCGCGTTGAAGCCAAGACCAAGATGACCGTGAAAGTGCCACTGCACTACAGCGGCGAAGAAGAGTCGCCAGCTGTCAAGGCTGAAAACTGCCTGGTCAACCATGTGTTGACCGAGTTGACCGTTTCCTGCTTCCCGGCAGACATTCCTGAATTCATCGCCATCGACCTGAGCGGCCTGAAAAAGGGCGCGTCATTGCATATCAAGGACGTGACCTTGCCAAAAGGCGTGAAGTTCGTGGTCAAAGGTCAGGCCAATCCTGTCCTGGTGTCTGTGTCTGCGGTTTCTGAAGAACCCGAAGCGGATGCCGCCGCTGCTGCAGCCGCTGCAGCACCGGTAGATCCAAAGGCCGCCAAAGCAGCTGCAGGCAAAGCAGCCGCAGCCGCCAAGCCGGCCGCCAAAGCGCCAGCTGCCAAGAAGAAATAAGCATACGCGCTGACTGCCTCAACAGTCAAAGCCCTTGCTCTTTGTGAGAGCAGGGGCTTTTTTCATGGCACTTTAAAATGACGTGATGGAACTTCAAACATGATCAAGCTGTTCGTTGGCCTGGGCAATCCGGGGGCGGAGTACGAAGCCACCCGGCACAACGCCGGGTTTTGGTGGATGGACGCGCTGACGCGCGAACTGAAAGCGCCGCTGACTTTTGACAAGAGCTATTACGGACAAGTCGCGCGCACGGCGGTTGGGGGCCAAAGCGTCTGGCTGCTCACGCCGCAAACCTTCATGAACCTGTCGGGCAAGTCGGTCGCCAGCCTGGCCAAATTTTTCAAGATCAAGCCTGAAGAAATATTGGTGGCGCATGACGAACTGGACGTGGTTCCCGGCCAGGTGAAACTCAAATTTGGCGGCAGCCATGCCGGCCACAACGGCTTGCGTGACATTCATGCGCAAATGGGGACCGGCGACTACTGGCGGCTGCGCCTGGGTGTGGGCCACCCAGGCAACAAAGACGAAGTCGTGGACTGGGTGTTGAGAAAACCCATGCAGGAGCACCGCGTGGCAATTGAAGAATGCATCACCCGCTCACTGAAGGCGGTGCCGGCGCTGCTGGCCGGCGAGATGGACAAGGCCACGATGATGATTCACACCAGTGCGCCACCCAGGCCCAAGCCGCCACGCAAGATCGAAGCGGCTGGCGATACCGCAACGCCGATAAATCGTCTTTCTACGCCAGAGTGAAACATTTTTAAAGCGGGGATTCGCTATATTTTTAATAGCTGTCCGCGTATATATCTATTGGACCAGAGCCCTAAAAGCACCTGAATATGGCAAAAAACAGGCGTTTCAGTCTGTTTTTAGGCCAGCCACGGCTGGTGTGCCTGTCAGGCGATGGTACTTTTCCCACAGGGTGGGTTTACTCTCGACAAATTGCGGGTTGACCGGGATGCAGGCCACCGGGCAAACCTGTACGCACTGTGGCTCGTCAAAATGGCCCACGCATTCGGTGCATTTGTGCGGGTCAATCTCGTAAATCTCTTTGCCCATGTAGATGGCCTGGTTCGGGCATTCGGGCTCGCACACGTCGCAGTTGATGCATTCGTCGGTAATCAGCAGAGCCATGCGCGCTGCCTGCTCAGGCTTTTTTCGCGGCGTGCAGGGCGGCCATCATTTCGGGGCTGACCATCTGGCTGATGTCGCCGTCCAGCTTGTTGATCTCGCGCACCAGTGTGCTGCTGATGCACGCCAGGTTGGCGTCGGGCAGCAAAAAGACGGTTTCGACCTGGGGGGCCAGCTTGCGGTTCATGGCGGCCATCTGGGCCTCGTAGTCAAAGTCGGTCATGTTGCGAATGCCGCGCACCACCGCAGTCACACCGTGCTGGGTGCAAAAGTCCATGATCAGACCGCCAAACGGTTCAATGCTCACATTGGCGAGTTGCTTGGTGGCCATTTGCGCCATCAAAACCCGCTGCTCCAGGCTGAACAGGGTTGTTTTGTGGTGCGCCACCGCCACTGCAATGATGAGCTGGTCAAACAGCCCTGCTGCGCGACGCACAACGTCCAGGTGGCCCAGAGTGAGAGGGTCAAACGTGCCTGAATAAACGGCGATGCGCTTTGTGGCGTGAGCGGCTTGGGTCATGGCCAAATTATGCGCTTTGACGCGCCTCGGGTGTCTGGGGCGTCTGGGGCGTTTTGACCAGCAAATGAAAATGCACCGCTCCGGCCTTGCCAAAGCGGTGGACTTGCAGGCCCACAGTGGCCAGTTCTTCGTCCGTCCAGGGTTGGGGCGCTTCCAGGTACACAAAGCCAGGCGTGGCAATGGCCTGGGCTGCGGCCTTCAGTGCTGCTTCAAATGCTGTGGACTCGTAGGGCGGGTCCAGAAAAATCAGTTGCAGACTGCCGGGGTTGGCGCGGCGCAGCAGGCTCACGCCGTCACCACGCTCGACCTTGACCATGTTGGCCTTGAGCTTGGTTTGCAGGGCCTTCAGTTTGTCGACCAGCACCGGGTCTTGCTCGCAAAGCAGAACGTCCTGTGCACCGCGTGAGGCGGCCTCAAAACCCAGCACGCCGGTACCTGCAAAAATATCGGCACAGCGCCAGCCGGTCAGGTCCTGACCGAGCCAGTTGAACAAGGTTTCGCGCACCCGGTCAGGCGTGGGGCGCAGGCCGGGCAAGCTGGCCACCGGGATTTTGCTGCGCTTGTACACACCGCCGATGATGCGGACTTCACCCGGTGGGATGGTTTTTCGGCCAACAACTTTGCCTGATTTGGCGAGTTTTTTGGCGGACTCTTTTTCAGGTTTCTCAGCAGCGACTTGTGGGGTGTATTTCATGTTTTAAGGTTTGGCACCGAGAATGACAGTCACCATTTTCTCAGGTTGCAGCTTGGCCGCCATGGCCGCTTTCACGTCTTGTGCCGTCACTTTGTCAATCTGCGCGGTCCAGGTGTCCAGATAGTTGGTGGGCAGGTCGTACCAGGCTATGTTGCTGATGTTGCCCAGCAGCTTGCGATTGCTGTCAATCAGCAAGGCAAAGCCGCCTGTCAGGTTGTCTTTGGCGGCCTTGACTTCTGCGTCAAGCGGGCCGTTAGCCACAAAGTCCTTGACCACCTGACGCGCCACCTCCAGCGCCTGTTTTGCCTGGTCAGGCCGGGTTTGCAGGCTGACCGTGAAAGCGCCCGCATGCATGCCGGGCGCAAAGTTGCTATAAACGCCGTAAGTTAGCCCCCGCTTCTCGCGCACCTCAGTCATCAGGCGCGACACAAAACCGCCGCCGCCGAGAATGTAATTGCCCACCAGCAGCGGGAAGAACGCCGGATCACTGCGTTTGTAGCCGGGCTGGCCCATCAGCACTTGGGCCTGGGCAGCATCAAAGGCAATTGTTTTTTGCACCGCTTCGGCAAGTGGCTGTACCTCTGCCACAGGGGGCAAGGCCGGCATGCTGGAGCACGGCGCTTGAGGGGACGCTTGCGGCAGGCGCGCCAGCATGGCCGTGGCAATTTGTTCTGCCTGGGCCCGGTTGATGGCCCCTACCAGGTTGACACGCGCCCGGCAAGCCACCACCGTGGCCTGGTAAAAAGCGCGCATGTCGGCGGTGGCGATGTTGGCCACACCGGCCTCGGTGAATTCATGGCCATACGGATGGCCGCCATACACCGCCTGCGAATAAGCACGCCGCGCCAGGGTGGCGGGCCGGGTGTCAGACTCCTTGATACCTGCGATTGTTTTTTGCTTGTCGCGCTGCCACACGTCGTCTGGAAAAGCCGGTTCGGCGATTTGCCGCGCAGCCAATGCCACCGCCTTGGCCAGCAAGTCAGGCTCGGTGAGGGTGCGCAATGCAAAGCTGAAGCGGTCAGAACCCGCGCTGGCATCAAACTGCGCACCCAGGTCGGCCCAGGCTTCGCCCAAGGCGTTTTCATCCAAAGCAGGCTCATCAGCCCCCACGCTGGTCGCGTCGCGCTGGCCGTTTTTAGCCCGCACACCCTTTTCAAGCAGCGCTGCTGTGATGCTGGCCAGGCCAACCTTGTTGGGCGGGTCGCGCCGGCTGCCGCCGTCAAAGTCGATTTGCACATCGAGCATGGCAATGGCCGGGCTTTCAACCAGATGCACCACCGCGCCGTTGGCCAGCTGAAACTTCTGGATCGGCAAGGCAGCGATCGCCCCAGCACTGAAAAAGGCACAAAAACAGCTGCCCAATACGGCTTTAGGCCAATCAATACTTGGGCTAGCAGCTATAACTTTAATAGTAAACATCATGACGCTCAGTGTCTGGAAGGTGTGGTGGGTATGGCGGCCGCGCGCGGCTTGCGGTTGGGGTCCATGGCCTGCGGCAACAAGGTGGCCTGGGTCATCTGGTCGTCACCAAAATATTTGGCAGCTACTGCTTGCACTTCCGCACTGGTCACGCTGCGCAGCCGGGCGATCAGCCGCTTGTCGAAGTCCAGCGGCATGCCGTTGATCCAGTTGGAGCCCAGCTCGCGCGCCTGGTTGAACACGCTGTCGAGCTTGTAGGTTTCGCTCGCAATCCACTGGGTTTTGACGCGGTTCAGCTCTGCCTCGCTGACGCCGTTTTTAGCGACCAGCGCGACTTGCTCGCGCAGGGCTGCGGCGACCTGGGCAGCGGTTTTTCCGGCTGCGGGCACGCCGTCAAGCATGAAAAGTTGCGGGCCACGGCCTGTCAAACCGTTGTAGGCGCCGGCACTGTCGGCCGCCCGGTTGTCACCTTGCTCCAGCGCACGGTTCAGGCGTGCGCCGCTGTAGCCGTCCAGCACGGCAGCCAGCACCGTCAGGGCCAGCGGGTCGCGGTTGCCTGTGCTGTCTTTGTCGTCGCCCATCACATCAGCGGGCACCAATTTTGGCACCTTGAACGCCATGCTGACATAGGCTTGCGAGGCCACGCCTTTGAAGTCGAGCCGTCGCACGCCGGTTTGCTCAGGTTCATCGCGTGGCTTGCGGGCGGGCACGGGGGAAGCGGTAATCGGGCCATAGTATTTTTCAGCCAAGCGCTTGACTTCAACCACATCCACATCACCGGCCACTACTACGGCCGCATTGCCCGGCACATACCAGCGCTTGTAAAAATCCCGTGCGTCTTGCGGGGTCATGGCGTCCAGGTCGCTCATCCAGCCCACCACCGGCCGCCGATAGGGTGATGCGGTGAAGGTGATGGCATTGGCCGCCTCGTACATCTTGGCTCTGGGCGACTCCTCGGTGCGGGAACGGCGCTCTTCCTTGACCACTTCAATCTCGCGCTTGAACTCGTCGTCTGGCCACTGGTTGTTGGCAAAGCGGTCGGCCTCCAGGCGCATCACGTCTTCTAGCTTGCCGCTCGGAATTTGCTGGTGGTAGCCGGTCGCGTCACGGCTGGTAAAAGCGTTGTCACGCCCACCCAAGGCCGCCACTCGGCGTGAAAATTCACCCGGCTTGACGGTGGCTGTGCCCTTGAACAGCATGTGCTCCAGCACATGCGCCACGCCGGTGGTGCCATCGACCTCGTCCATCGACCCGACCCGCACCCACAGCATGTGGGCAGCCGTAGGCGCGCGGCGGTCGGGCTTGACGATCACGGTCAAGCCGTTGCTGAGGGTGAACTGTTCGACTTTTGCGGGGGCTTGAGCCCATGCCGCAGTGGCAATCCATGACAAAAGAACGGGAAAGCAAAGGCGATGTGTGGGTTTCATAGAATGATGTGACTTCAAAGCAGGCCCAATGTTCAGTTTCTTCAAGAAAAAATCTCCTGCCCTTGCGGCAGCCACCCTTTCCAAGCCTGAGCAAAGCCTGATTGGCAGCGCACTCGTTACCCCGCTGGACATTGAGGCCATTGTCGCCGCCTCAGAGCTTGCACCGGAGCGCCAGCGCTGGCTGGACAAGTTGTCATCCGGTTTGCGCAAAACCGGTTCCAGCATTTCAGGCGTTTTCACCGGCACGCAAATCGACGATGCGCTTTACGACAACCTCGAGTCCGCCCTGCTGATGGCCGATACGGGGGTCAAAGCAACAGAATACTTGCTGGCTGATGTCAAACGCCGGGTCGCCGCCAGCGCTGTGACCAACCCGGTCGCGGTCAAAAATATGTTGACCGAGGCCCTGAGCCAGTTGTTAAAACCGCTGGAACAAGCCCTGGTGATTGGCCAGCACAGCCCGACCGTCATCATGGTGGCCGGGGTGAACGGCGCGGGCAAAACCACATCCATCGGCAAGCTGACCAAACACCTGGCCACGGGCGGTGCATCGGTGCTACTG
>CAMARI010000141.1 GCA_945860515.1 Polaromonas sp. YR568
TTTGGCCATCCAAATTCATGGCGGCTACGGCTACACGCGCGATTTCCCAGTGGAACAGTATTGGCGGGATCAACGCCTGAACATGATCCATGAAGGCACGCACGGCATTCAAGCCATGGACTTGCTGGGCCGCAAGGTGCTGATGGAAGGGGGCAGGGGGCTGGCGCTGCTGGCGGGGCGCATACAGGCCACGATGGACAAAGCGGCCAGTGTTGCAGAACTCAAAGACCATGCCGACGCACTGGGCAAAGCCTGGCAAGCGGTGACCAGCGCCACCCAATTCGCTTGGGCCACAGGCAAGCCGCAAGACGCGCTGGCCAATGCCGTGCCCTATATGCAGGCCTTCGGCCATACCCTACTGGGCTGGATATGGCTGGATGTTGCCTACGCATCGCTTGATCAAGGCGCTACACATTCAATAGCTGCTCGTACAGGTATTCTGGGCGCTTCAGCCTATTTTTATGCCTACGAGCTACCTAAAATAACAGCCTGGCTCGCGGTGGTTGAAAGCCGAAATCTGCTGTGTGCCAACTTGCCGGAGGAGGCTTTTTAATGGGCTTTTACAAACCAGGTGCTAACCACACCACCGACCCGAAAATGGTCCGACTGCACAAAATCATCTGGTCGCTGATTTTTTCCGGCCTGCTGACCGTGATCCTCGGCGTTTTTGTCGGTAAAGCCGACGATGCGTTGGGGTGGATCATGGTGGTTGCTGGCGGCCTCATGACAGCCATCGGTGCCGTTCTGATTTATGTGCGCTCGACCATGACATCTGAGCCTTGATTTCAACTTGGAAGAGACAACATGACACCTAGAACGATTCAAAAACTGTTTGACCTCACCGGTAAAACCGCCCTGGTGACGGGTGGATCACGCGGCCTGGGCTTGCAAATGGCCCATGCGCTGGGTGAAGCCGGGGCAAAAGTCATGCTCAGTTCGCGCAAGGCCGATGACCTGAAGCAAGCTGTTGACGAACTGAAAGCTGCCGGCATTGATGCCGACTGGATCGCCGCAGACTGCGCCCAAGAGGCAGATATTCGCATGCTGGCAGATGTTGCCATCAAGCGCATGGGTCATGTGGATATTCTTGTCAATAACGCAGGTGCTGCCTGGGGTGCACCTGCTGAAGACTATCCAGTTGAGGCCTGGGACAAGGTGATGAACCTGAACATTCGCGGCTACTTTATTTTGTCGCAGCATGTCGCCAAGCATTCGATGATTCCTAGAAGATCTGGACGCATCATCAACATCGCGTCGATTGCCGGTTTGGGCGGCAACCCTAGCGGCATGCAAACCATTGCCTACAACACCTCAAAGGGAGCCGCGGTCAACTTCACCCGAGCACTGGCAGGCGAGTGGGGCGTTCACGGCATTACCGTCAATGCCATTTGCCCTGGGTTTTTTCCAAGCAAGATGACCATGGGAACGCTCAAGGCGCTTGGCGAGGAGACGCTGGCTTCGCATGCGCCCCTGAAGCGGCTGGGTGACGACGAAGACCTGAAGGGATTGTGTGTGTTGTATGCGTCAGATGCCGGCAAGCATATTACGGGTCAGTATCTGGCCGTCGATGGTGGTGTTTCAATCATCAAGGGGGGCTAAAGATGTTGCCCCGAGGGTCGCTCACGTCGTGTCGTTCCCTGCCCTGCGAGAGGGCCGCTATGCCTGCTGCCCGGCAAAGTCGGTGCCGCAGCCCTCGCTTGAATCGGGCTCCTTCAACTGAACGTTTAGTTGGTACCGTATGAATTTTGGCGTCGAAATCCCTTTTGTTTTGCACCTTGGTTTCGTGCTGGAAAAGTTTGAGGACGGTGAGTCTGCCATTGGCTACAGCCCCAAGGCTGAACATCTGAATTCGTTCGCTGTGACCCATGGTGGTGCCGTCATGACGCTGATGGACGTGGCGATGGCCACCGCTGCGCGCAGCGTTCAACCCGACATGGGGATCGTCACCATTGAGATGAAAACCAGCTTCATGCGGCCAGCGCCCGGCGATGGCAGTCGGCTCACGGCAAAAGGCCGCCTGATGCATCGCACGGCGACATTGGCGTTTACCGAGGCGACGCTGTTTGATGAGCAGACGAACGCCTGCGCGCATGCGACGGGCACGTTCAAATATGTCAAACGCCTGGTCACGGGGCCAAAAAGTGTCCAATCGCCCCTTGGCTTGCGCCAAACCGTCATTTCGACCGACTGAAACCTATGGCCAGTGACTTTGCCGTCTTTTTGGGGTCTGTTTACCTATCAAATGGGCTTCTAAGCCAATAGATATTTTCACAATACGCTATTAAATTTGAAGCGATTTGACAACTATTTCACAGCTTTTCTCAATCTCGAAGAACGGAGCGCACCATGCCAAGCAACCAGCAAATACTTTTAGACAACCGTCCGACGGGCGAGGCGCTTGTCAGCAACTTCAAGATGGTGACAGCCGATACACCGGCCCTGAAAGACGGCCAGGTGCTGGTACGCCATCACTTTTTAAGTCTCGATCCGTACATGCGCGGTCGCATGAACGACGCCAAAGGCTACACCGCCCCCCAGGCGCTCGGTCAGGTCATGATTGGCGGCACGGTCGGTGAGGTTGTTGAAAGCCGAAGTCCAAAGTTTGCCGTGGGTGACACCGTGGTGGGCATGGGCGGCTGGCAGCAGTTCAGCGTGGTGGACGCCGAGCAGTTGGGCGCGCTGCGCAAGGTTGACACCACCCACGTCCCGCTGTCGCATTACCTCGGCGCGGTGGGTATGCCGGGCGTCACGGCCTATTACGGCTTGGTCAAAATCATCGAAGCCAAAGCCGGTCAGACGGTGGTTGTCAGTGCTGCAACCGGTGCTGTGGGCAGTGCGTTTGTAGCCCTGGCCAAAGCCCGTGGATGCCGGGCGGTGGGCACTGCTGGCGGGCCCGACAAATGCAAATATGCGGTCGATGAGCTCGGCTTCGATGCCTGTGTTGATTACAAGACCCATCAGGATGCTGGTTCATTGTCAAAAGCCATCAAGGGCCATTGCCCGGACGGGGTTGATGGCTATTTTGAAAACGTCGGCGGCATGGTGCTGGATGCGGTGCTGCCGCTGATGAACGCCTTTGGCCGCATTGCCATGTGCGGCATGATTGCTGGTTATGACGGCAAACCTGTTCCGATGAGTTACCCGGCCTTGATTTTGATGAGCCGCTTGCGGGTTCAGGGCTTCATCGTCAGCGAACAAATGGACGTCTGGCCGGAGGCTCTCAAAGAGCTGGGCATGCTGGTGGCCACTGGCAAACTCAAACCGCGCGAAACCGTGGCGCACGGGCTGCAGGCCGCCCCCGAAGCTTTTTTGGGTTTGCTCAAAGGTAAAAACTTTGGCAAGCAGATTGTCAAACTGATCTAGTTTTCAGGAACCTTCAAGGACTTTGACCATGGCTGATCTGATTCTTCATCACTACCCGACCTCACCGTTTGCTGAAAAAATCCGGCTGGTTTTGGGCCACAAAAACATCGCCTGGAAGTCGGTGATCATCCCGATGATCATGCCCAAACCGGATGTGGTGGCGTTAACGGGCGGCTACCGCAAAACACCCGTCTTGCAAATAGGCGCTGACATTTACTGCGACACCGCATTGATCTGCGATGTTCTTGAGCACTTACAGCCAGAACCTAGCCTCTACCCGGAGCCCAGCAAAGGCATGGGCCGCACGCTGGCACAGTGGGCCGACACCACCTTGTTCTGGACAGCCATGGCCTATAACTTTCAGCCGCCGGGCGTAGCCCAGGTGTTTGCCAATGCATCGCCCGAGGCGGCCAAAGCCTTCGCTGATGACCGCCAGGCGATGCGCCAAGGCATGCCGCGCGTGCCTGCGGCTGATAGCGCAGCAGCCTATAAATCGTACTTGCGCCGGATGTCTGACATGCTGGACGACTGGCCTTTTTTACTGGGTTCATTGCCAAGCATTGCAGACTTTGCTGCCTACCACCCGCTGTGGTTTACCCGGACCCGTACGCCAGCGATGGCGGGCATTTTGAACGCGACCCCGGCCGTACTGACCTGGATGGACCGGATGGCAGCCATGGGGCACGCCAACTTTGAAAAGTTCACTGCGGCGGATGCCATTGCGGTGGCTGCTGCAGCCACACCAGCGGCTTTGCATGATGATATTTTTCAAGACGAGCACGGTATTTCCTTGGGCAGTCAGGTGACGATCAACAGCGAAAACTTTGGGCTGGAGCCTACCCATGGCGAGCTGGTAGCCGCCACCCGCATGCGCTACACGCTGCGCCGCACTGACCCGCGCGCGGGCACCGTGCATGTGCACTTCCCCCGTGTTGGTTACATCCTGAAGAAAGCGCAAGCATGATCACAGACTTCAAAGGAAAAACGGCCGTCCTGACGGGCGCGGGCTCAGGCTTTGGCCTGGAATGCGCGCGCATAGGTGCCAGGCTGGGCATGAACCTGGTGCTGGTGGATGTTCAGCAAGACGCACTTGATGCTGCCACGCAGGAAATGCAGGCGGCAGGGGCACAGGTACTGGCCTTCAAACTCGACGTGTCCAATGCCGGCGACATGGAAGCGATGGGCGCTGCGGTGCGGGCCCGCTTTGGTGCGCCGCATCTGGTGTTTAACAACGCAGGCGTTGGCTCGGGCGGTCTGATTTGGGAAAACTCGGTCAAAGACTGGGAATGGGTGCTGGGCGTCAACGTGATGGGTGTGGTCCATGGCGTGCGCATCTTCACCCCGATGATGCTGGCGGCGGCCCAACAGGACGCCAGCTGGCAAGGTCATATCGTCAACACCGCCAGCATGGCCGGGCTGCTCAATGCGCCCAACATGGGGGTTTACAACGTCAGCAAACACGCCGTGGTGTCGCTCAGCGAGACACTGTACCAGGACTTGTCCCTGGTCACGGATCAGATCAGTGCGTCGGTGCTTTGCCCGTTTTTTGTATCGACCGGCATCAGCCAGAGTCATCGCAATCGCCCATCAGAGCTGCGCGGCAGTAAACCCACCAAAAGCCAGCTCATCGGCCAGGCCATGAGCGAAAAGGCGGTGAGTTCAGGCAAGGTCAGCGCGGCAGACGTGGCACAACTGGTGTTTGATGGAGTAGCCAGCAACCAGTTTTACATCTACAGCCACCCCAAAGCCATCAAGTCGGTTCAAACGCGGCTCGAAGACATTGTGCAAATTCGCAATCCGACCGACCCGTTCGAAGGCAAGCCGGAGCTGGGGCAGCAGTTGAAGGCGGCGCTGAAGGCGGTCTGAGCCTCAAACCGGCAACTTGTCAAAAACGTCGTAGCAGTTTTTCTGCCAGGTTTTCACGCGCTGACGCTCCAGCATGCCCAGCGCATCACTGCTGTCCTTGTCATGGATGGCTTTCCAGAAACTGGTGTTGTTCTGGTCGATCTTGCGCATGCAGGCGTCGTGCAGCCGCGGTAGCTCGATGACATAAGCGCCATGTTCCTGCGCTTTTTGCAGCGCATACGATTCGCGCAACAACACAAAATCAGACCCGCGCCCGTGGTTTTGTACCACCACATAATTGGGGCCTTGCCCATAGGTGTCCACCAGTCGCCCCAGCAAATCAACCGCGTCCCGGCCATCGTCCATCACATGCCACAGGTTGACCGTCACGCCCATCTCGGCAAAGAGTTCCATCAGGCTGGCGTCCTTGATCCATGTGGCCAGCGGGGCTGAGGTTTGTGCGGCCAGGTCAACAATCACGCTTTGCTGCGGATTGTCTTCAAACGCCGCCGCAATCAGGTCCATGCCTTCATACCTGTCCACCACCACAGGAGAGGCGTAGTCCGCGTAAAACCGGTTGAACGAATGGTGAGAGCGGTCGGTGTCAAAGCCGGTAAAAGCCGTGCCTTTGTCAATGAAGTATTGCGCCAGAGCGCGCGCCGTGACGGACTTGCCCACCCCACCTTTTTCGCCGCCTATGAAATTGATCGATGCCATGGTGTTCCTCACGTGTTGATTTGATTTTAGTTGTTCATGCAGGCCACATAATCCAACGGGCAGACTCAACGAACTTCAACATGCAACCAACAGATCAGACCAACATATCGATGGCCGCCAAGCGAGTACCAGGCTGGGATTTATTGCGCGGTATATGCGCCTTGGTAGTTGCCTGCTACCACTTGATGTTTTGGCAAGACGTCGCAGCGATTCACACGCTTGGAAGCTACGGTGTGTATTTATTTTTTGTCCTGTCTGGTGCCAGTCTGGCCTACAACTATATTGATAAGTTCGAATCTGGCCAATTTTCATTTTCAAACTTTTTGCGCGTCAGGTACTTGCGGTTGGCGCCGCTCTATTTGGCGTTGATGTTGATTGCCCTGCCTTGGAAATTAGGCAAAGAAGGACTCACCGTGGACCTTACTCTGACATACCTATTGAACGCCACTTTTTTATTCGGTTTTTTCAACCCGTCGGTGAACGCCAGTCTCGTGGGCGGTTGGTCGCTTGGGATTGAAGCGATTTTTTATCTCGCGTTTGCGTGCATCATGATGACTTTTCGCAGCACGCGGCTCGCAGTTGCTTTTTTTATATTGCTTGTTGCCATTCAAGTGAGCTGGGTTGCCCTGACGCTAGGCCAAGCGCTGGGTAGCGCACAAAATGTACAAGCCTATTTTCAAGCACCAGCGTTCGCGGCGTACTTTATGGGGGGCTGCCTTCTAGGCGTCGCCAAACGCAAAGGTCTGCTTGAAGCCTTTAGGTTCGAGTTTCTGGGTTTTGCACTGCTGTTTGCTGGTTTTGCGCTCATGGTTTTAGTCAATCCCAAGGTCGCCACAGACGAAGTCTTGGGTTGGCGCGGTTTTATCTTGGGGGCCACCTGCTTTGGCATGGTTTACGCTGCATCAAGGATATCTATGGCAGGGTATTGGACGAAACTGGCAGGTTATTTCGGCGATGCGACCTATGGTTTGTATTTGATCCATCCAGTGCTGTTTTTTGGACTGGTCCAGATCATTTTTCCACGACTAGACATTGCAAACCCATCACACTGGACGCTCGATGCCCGGCTGATATTTGGCTGCTCAGTGATTGGGCTGGCGTGCGGGCTAGCCCTTCTAAGCGAGCGTTATTTTGAAAAACCAGTGCGTCACTTCTTCAAGCCAAAGCCGATAGCCCCTTGAAATATGGTCTACCAGCGCACCCTCAAAAGCCTTGCGCTGTTGGGTAAAACAGTTCTACATCGATTGCTCCAGGATTTGTGTGTAGTCCTCGCTGGTGGCCAGACGTGGATTTGTTTTGTGACAGTGGTCCAGCAGCGCGCCGTGGATAATTTTTTCAAAAGCATTTGCCGAAACATTCATTTGGGAAAGTCCTGAGGGCAGCTCCAGCCGCTTGTTCATATCGCGCAGCGCACTGGCAATGTCGCTACCAGAAGCCAATCCCATGACTCTGGCCATGCGCTCTAGGCGCTTGTTCTTTTGCATCGATTCAGCGCTGGCGTTGAACGCCACGACCGCTGGCAAAAACATGGCGTTCAGGGTGCCATGATGCAGTCGGGGATCCACACCGCCCAGACTGTGGCTGAGCGAATGTACGCAGCCCAGGCCTTTTTGGAACGCCATGGCCCCCTGCATGGATGCGCTCATCAGGTTAAACCTTGC
>CAMARI010000142.1 GCA_945860515.1 Polaromonas sp. YR568
GCGGCGCGCGTGGCACGTTTCAGGCCCAAAAAATCCGCATAAATCTTGTCGCGCTGGCGTGTGTCAGCCTGCAGTGACCTAAGTCCATTCATGTCAGACCCCAACCCAGACAAGACGAATAAACCTGACGAACTGGCAGGCACAGAGCAGCCTTTCGTGCAGCACCTGATGGAACTGCGCGACCGCATGATCAAGGCTGCGGTTGCCATTGGCGTGGCGGCTGCCCTGCTGGCCTTCTTCCCCGGCCCGGGCGCGCTGTATGACATCATGGCAGCGCCGCTGGTGGCCACTTTACCCAAGGGTGCCACGCTGATTGCTACCAACGTGATTTCGCCGTTTGTGGTGCCCATCAAGATTCTGTTCATGGCTGCCTTCATGATGGCGCTACCAATCGTGCTGTACCAGGTTTGGGCATTTGTGGCGCCTGGTCTGTATTCACATGAGAAAAAGCTCGTCATGCCGCTGGTCGTGTCCAGCACCCTGCTGTTTTTTATTGGCGTGGCATTTTGTTACTTTGTGGTGTTTGGACAAGTGTTTAGTTTTATCCAGAGCTTTGCACCGAAGTCGATTACCGCCGCGCCAGACATTGAGGAATACCTGAACTTCGTTCTTGGCATGTTTTTGGCGTTCGGCTTGGCTTTTGAAGTGCCGATCGCAGTGATTTTGCTGGTGCGCATGGGGGTACTGACCGTCGCCCAACTCCGCGAATACCGAGGCTACTTCTGGGTCATTGCGGCGGTCGGCACGGCACTGGTCACGCCGCCGGATGCAGGCTCCATGCTCATGCTGCTTGGCGTGGTCGGCGGTTTGTACGAGGTTGGCATTCTGGCCGCACAGATGTTTGTCAAAAGCACCAAGCCGCCGGACGAAAAAACCGAATCCGAAGCGGTCTGAAGATCAAATTCATCAGCGAGGCAATTGCTCGCTTTTCAGTGCCTCGGGATTGGCCCGTACTTCGCGTACCTCGACATCCACCACTTCGCCTGTGTTTTGTGCTTTGGCCGCGCCCGGCCAGATGCCTCCTGGCGCAAATTTCTGGAAATTTCTGAACACCACCACGGGTGCCGGTTTTTTGCCGGTGAGCACTGACTTGAGCAAGCTGAGCAGCACAACGATCAGCGCTGACCCAAGCAGGCTGATGGCAAACACCAGACCCAAGACAGTCAGTATCAGTTTGATGGCGAAACGCACAAGCTGGTAGATGAAATTTTGCATGGTGTGTAGATGAAGGTCAAAACTCGATTTTCAAGCGACTAGCTTGCCTACCAGCGGATGCCGAGTTTGCCGAACAGCTTGCTCAATACAAACAGAGGCCCGACCAACAGGTACTGGACGTCTTCAAAAAAAGAAGGTTTTTTGCCTTCCATTTTGTGGCCGATAAATTGCAAAACCCAGGCGCCAATGAAAACGGCGAGCGACACCGGCAAAACCTGCGAACCCATGGCGAAGACACCCGCAAAATTGATGGCTGACCAGAGCATCATGGTGATGAAAAATACCCAGGACAGTCGCGCGTAGTACACCATGCTGACCGCAACGAGAGCATAGGCTGCATTGGGGTGCAACGCACACAGCATGCCCACCAGGCTCAGCATGATGAGGGGAATGGCAATGAAGTGGATCACCTCGTTGCCGGGGTTTTGGTGGCTCTGCTCGTAATGGGTAAGCAGCTGATCGACCCGGCGTGTGGTCGGCGGTGTGTCAGCATCTGGAAGGGCGGAACTGCTCATCGGGTACTTTCGGTAAATTTAATGGACTTTACAGGCGACACCAGACCGTGCGCAAACATGCAAATACCGAGAAACCCACCGTCATGGCGAATAATTGGGCGAACAAGGCATTGTTTTTGCATGCTAAATTCTAAACATTGCCGTTCACAAAAGCTATCCTGAAAGACTGTCTATGGAACTGACTCCGCGCGAAAAAGACAAGCTGCTGATATTCACCGCCAGCCTGCTGGCCGAACGCCGCAAGGCTCGAGGTTTGAAGCTCAATTACCCTGAAGCGATGGCGCTGATCAGCGCAGCGGTGATGGAAGGCGCACGCGACGGCAAAACAGTCGCTCAACTCATGAGTGATGGCCGCACCATCCTGACCCGCGCCGATGTGATGGACGGCATTGCCGAGCTGATTCCAGACATTCAGGTCGAAGCGACATTTCCCGACGGGACCAAACTGGTCACCGTGCATCAACCCATCGTTTAAGGATGCCAGTCATGAATAAACTCTCTACACGCTTCATTGCTGCCTGCGCAGGTTTAATGGGTGCTACTGCCACTTTTGCACATGATGGTCATGGCTTGGCGGGGATGCACTGGCATGCTACGGATACTTGGGGCTTTGTTGCCGTAGCCACCCTGGTTGCCGTGGCGATCTGGTTCTCACGAAAGTAAAAGCGCCATGACTCCAGGTGAATTGGTAACCGACGGCCCAGACCACGTGTTAAACGCAGGCAGGCGCACCGCGACCGTGGTGGTGCAAAACACATCCGACCGGCCCATACAGGTCGGCTCCCATTACCACTTTGCCGAGACAAATGCAGCGCTCAGCTTTGAACGGGATACAGCGCGCGGCATGCGGCTGAACATCGCATCTGGCACAGCGGTGCGCTTTGAGCCCGGCCAGCAGCGTACGGTGGAACTGGTGGACTTTGCCGGTGAACGCAAGATTTATGGTTTCCGCGGATTAATACAGGGAGCGCTTTAAATGGCAACCATTGGCAGACGCGCCTACGCTGAAATGTTTGGCCCTACTGTGGGCGACCGGCTGCGGTTGGCGGATACCGACCTGATGATCGAAGTCGAAGCTGACTACACGCTCAGAGCCGGCAGCTACGGCGAAGAAGTCAAGTTTGGCGGTGGCAAAACCATCCGTGACGGCATGGCGCAGTCGCAACGCACGAACAAAGAAGGCGCTGTGGACACCGTGATGACCAATGCCCTGATCATTGACCACTGGGGCATCGTCAAGGCCGATATCGGTTTGAGGGCGGGGCGCATTGCCGCGATTGGCAAAGCCGGCAACCCCGACGTGCAGCCCGGTGTCGACATCATCATCGGCCCCGGCACGGAAGTCATCAGTTGCGAGGGCATGATCGTCACCGCAGGCGGCATTGATTCGCACATTCACTTTATCTGCCCGCAGCAACTTGACGAAGCGCTGGCCAGTGGTGTGACCACCATGATGGGCGGCGGTACCGGGCCGGCCACCGGCACCTTTGCTACCACCTGTACGCCCGGCCCGTGGAACATTGAGCGCATGCTGCAAGCGGCAGATGGCTTTGCCATGAACCTGGGCTTTCTGGGCAAGGGCAACGCCAGTCTGCCAGCTGCCTTGCACGAGCAAATCAATGCTGGCGTGATTGGCTTGAAACTCCATGAAGATTGGGGCACCACGCCCGCCGCCATCAGCAACTGCCTGGATGTGGCGGATGCCACAGACACGCAGGTGGCGATTCACAGCGACACCCTCAACGAGTCGGGCTTTGTTGAAAATACCATTGCTGCGACCAAAGGCCGCGGGCTGTGCGCCTTTCACACCGAAGGTGCCGGCGGTGGCCATGCGCCCGACATTTTGAAGGTGGTGGGGCAGGCCAACTTTTTGCCGAGCTCGACCAACCCGACCATGCCCTACACCGTCAACACGCTTGACGAACACGTTGACATGCTGATGGTGTGCCACCACCTGGACGCCAGCATCGCGGAAGACCTGGCCTTTGCCGAAAGCCGAATCCGCAAAGAAACCATTGCCGCAGAAGACGTGCTGCATGACATGGGTGCGATCAGCATGATGAGCTCTGACAGCCAGGCCATGGGCCGCGTGGGCGAGGTCATCATTCGCACCTGGCAGGCCGCCCACAAGATGAAACAGCAACGCGGCAAGCTCGACGGGGATACCGACCGCCACGACAACTTCCGCGTCAAGCGCTACATCAGCAAATACACCATCAACCCGGCCATTGCGCACGGCATTTCGCATGAAGTCGGCTCGATTGAAGTCGGCAAATGGGCTGATCTGGTGGTCTGGAAACCCGCATTTTTCGGTATCAAACCGGCTGTAATTTTAAAAGGCGGCTTCATCGCCATGGCCGCGATGGGCGACCCAAACGCATCCATCCCCACCCCGCAGCCGGTGCATTACCGCCCGATGTTTGGCGCTTTTGGTGGTGCCGTCGCCAAAGGTTCGTTGACCTTCGTTTCTCAAGCCGGTCTTGCTGCGGGCATCAAAGACAAGTTCGGTCTGGCCAAAGGTTTGAGCGCCGTCAAAAACATACGCGGCGTGCGCAAGCAGCACATGATTCACAACGCCTATTTGCCCCATATGGAAATCGACGCCCAAACCTATGCAGTGCGGGCCGATGGGCAGTTGCTGACCTGCGAGCCTGCAAGCAGTTTGCCAATGGCGCAGCGCTACTTTTTGTTTTGAAAGATTCCATGCTACAGATTTCCAAAATTATTTCCCAAGCCACAGGCTTGGCGCCAGTGCTTGTCAAACGCGCCTCTTCCATAGAGCTGGACTGGGACACGCGCCAGAAAAGCCGTTTTGATGGTGTCGACTCGCTGGGTCGCCAGTTAGGCATTTTCTTGCCACGCGGCACGCTGGTTCGCGGCGGCGATGTGCTGGTGGCTGAAGACGGCAGCATGGTCAAAGTCATCGCAGCGCCGCAAGACGTGCTCCGCATCACGGCTTGCGCATCGCATGGTTCGCCTTTTGATTTGACCCGCGCTGCGTATCACCTGGGCAACCGGCATGTGCCGATTGAACTCAAACCTGACCATTTGAAAATCGAGCCTGACCATGTGCTGGCCGATTTGCTGCGGGCTATGCATTTGATCGTCCATGAGGTCAGCGAAGCGTTTGAGCCTGAAGGTGGCGCCTACAGCGCAGGCGGGCATTCGCACGACGCCCCAGCCAAAGCATCGATTCCGGCGGTCACCAAACCACATGTGCACGGCCCAGATTGCAATCATGGACACGACCACAACCACGGTCACGACCACGATAGCGGACACGGTCATCACCACTGACTTGCACGCTGTGCAAACCGCAGCCACAGCCACTGCCGCACCTGCAGAATTAGCGCCGGCCAGCCTGCTGCAACTCATCTGGTTGGCCTCGCCAGCGCTACCTGTCGGCGGGTTTTCATACTCAGAAGGCCTTGAGGCGCTTATTTCACGTGAGCAAGAAGCTCCTGAAAGCATAGCAAATAGTGCCTCAGCTGAATGGATCAGCAACTGGCTGTGTGACCAGCTTCAACTGACTTTGGCGCGTGGCGATCTGGCGGTGATGGTGCAGGCGATTCCTGCCTGGCGCGCGGGTCAGCTCATGCGAGTCAGCCAGCTCAATGACTGGCTGCTGCAAACCCGCGAGACCAGCGAACTGCGCGCGCAGGCCGAGCAGATGGGCCGCTCGCTGTGCAGCTGGCTGCGCCACCATGACGGTGTGGATGCAGCGCAGCTTGCCCACTGCGAACAATTGCCGCCCACGTATCCGGTGGCTTTTGCGCTGGCTGCGGCGCAGACCGGAGCGTCGGTACGCGACTGCCTGTTGACTTACGCTTTTGGTTGGGCTGAAAACATGGTGCAAGCGGCCATCAAGTCTGTGCCGCTGGGTCAAACGACGGGCCAACGCATACTGGCTCGCGTCAGCCAGGCCATACCCGCAGCTGTGCAAACCGCCATCGTTTTGCCCGAAGATGAACGCCAGGCTTTTTCACCGATGCTGGCGATACTGTCGTCGCAACACGAAACCCAATACTCAAGATTGTTTCGATCATGAACAACACGCCACCTCCTATGTCATCTCTGCACCACATCGCCAATCGCACCAAAAAACTGCCCCCCCTACGCGTTGGCATTGGCGGGCCAGTCGGCTCCGGCAAAACCACCTTGCTGGAGATGCTGTGCAAGGCCATGAAAGCCAAGTACGACCTGGTGGCGATCACCAACGACATCTACACCAAGGAAGACCAGCGCATCCTCACCGTCAGCGGCGCGCTCGATGCTGACCGCATCATGGGTGTAGAAACGGGCGGCTGCCCGCACACCGCGATTCGGGAGGACGCGTCGATCAATTTAGAGGCCATTGACCGCATGCTGGTGGACTTTCCCAACGCCGATGTGGTGTTTGTCGAATCCGGCGGCGACAACCTGGCCGCCACCTTCAGCCCCGAGCTCAGCGATTTGACGATCTACGTGATTGATGTGGCGGCCGGTGAAAAAATCCCCCGCAAGGGCGGCCCCGGCATCACCAAAAGCGACTTGTTTGTTATCAACAAAACCGACCTGGCGCCTTACGTAGGGGCCGACTTGAAAGTGATGGAAGTTGACACGATACGCATGCGCACCACGGCCAAGGGCCTCAAGCCGTTTGTCATGACCAATTTAAAAACCAATGCGGGGCTGGCCGATGTGGTGGCTTTTATTGAAGCCAAAGGCATGCTGCTGGCGGCTTGATTCTAAAAATCAGCTGAAAAAATCAGCTGAAAAAATCAGCTCAAAAGAGCCTGCGCGAATTCCCGCGCATGGAAGGTTTCCAGGTCTTCCAGCTTCTCGCCCACGCCAATGAAGTAAACCGGCACAGGCCGAAGCGTGGGGGTCGCTGCTTGTCGCTCTTGCGCCCACAAGGCTATTGCCGCCAGCACGCCGCCTTTGGCTGTGCCATCGAGTTTGGTCACGACCAGGCCGGTGAGTTGCAGCGCTTCGTCAAAAGCCTTGACTTGTGCCAGCGCGTTTTGCCCGGTGTTGCCATCGATGACCAGCAGCACTTCATGCGGTGCCGTGGCATCGGCTTTCTGCACCACGCGCTTGATCTTTTTCAGTTCTTCCATCAGGTGCAGCTGCGTCGGCAGGCGGCCTGCGGTGTCCACCAGCACCACCTCTTTGCCGCGCGCCTTGCCGGCCGTTACCGCATCAAAAGCCACCGCAGCCGGGTCGCCGCCTTCCTTGCTGATGATCTCGACCGTGTTGCGGTCAGCCCAGACGCTGAGTTGCTCACGCGCAGCGGCCCTGAAGGTGTCGGCAGCAGCCAGCAGCACCGATGCACCGCCCGTGGCCAGGTGTTTGGTCAGCTTGCCGATGGATGTGGTTTTGCCCGCGCCGTTGACCCCGGCCACCATGATGACGGTCGGGCTGTGCTGGCCAATCACCAGGGCTTGTTCCAGCGGTTTTAACAACTGGCTGAGGGCCTCGGTCAAAATATTTTTGACCGCAACCGGGTTGGTCACACCGCTGGCGGCGACCCGGCGTTTGACGTCAGCCAGCAAATATTCTGTGGCTTTGACCCCGGTATCGGCCATCAGCAGGGCGGATTCAAGGTTTTCATACAGCGCATCGTCGATTTGCGTGCCGGTGAAAACGCCTGAAATGCTGGAACCGGTTTTGCGCAAACCGGATGACAACTTTTCCAGCCAGCGCTGGCGCTGCGGTGCAAGCTCTGAGGCGGCGACAATGGCCTCAATGTCCAGCGGTGTCACAAGTGCGCTGCCAATCAGGCTTTGCTCGGGCTTGGAAAGGGTGGCTGCCGCAAGGGCGGGAGATTTTTTCTTGAAGAAACTGAACATTGGGCCTGCT
>CAMARI010000143.1 GCA_945860515.1 Polaromonas sp. YR568
CTTTCAGGATAGGTAGGGAAAAAACAGACACGACACTCTCAATTTCACTCACAAATTCATTCACAGCTTGGGCGCCCAGGAGATGTATTTCCACTCGATAAATTCAATCGCGTAGTAAAAGAACATGCCCAATAAAGAGATTTGAATCAGCGCCGCAAACACCAGCGCTGCCTCCATCTGGTTTGACGCGAACTGAATCATGTAACCCAGCCCGGCAGACGCACCGGCAAACTCGCCGACGATGGCACCAATCACGCTTAGCGTGATGGCAATCTTGATGCCCGACATCAGCGACGGCAGCGAGTGCGGGATTTGCACCCGCCACAAAATCTCGGTGCGGCTAGCGCCCACGGTGCGCATCAGCGTGACCAGGTTCGGGTCTGCCGACTGCAAGCCCACCAGCATGTTGAGCGCCACAGGGAAAAACGCCATCACCACGATCAGCAAAATTTTGGGCGCGAGGTCGTAACCAAACCACAGAATAAACAGCGGTGCCAAGGCAATTTTGGGCACGTTTTGAAACAGCACCATCAGCGGGTAAATGGCACGGCCCACACGCTCAAACCGCGCAATCAACACGGCAATCAGCACACCCACGACGGTTGACAGCAAAAAGCCGTACAAAATTTCTTCAGCAGTCACCCACATGGCCTGCGACAAAGATGCCTGCCGCGTCAGCAAAATGTGGCCGATGGCAGATGGCGCGGGCAACACAAACTGCGGCAGCTTGAAAATCCGCGAGATCGATTCCCACAGCACCAGCACGACGAGGGACAGCACGATGGCCGGATACACGCTGACCAGCGCGTGCCGCACATGGCCGCCGACTGTTGTTGATGGACTTGGCTGCCCGGCGTTGACCGCCGGGCTTGTGGCAGTGGTTTGGCTCATGATGCAGCTTTCAGTCCGTGGCCTTCTTTCAGCAATCTGCGCAGACGCCCTGAGGCCGTGGCAAAGGCAGGCAATGAATAGGTTTCTTCAACCCTCGGGTAAGGCAAGTCAATCGGAATGGATTCAATGATGCGGGCTGGGCCGGTACCCATCACATGCACCTGTTTTGACAAAAACACCGCCTCGTCAATCGAGTGCGTGACAAACACAATCGTCTTGCCTGTGCGCTGCCATATTTCCAGTAAAAATTCGCTCATTTCTTCGCGCGTGATGGCGTCGAGCGCGCCAAAGGGCTCGTCCATCATCAGCACTTCAGGGTCCATCGCCAACGCCCTGGCAACCGACACCCGCTGGCGCATGCCACCCGACAATTGCGAGGGGCGTTTGAGGGCGGCTTTCTCCAGCCCCACCAGGCGCAGCATGTCTGTGGCGCGCTGGGTAATCTCGTCTTTGCTGCGGTCTTTATAGGCGACTTCCATCAGCACCTTGACGTTGTCAAGCGCGTTCTTCCAGGGCATCAGGGTGGCCTCTTGAAACACCAAGCCAATGCGGCGCTGGCGCGCGGCTTCACCGGGCGATACGCCTGCAACCTGCACCTGCCCCGCAGCCGGTTGCAGCAGCCCGGCCAGCACTTTGAGCAGCGTGCTTTTGCCACAGCCTGAAGGCCCAATCAGCGAGACAAAGCCGCCACGCGGAATCGACAGATCAATGTTGTGCAGCACGCGGGTGGTTTGCCCGGCGTGGGCAAAGTCAACCGACACGCCGCGCGCCCAAATGTGTGGCGCTGCGTCAGCTTGAGGAGTGTCCAAAGGCATGCTGGAGCGAGCCTGTTATGCCGCAGTCGCCGCAACAAATGCCGGGCGTGCGTTGAGTTTGGCCAGCCACGCAGCAATGTGCGGCATGGCGGGCATGTTGAAGGGGAAAGCCACGCAGCGCGCAACGACGGGGCCCAGCGCAATGTCGGCCAGGCTGAAATCAGCGCCCGCCACCCAGGGCGTTTTAGCCAGTTGCTGCTCAAGGATGGCGAGCTCTGTCACCAGGTTTTTGACCGTGTCAGGAGCACGCTCAGCCTCGGGTTTTTTGGCATCTTTAAAGCCGCCCAGATAGGGCGCGTTGAGCGCAGCCAGCATCCAGTCCATCCAGCGCTCAACCTGCGTGCGTGCAGCCAGTTCTGTCGGTATCAAGCCCGACTTTTCTTTGGCGGCCACGTAGCGCAAGATGGTGTGGGACTCCCAGATCGACACATCACCATCGACCAGCGTCGGCACTTTTTGTGTCGGGTTCATCGCCAGGTATTCGGGCGTGGTGGTGTTTTCAAATTGGCGACCGTAGTCCACACGTTCAAACGGTGTGCCCAGTTCTTTGAACAGAAAAATGACTTTTTGAACATTGCCTGATGTGGCGCGGCCGAGTAGTTTGTACATGTTGTGTCCTTTATGCAGTGAGGGGTTTGTAGGCGGTCATTTCAATTTCAATCCGGGTGGTGATGGCGGCGCGTGCTTCTACCGTGGTGCGTGCCAGCCGCCCTTCAGGAAAGTATTCTTTGAACACGCCGTTGTAGCGACCAAAGTCGCGTGCGTCTTCCAGAAAAATCGTCGCTTTGACAACATCGTCCAAGGTGCAGCCCGCCAGCGCCAGGATGCGCTGGCAGCACTTGAGGGTGGCGTGTGTCTCCAGCTCAATCGTGCCACTGACCATGTTGCCGTCTTCGTCTTTGGCTACCTGGCCTGACAAAAACACAAAGTCGCCCGCCCGCACCGCCGGGTGAAAGGGCAGGTTGGGATTTTTCTTGCCAAAGACTTGTACTTGGGTGTTGCTCATAACGTGTTGTCTGTGTTTATTTTGGAAAGCATTCAATGATGTCCAGCCCCTGTTGCCTGTCCAGCAGGTACACGATGCCGCGTTCGTCCATGGTCACGTCATTCGACGACACGCCCTGGCAACCTGCGGGCACATCGGGCTCATAAAAGCCCACCTCTTTGGGTTTGAACGGGTCTGAAATGTCCAGCAAGCGCAGGCCCTGCGCAAACCAGGCAAACGGGATGATGTTGTTGAAGAACTTCTCTGACGGCTGGTGGCAGCCTGTCATGGCGTCTTGCGGCCTGCCATCCACATCAATGCCTTCGACCTGAAAGGTGGAAATCGGCATCGGCTGGCGCTCATCGGTGATGTCGTAAATCCAGGTGAAGGCCGGTGCGCTGGGCCGCAGCTTGGCCACGTCTTCATCGGCCACCAGCAAAATGTTGCGCTCCTTCAGCAGCCACGGGATCGGCAGTGCCGTGTGCGTGGGGTGCGGGTGCGCCGGGCTGCTGTTAACGCTTGAGATCAGCTTGGGCTTGGACATGTCTGCAATGTCCAGAATGAAAAACCCGTGATGCCAGTACGACACGTACAAGCGGTCGCCCAGGCGCAGCGGGTGGTGGCAGCGCGGCGTGACAAAGTCGTCCCACGGGTAGGCCTCGCCACCCGCCACATGCTGACCAGGAATCCACCAGCTGCACACCTCTTCGGGCTGCGCCGGGTTGGCCAGGTCCAAAATCTTCATGATGTTGCCGACATAGCCGTCTGCGGTAGGGGAAATGTAGGCATAGCGACCATCAAAACTGAAGCGGTGTACACCGCCGCTGCCTGTGGTGCTGACTTGCCACTTGTTGATGAGCTTCGGCGCGCCTGGTTTTGACACGTCAAAGATGCCCAGCCCACCGCCAAACTCGGGGGCGCCGTCACGAAACTTTTCGTAGTTGACGATCATGATGCCGTCTTGCGCGCGCACCTTGTGCGAGTGCCAGCCCATGGGCACATCCATCTTGAATAAAAACTGGGGGTGCAGCGGGTCTGACACGTCATAGATGGACGTACCATCTGGCGGACGCATGTGCGAGACATACATGATATTTTTGTCTACCCAGACCTGACCGCCACCGGGGCAGTCGACATGGCTGAGCAAACGGGTGTTGTGGGCGCGGGCCAACGGGTAGCCTCAGACCAGGCGGACGAGATCGCCGCCAGCGGTTTTACCAAAGCGCTGCAGCAGGCCAAACGCATCGAGCGCGTTTTCATCACTGGCAATAAACAAAATCACAGGCTCGGTGGCGCTGGTGTTGACCAGCTCCATCCAGCCGTTGCCGGGCACGGCCACGGTGTCAAATGCCTCGAAGTTAAATACCTCGCCATCGACAATGCACTGGCCCTGACCTTCAAGTGGCGACACCAGCAGACTGGCAGTTTGCTTGAGCGGCAGCGTGCGTTCACCGGGCCGCAGCATCTGCATGAAAAACGTCATGGTCTTGTAGACCGGGCCGCCGCGAATCGGGTGCGTGTATTCCACCGACAGGCCCTCGTAGGGGTTGCCGTCCCAGTCGCGGTTGCGCTCCAGGTACTCGCGCATGGCCTCGTAGCGGTAGACGTACATGGGCGACGAATCACCGCCGCCCCGGCGGTGGTCCACAAAGCGCGGTGTCATGCCGCCCGCACCGTACATGCGTGCCGAGTAGTCGGGCGTGAAACGTGCTGTCTGCTGCTTTTTGATCTTGCCGTCTTCCTTGTAGTCATGCTCAAACTGCAAGGCGTTCAGCGTTTCGACCAGCGGGTAGTCCAGCACCGACAGGTTGATGGCGGGCTCAGAACCCTTGTTGCCGTGGTTGTGCCAGGTGTCACGCGGGGTCAGCACCATGTCGCCATGGCCAAACACAATGTCTTCACCTTCAACGCCCGTAAAGTTTTGTTGTCCCGTCAAGCCCAGGCGAATCGCGCTGGCGGTGTGTCGGTGCGGCGGCATCACCTCGTTAGGGTCGTTCAGGCGGTAAGCGGTGTACAGCGTGGTGACGGTGGCACGCTTGGGCTTGAGGCCCGGGTTGACCAGAATCAGCGAACGGCGGTCAGAGTCTGCATGGTTAATCAGCCGGGCCGATTGCTGAATCAGCGGCTCCAGGTCACGCTTGTAGCTCCAATGAAATGGCACGGCTTTGACACCTTCCATCAGCTGCTTGATCTCATCGTGCTCCACATCAGAGCGCTTGGCCCAAAACGGAAACATGTTCTTCGCATTGATCTGCGAATACATGGCCTTGAGTTCGTCGTCCCGGCTGAGGGATGTGGATGGAGCAACTTGCTCGGCAACAGCGTTTGTCATCTGTGTTCCTTAAAAAATCAGGGGCTGGTTTGATAACGATGACTTGATTCAACCATCATCAACCAAATATGTCAACTATTCTGTTTGGTTGTATTTGGTTGTCACTTTAGCTATGCATAAAGTGGGCCAGGCCGAGTCTGTCGTTTGGCTAATTTCATGGGTAAAAATAAGTGTGCGTATGTGGCAGATGGCACCCAAAACAGCGCACAACCAAAACACAGGTTTGGTTGCGGTGCAGGGGCTGCTTGGTTTTGGTGCTTGGGCTTGACGGGCAGCTTGTGCTGCTTTAATTGCTATTTTATTAATAGCTGCTTGTGCATATATTCATTGGCTTTAAGGCCAATTTGGCTCCTAAAAAAGCCCAAAACAGGCCGCCTCTGGTCACTACAGCCCCATCAGCGCGCAGTTGGCCCTGAACAGCGCGCTTTTCGGGTCTGCCCACTCCAGCACGGCGTCAAAGTGGTGTCTGCCGGGCAGCTCAAACAGCTCGCAGGCGTTGCCTTGTGCGCGCCAGTGGTCGGCAACGTCACGGCTTTGGCGGCGGTAGTCTTCAGTTTCATTCTGGCCCACCGCCACCAGCATGGGGCAGATGCGGCCCGGCTGGTGTTTGAGCAGCGACACCTGCGCGGCAACTTCGGGGGTCAGGTGCAGTTTTTCATTACGAAACGACAGGCGCACCGGCTCCAGGTCACCCAGGCCGCTGATGAAGACCGCGCTTTTGATCTGGCCAGCAGGTGCCGTCAGCAGCAGCTGGCCGACCAGGTTGGCGCCCGACGAATGCCCGGCGATGTGGATGCGCTGCGGGTCACCTCCATAGCTTGCGACGTTCTTGTGCAGCCACAGCAGCGCCTTGCGGACTTGCTCGCCCATGGCGGGCAGGGTGGTGTGCGGCACCAGGGTGAAGTCGAGCACCACCAGCATGGCACCCCGCGCTACAAAGGCGGGAGCTGCAAAGCCGCTGTCTTCTTTGCTCAGGGTGCGCCAGTCGCCGCCGTGCAGGTAGACCATGACGGGGGCGTTGGACTGGCTGGCGGGGTAGATGTCAAGCAGCTTATCGGCTTGGTCGCCGTAGCGCAGGTTGTCGATACAACGCAGTTGCGTCTTGGCTTGGCTGGTACGGGCGGCGTAGTCGTTCAGGTACAGCGACACGTCGGGCACGGTGCCCCGGCTGTTGTACTGGCGGTCCAGCTCGGCCTGGGTGTAGCCGCGCCAGATCAAAGCGTCACTCAAAACTACTCAACTTTCGCGCCAGAGATTTTCACGGCACGCGCATTGCGCACGCTGTCAGCCGCTAAAAACGTGGCGAACTCTTCAGGCGTGCTGGCCACCAGCTCGTAGCCCTTGGCGGTGATTTCTTTTTGTATGAACTCCGGGTCTTTCAGGATGCGGGTGACCTCGGCATGCAGCTTGAGCACGATGTCGCGTGGCGTGGCTGCGGGCACAAACAGGCCAAACCAGGCATTCGACGGCACATCCGGGAAGCCTGACTCCGTGAAGGTGGGTACATCGGGCAGCAGCGCCAGGCGGGTCTTGCCGCCTACCGCCAGCGCCTTCAATTTACCCGCCTTGATGTGCGCCTGCGACGAGGCCACACCTGAAAACGTCATTTGCACCTCGCCCGCCAGCGCGGCTGGCACAGCTTGCGGAATGCCTTTGTACGGCACATGCACAATGTCGATGCCGGACTGGCTTTTCAGCATTTCCATCGCCAGGTGCGGCTGGCTGCCGCTGCCGTAAGACGCGTAGTTCAGCTTGCCCGGATTGGCCTTGGCGTAGGTCACCAGCTCTTTTAAATTGTTGGCAGGCAAGGCCGGGTTGGCCAGCAGCAACTGGTTGAGCAGCACCAGTTGCGTGACTGGCGCAAAGTCCTTGACCGGGTCGTACGGCAGCTTGGTGTACAGGTGCTGGTTGATGGTGACGGTCGAGTCGGTGGTCATCATCAGCGTGTAGCCATCAGCCGGGGCCTTGGCCACAATTTCAGCCGCCAACACTGTGCCCGCACCGGGCCGGTTGTCAATCACCACGGCTTGGCCCAGGCGCTGGCTGAGCTGCTGGCCAACCAGGCGCGACATCACGTCAATGCCGCCGCCAGCAGGGTAAGGCACCACGATGCGCAGCGGTTTGCTGGGCCAGGTTTGGGCATGGGCTGTCAGCATGCCGCAGGCGGCCAGCAGACCGCCTGCAACGGCCAGGGCCAAGTGATGACGACGACCGATAAAAGCAAATGACATGGGCTGTTCCTTGATGCGAAGTCTGAAAAAGAGCAGTTTAAGTAGGGGGCAATGGTTGTGCAAGCTCGGCTTTACCCATGGGTATGACGGCTAGCAAGCGCTCATTTAGGCGATAAA
>CAMARI010000144.1 GCA_945860515.1 Polaromonas sp. YR568
TGGGTGCAGCAGCGTGCCTTTGACAAGCCAAATGACCCGGGCAAATGGGACACCCTGATGGGCGGCATGGTGAGCAGCGTTGACACGGTTGAAACCGCGCTTGAGCGGGAAACCTGGGAAGAGGCCGGATTGAATATTGCCGACCTGAAGAATTTGCGCTACGGGGGCCGCCAGAGCAACTGCCGCCCTTCCAGCGATGGTGCTGCGGGCTACATGCAAGAGTTCATCGAATGGTACGTGGCCACCCTACCTGATGGTTTGATGCCCATCAACCAGGACGGTGAAGTGGCTCAGTTTGCGTTGATCGATCAGGCCCACCTGCTGGCAGGCATGGAGCGCGGCGAGTTCACGCTGGAGGCCTCACTGATCATGGCGTCCCTGATGAAACTGCTGTGACCGGTTCAGAGATTCAAAGGTTCAGAGGCCCAGCGATTCAGCGGCTTCGGCGAACCCGCAGCAACTCGTCAAGAATCAAACAAACAGCGCCGATGCTGATGGCGCTGTCGGCAATATTGAAGGCTGGAAAGTGCCAGCCAGCGTAATGAAAATCGAGAAAATCCACCACATAACCGTACAACGAGCGGTCGATCACGTTGCCGATGGCGCCGCCCAAAATACAGGCCAGCGCGAAAGAAAACAGCTTTTGCCCCGCGTGTGATTTCAACATCCACACAATGAAAAACGCCGCTGCGATACCAATGCCAGTGAACAACCATCGCTGCCAGCCGCCCGCATTGGCCAGAAAAGAAAACGCAGCGCCGCTGTTGTGAACCCGAACGACGTTGAAAAAGCGCGTCACATAAGTCGCGTCACCCAGCTGGTAGTAGCCCACGATCAACACCTTGGTGAACTGGTCTGCCATCAAGATCAACAGCGCCAGCCCGAGCCATGGCAGCATGCCGCTGGATGATTTGGTGAAAGTGGTTTTGGCCATTTATGCAAAGTTCCTGGTTTCGCCTTCACCGTACAAGTTGCTGGTGCAGCGACCGCAAATGGTCGGGTGAGCCGGGTCCACACCGATATCTTCAACATAGTGCCAGCAGCGTTCGCATTTGGTATTTAAACTGGCTGAAACCGATGTTTTATAGGAACTAGTAGCTACTAAAGTCATAGCGGATATGATGAATACGAATTTCAGATCTTCGCGCAGGCTTGCTAACAGTGCGTGGTCATCGGCATTGACTTCCAGCGTCACCTCCGCCTGAAGCGACGAGCCAACTTTGCCATCGGCGCGCAGCGTTTCAATGTCTTTGTTCACTGCGTCACGAATTTCCCAGATACGCGACCACTTGGCCAGCAGTGCATCATCTTGCGGTTTAAAGTCGACATAGGTCTCCAAGAAAATCGACTCGGACGCGCCAAAGCTTGCCCACGCCTCTTCTGCGGTGAAGCTTAAAAAGGGCGCCATCCAGCGCAGCATGGCGTGGGTGATTTGGTGCAAAGCGGTTTGCGCGCTACGGCGGGCGTGCGAGCCAGGAGCGGTGGTGTACAGCCGGTCTTTCAGAATGTCGAGGTAGAACGAGCCCAAGTCTTCACTGCAATAAATTTGCAGCTTGGACACGACGGGCTGAAATTCATACGCCTCATAGTTCCCCAGTATGTCGGCTTGCAATTGAGCAGCACGGCTTAAGGCGTAGCGGTCAATCTCCAGCAGCTCGTCAAACGGTACAGCGTGTTTTATGGGGTCAAAGTCGCTGACGTTGGCCATCAAAAAACGCAGCGTGTTGCGGATGCGGCGGTAGCTGTCGACCACTCGCGCCAGGATTTTTTCGTCAATGCCAAGGTCGCCCGAGTAGTCGGTGGAGGCGCACCACAGGCGAATGATCTCAGCGCCCAGCTTGCCCGAGACCTCTTGCGGCGCCACCACATTGCCTTCGCTCTTGCTCATCTTGCGGCCCTTGCCGTCAACCGTGAAGCCGTGCGTCAGCAGGCCTTTGTAGGGTGCTCGGTCATACATGGCACAGGAGGTGAGCAATGAGGAATGGAACCAGCCCCGGTGCTGGTCGTGGCCTTCCAGGTACAAATCAGCGGGCCAGGTCGATTGCGCGGCGTGGCTGTGTTTGAGGACGTGGTCATGCGTGGTGCCGGAGTCAAACCAGACGTCCAGGATGTCGGTACTTTTGAGGTAGTTGGGAGCGCCATGTTCTCCATCTACGCCGATGATGGATTCGCTGGTGGCCTTGCTCCAAGCCTCCACACCACCTGCTTCGACCATGCTGGCAGCCAGGTCCATGATTTCCATGGTGCGCGGGTGCAGCTCGCCTGTCGCGGTATGAATGAAAAACGGCAGCGGCACGCCCCAGTTGCGCTGGCGGCTGACGCACCAGTCGGGCCGGCCAGCAATCATGTCGCGCAGACGGCCTTGACCGTTTTCGGGGTAAAACCTGGTTTGCTCAATCGCATGGAGTGCCAGCTGGCGCAAGGTTTTAGACGCTTTGTCTTTGGTGAAAACGCCTTCACCTTCGTCCATGCGCACAAACCACTGTGCGGCTGCGCGGTAGATAACGGGCGTTTTATGCCGCCAGCAATGCGGGTAGCTGTGCTCGATGTTGACGGTGGCAAACAAGCGGCCGTGTTCGCGCAGTTTGTCAATCACCAACGGCGCCGCCTTCCAGATGTTCAAGCCGCCAAACAGTGGCAGCTCATCGACATAGCGGCCGTTGCCTTGCACCGGGTTCAGGATGTCGTCGGTCGCAATCCCATTGGCAACGCAGGAGTTGAAGTCTTCGACGCCATAAGCCGGTGACGAATGCACGATACCCGTGCCATCATCGGCGGTTGCGTAGTCGGCCAGAAAGACCGGGCTCAAGCGCCGGTAGCCCTCATTGACCTCATAAAACGGATGCATGAACTTGAGCAAATCAAGGTTTTTACCCTGGGTGGTGGCGATCACCTGGCCGGTGAGCTGGTAACGCTCCAGGCACTTGTCAACCAGCGACTCAGCCAGCATCAAGATGCCGCGTTCGGTGTCCACCAGCGCGTAGGTGAGTTCCGGATTCAGGTTCAGCGCCTGGTTGGCAGGAATCGTCCAGGCGGTGGTGGTCCAGATGACGGCGAACGCGTCTTTGCTGAGATGCTTCAGGCCAAACGCAGCGGCCAGCTTGTCGGGCTCGGCGCTTTTAAAACCCACGTCCAGCGTTTGTGATTTCTTGTCGGCATATTCAATCTCAAACTCAGCCAGCGACGAGCCGCAGTCAAAACACCAATAGACCGGCTTCAAGCCCCGGTACACAAATCCGCGCTCCATGATGCGTTTGAGGGCACGTATCTCGTTGGCCTCGTTGGCATAGTCCATCGTGCGGTAAGGGTTGTCCCATTCCCCAAGAACGCCCAGCCGTTTGAAGTCTTCCAACTGGCCGACTATTTGTTCTGTAGCAAAGGCGCGGCTTTTGGCCTGGACTTCATCTCTTGAGAGATTGCGGCCATGCAACTTTTCAATCGCGTTTTCAATCGGCAAACCATGGCAGTCCCAGCCCGGCACGTAGATCGCGTCCAGGCCCTTGAGCTGGCGCGCCTTGACGATCATGTCTTTCAAGATTTTATTGACCGCGTGACCAATATGTATCTTGCCGTTGGCATACGGCGGGCCGTCATGCAGCACAAACTTGACCGCGCCAGCACGGGCGATGCGAAGCTTTTTATAAATGCCCTGGTCTTCCCAACCCTTGACCCAGCCCGCCTCGCGCTTTGGCAAATCGCCGCGCATCGGAAAAGGCGTGTCGGGCAGGTTCAGCGTGCTGCGGTAGTCGGTCTTTGTCGTGTCTGGTGTTGTATCGGTCATGGCAATCGCTTGAGGTGTCATTGCGGACTGGGTCCGCAATCCGGGAATCTGGGAGAGAGACGAAAAGTGACGGGCCTAACCCGCATGGGTGGATCGTCTAAATTCGGTCGCGCGTGGTTTGACGGACGCACTGGTTGTGCATGTTGGCAAAAAACTCACGTGCGTCACCGCAGTCCTTCGCAATACCTGTTTTAAGCGCATCCAGACCGTCGTATTTCAATTCTTCATGCAATTTGTGCAGCAGTTCCACACGCACGATTTTACCGTACCCACCTTCTTTGCCCAGCGTGTCGGGCCAGTCCAGGCAGTAGGTCTCCAGCAGTACACGCCCGCCGTTCACGTCGTTGGCGTCTATCGACGGGCGTATGCCCAGATTGGCCACGCCAATCAGTGGCTTGGGCCCCAGGCCAAAGACTTGTACTGCAAAGATGCCGCTGGCGGCCGGGTTCCAGTGAGAAAAGCGCAAATTCAGCGTGCGAAAGCCCAAATCACGGCCCAACTTGCGGCCATGCACGACATGACCTGAAATGCTGTAAGGCCTGCCCAACAAACTGGCTGTTTGCACCATATCGCCTGCCCCCAGTGCCTGCCGCACCGCCGAGCTTGAAACGCGCGTGCTCTGCACTTCATAACTATTCATTCGCGCCACATCAAAACCGATGCGCTGCCCAGCGGCATCCAGCATCGCGTAGCCACCTGCCCGTTTGGCACCGAACCGAAAGTCGTCGCCAACCAGAACGTACTTGACCCCCAAGCCCTGAACCAGCACATCATCAATGAAATTTTCAGGGGATTGGCTTGCCAGCCGCGCATCAAACGGCAGCACGATGACCTGGTCGATGCCGCAGGCCGCGAGCTCTGTGAGCTTGTCGCGCAGGGTGGCGATGCGAGGCGGGGCGAGTTCGGGCTTTTTGGCGAGCGCCGCAAAGTAATCGCGCGGATGCGGTTCAAAGGTCATCACGCAGCTGGGCACTCCCCGGTGCTGCGCCTCATTTTTAAGCAGCGCCAGCATGGCCTGATGACCGCGATGCACGCCATCGAAATTACCAATCGTCAATGCGCAGGCGCTTGCAAGCTGGGGGTGGCGGTAACCGCGAAAGACTTTCATCACCCAATTATCGTTTTAATAGCAGCGAAGGCGGGTTAATGATTGCCAAGAGGCGCTGTGTCATCATTTACCTGTATATTGGCTGTAACGTGACAACGTGTTTCCATTTTTTTCAATAGGGGTCAGGTTTGAAAGTCTTGAAGCTATCAGCGCAGGGACTGCCTCAGTCGTGGATCAGCCTGGAAGAAGCCGTACTTCACTACGCCGCCGATGAGGTTCGCTGGGAAATGGGTGCGCATGTTGCGACCTTTCATGGCGGTCACAACGCCATGACAGGTGAGCAGTCCATCATCGTTGTCAACAGCATCATCGGCACCAAGGGCGTGCCCAAAATCAACCCGTTTGAGCTCAAGCCCGGCCTGACCAACAGCAAACTCTTTGTGCGCGACCGCAATGTTTGCGCCTACTGCGGCCAGCATTTTCATGAAGAAGACCTGACCCGCGAACACATCATTCCGTTTGCACAAAAGGGCATTGACACCTGGATGAACGTGGTCACAGCCTGCCGCGCCTGCAACCACCGAAAAAGCAGCCGCACGCCCGAGCAAGCGGGCATGCCGCTGCTGTACACACCCTATGTACCTAGCCTGTGGGAAGACTTCATTCTGCGAAATCGCCGGATTCTGGCAGACCAGATGGAGTTTTTAATGGCGCACATTCCGAAAACCTCGCGCTTGCACGGCTGAGAAGCCGAAAAACTTCGCACTTGCCCAGGCGAAGCATCAGGCAAACACGCCAGCCGTTTCTTGCATGCGGCTTGATACTTCGCCCAGATGATGAAGCGTGTCGCCGAATGTCATTTCCAGCTGTGTCAGCTTTTTAAAGTAATGGCTCACGATGTACTCGTCTGTCACGCCGATGCCGCCGTGCAATTGCACAGCTTCTTGCCCGACTTGTCGCATCGACACACCCAACTGGTATTTGGCTCTGGCCATAGCAGCCGAGCGTTCTGCAGCCGGGGCATTGAGTTTCAGACTTGCGTAGTAGCTCATGGACCTGGCCAGTTCGATTTGCATTTTCATGTCTGCCACGCGGTGACGCAGGGCCTGAAAGCTGCTGATCAGCACACCAAACTGTTTGCGGGTGTTCAGGTACTCGACGGTGATTGCCAGGGTTTTATCCATCACGCCAATGGCTTCAGCGCAGGTGCTGGCAATACCGATGTCAATCGCATGGGCCAGAGCCGCTTGACCATCGAGCGTTATCAATGTTGCCGGCGCATGGCTGAAAATCACTTCTGCGGCGCGACCGCCGTCCTGGGTGACATAGCCTTTGGCGGTCACGCCAGCGGCTGTGCGCGCCACCAGAAACAGCGCCATGGTGCCGTTCAGCATTGCCGGGACCATAAAAGCATCGGCATGATCACCACCGCTCACTATGCTTTTTGTAGCTACCAGCGTATATTTTTGTTCGTCTGAAGTCGCTTTTGCCTCGCATTTTGAGGCGTTGTAGCGGGCTGCGCGCTCCTGATATGCCAAAACCACGAAGCTTTCACCGCTGGCAATTTTGGGCAGCCATTCAGATTTGAGCGCGGCAGGCGCGTAGCCCGCCACCACAGCGCCGGCGATCAGCGTTTGGCTCAAGGGTTCCAGAGCCATGCCGCGCCCCAGTTCTTCCATCACCACCATCCCCTCGGTGGGCCCCATGCCCATACCGCCATCGTCCTCGGGGATGTACAGGCCCGTCAGGCCCATCTCAGCCATCTCGCCGTAAGCTTCGCGGGAAAAGCCACCCGCTTTGGTGATGCTGCGGCGGCGTTCGAAGTCATAGCCTTTGTCAACCCACTTGCGTACTGCGTCACGCAGTTGTTCCTGCTCGTCTGTGAAATCGAAATCCATGTTATAGCTCCTGTGGGTCTGTGCCAATTAACCAAGTACAAATTGCGCGACGATATTTCGCTGGACTTCGTTGCTGCCGCCGTAAATGGTGGTTTTACGCATGTTGAGGTAAGTGCTTGCAAGGGGCGCATTACCCAAAATACCGCCGGGGTAGTCGCCTTGCCAGCCAGCCTCCATGGCTTCTTGAATAAACGGAAGTGCAAAGGGCCCCGCGGCCAGCATCATCAGCTCTGAATAGCGTTGCTGAATTTCACTGCCCTTGATTTTGAGCAAGCCAGCAATGTCGAGGGAATTTTTGCCAGACTTGTCAGCCGACAAAACCCGCAAAACCAGCATTTCCAGCGCCACCACATCCACCTCAAGCTTGGCGATTTCGTCTCTGAAGCGGGTGTCGTCCCATACGCCCTCGGCTTTGGCGATTTTTTTCAGCCGCTCCAGCTCACGCTTGCTGCGGTTGACATCGGCAATATTGGTCCGTTCGTGGCTGAGCAAATGCTTGGCATACGTCCAGCCCTTGTTCTCTTCACCAATCAGGTTGTTGGCAGGCACTTGCACGTTGTCAAACCACACCTCATTGACCTCGGCCTCACC
>CAMARI010000145.1 GCA_945860515.1 Polaromonas sp. YR568
TGGTGATGCCAGGCGACAACGTGTCGATCACGGTCAAGCTGATCAACCCGATCGCGATGGAAGAAGGCCTGCGCTTTGCTATCCGCGAGGGTGGCAAGACCGTTGGTGCTGGTGTTGTGGCCAAGATTCTGGCTTGATCTGGAATTAAGGACTCATCATGGCCACCAAACAAAAAATCCGCATCCGCCTCAAAGCGTTTGACTACAAACTGATCGACCAGTCAGCCGCTGAAATTGTTGACACTGCCAAGCGCACTGGCGCGATTGTCAAGGGCCCCGTGCCTTTGCCAACCCGCATGAAGCGCTTTGACATTCTGCGTTCACCGCACGTCAACAAGACCAGCCGTGACCAGCTCGAAATCCGAACCCACCAGCGCCTGATGGACATCGTTGACCCAACGGACAAAACCGTTGACGCGTTGATGAAGCTCGACTTGCCTGCTGGCGTGGATGTGGAAATCAAGCTGCAATAAGCGGCTTTAAAAAGAACCCGTAGCGTGCCGCTTGCCAAACCGGCAGGTAGCGCGCTATAATCCAAAGCTTCGCTCAATTTGCAAGAATATGAGTGGAGTTTTATTAACTGTCTTCTACATCAAAACGTCTGCAGCCAATTGAAGTTGCAGCGGTAGAAGTTACGAAAGAAAAATCATGAGTCTGAGCAACTCCCTCGGGTTGCTGGGTCGCAAGGTGGGCATGATGCGTCTGTTCACTGATGATGGGGATACCGTTCCTGTCACAGTGGTTGATGTGTCTAACAACCGTGTTACCCAGGTTAAAACCGAAGCAAATGACGGCTACAGTGCACTTCAAGTTGCATTCGGCTCGCGCAAAGCATCGCGCGTGACCAAGCCGGCCGCTGGCCACCTTGCGAAAGCAGGCGTTGAAGCCGGTGAAGTCATCAAAGAATTCCGCGTGACGGCTGACGTCGCAGGCCAATATGCTGCGGGCGCTGTTGTGCCAGCCGCTGCTGTGTTTGCAGTCGGCCAGATGGTGGATGTGCAAGGCACATCGATCGGTAAAGGCTTTGCCGGCACCATCAAGCGTCACAAAATGAGCTCGCAGCGCGCCTCGCACGGTAACAGCCGTTCGCACAACGTGCCCGGCTCAATTGGTATGGCGCAGGATCCTGGCCGTGTGTTTCCTGGTAAACGCATGACGGGTCACTTGGGCGATGTCACCAAAACCACACAAAACCTGAACATCGTGCGCATTGACGAAGCTCGTCAGTTGTTGATGATTCGCGGGGCTGTGCCCGGTTCAAAGGGTGGGTTTGTCACGGTTCGTGCCGCGATCAAGGCCAAACCTGTCGCTGCTGCAAAAGGAGCTAACTGATGCAAGTTGAACTCCTGAACGACCAAGGTCTGGTTTCGTCCAAAGTGGATGTGCCTGACACTGTATTCGGTCGTGAATACAACGAAAGCCTGATTCACCAGGTGGTTGTGGCCTTCCAAGCCAACGCCCGCCAGGGGACTCGCGCTCAAAAAGACCGTGAACAGGTTCGTCACTCGACCAAAAAGCCTTTCAAACAAAAAGGCACTGGTCGTGCTCGTGCTGGTATGACGTCTTCGCCTCTGTGGCGCGGCGGTGGTCGTATCTTCCCGAACATGCCTGATGAGAACTTCACGCAAAAAATCAATAAAAAGATGTATCGCGCCGGTATGGCGTCAATCTTTTCCCAGCTGGCGCGCGAAGGCCGTCTGTCGGTGGTTGATTCGCTGACAGTGGACTCGCCCAAAACCAAGGTTTTGGCTGACAAATTCAAAGCCATGAACTTGAGCTCGGTATTGGTCATCGCTGACGTGGTGGATGAAAACTTGTACCTGGCTTCTCGCAACTTGGTGAACATTCTGGTGGTTGAGCCCCGTTACGCCGATCCGGTGTCCCTGGTTCACTACAAAAAGGTTTTGGTCACCAAGGCCGCCATGGACCAACTCAAGGAGATGTTCGCATGAGCGCCAAAACATCCAATTTCGACGAAGGCCGCCTGATGCAGGTTCTGGTCGCACCTATCGTGAGCGAAAAAGCCACGATGATTGCTGACAAAACCAATGCTGTGACCTTCAAGGTGCTGCAAGACGCTACCAAGTATGAAATCAAGGCCGCAGTGCAGTTGATGTTCAAGGTAGACGTTCAATCGGTTGCCGTTTTGAACATCAAAGGCAAGACCAAGCGTTTTGGTAAGTCCGTAGGCCGTCGCGACAACATCCGCAAAGCCTATGTCACGCTCAAAGCCGGTCAAGAGCTCAACCTCGGTGGGGAGTCTGCGTAATGGCTGTCATTAAAATGAAACCCACATCACCCGGCATGCGCGGGATGGTGAAGATATCGCGTGACCACCTGCACAAGGGTGAGCCTTACGCACCGCTGTTGGAGCCTCAGTTCCAGAAGTCTGGTCGTAACAACAACGGCCACATCACGGTTCGTCACAAAGGCGGCGGTCACAAGCACCACTACCGCGTGGTGGACTTCAAGCGCAACAAGGATGCCATTCCGGCCAAGGTCGAGCGTATTGAGTACGACCCCAACCGCACGGCACACATTGCGCTTATCTGCTACGCCGACGGCGAGCGCGCTTACATCATTGCCCCCCGCGGCCTTGAGGTGGGTGCCACGCTGGTCAGTGGTTCGGAGGCCCCGATTCGCGTTGGCAACACCCTGCCCATTCGCAACATTCCGGTGGGCTCAACGATTCATTGCATCGAGATGCAAATTGGCAAGGGCGCGCAAATTGCACGTTCTGCTGGCACATCTGCAACACTGCTGGCTCGTGAAGGCACTTATGCCCAGGTGCGCATGCGCTCTGGCGAAGTTCGCAAGATCCACATCGAATGCCGTGCCACCATTGGTGAGGTCGCCAACGAAGAGCACAGCCTGCGTCGCCTCGGTAAAGCCGGCGTCAAGCGCTGGATGGGTATTCGTCCAACCGTTCGCGGTGTCGTCATGAACCCGGTCGATCACCCACACGGTGGCGGCGAAGGCAAGACCGGCGAAGGTCGCCATCCTGTCGATCCATGGGGTAACCTGACCAAAGGCTACCGTACCCGCAACAACAAGCGCACGCAAGTGATGATTATTTCGCGTCGCAAGAAGTAAGGTTAAGCCATGACACGTTCACTTAAAAAAGGTCCCTTTGTCGACCACCACCTGATAGCCAAAGCTGATAAAGCGGTTACCAACAAAGACAAAAAGCCGATCAAGACCTGGTCGCGTCGCTCCATGATCCTGCCCGAGTTCATCGGCTTGACCATCGCTGTGCATAACGGCAAGCAACACGTCCCTGTCTACATCACCGATCAGATGGTTGGCCACAAGTTGGGCGAGTTTGCACTCACCCGAACTTTCAAAGGTCATCCAGCTGACAAAAAAGTTGTGAAGAAATAAGGACAAGACCATGGAAACACGTGCAACCCTTCGGGGCGTTCGTCTGTCGGTCGATAAAGGCCGTCTGGTCGCTGATTTGATTCGCGGTAAAAAAGTGGATCAGGCGTTGAACATTTTGACGTTCACGCAGAAAAAAGCGGCGGGCATCATCAAGAAGGTGGTTGAGTCCGCCATCGCCAACGCTGAACATAACGATGGCGCGGACATCGACGACCTGAAGGTTAAAACCATCTACGTCGAACAAGGCGCTACGCTCAAGCGTTTTTCTGCGCGCGCTAAAGGCCGCGGTAACAGCATCAGCAAGCCCACGTGCCATGTGTACGTGGTGGTTGGCAACTAAAGGTAGGCACTATGGGACAAAAAATCAACCCAACAGGCTTTCGCCTTGCTGTAAGCCGCAACTGGTCAAGCCGGTGGTATGCCAGCAACCGTGACTTCGCCGGCATGCTGGCTGAAGACATTAAGGTGCGCGAGTACCTGAAAACCAAACTCAAGAGCGCCGCGGTATCGCGCGTCTTGATCGAGCGCCCGGCCAAGAATGCCCGCATCACGATTTTCTCGGCACGTCCGGGTGTTGTGATTGGTAAAAAGGGCGAGGATATCGAGAACCTCAAGAAAGAACTGTCTCGCCAGTTGGGCGTGCCGGTTGCCGTGAACATCGAAGAAGTTCGCAAGCCTGAAATTGATGCCAAGCTGATCGCTGACAGCATCACCCAGCAGCTTGAAAAACGCATCATGTTCCGCCGTGCGATGAAGCGCGCCATGCAAAATGCCATGCGTCTGGGTGCCTTGGGCATCAAGATCATGTCATCCGGCCGCCTCAACGGTATCGAGATTGCACGTTGCGAGTGGTACCGCGAAGGTCGCGTGCCACTTCACACCTTGCGCGCTGACATCGACTACGGTACTTCTGAAGCCAAAACCACTTATGGTGTGATCGGTGTCAAAGTCTGGGTCTACAAAGGCGACACACTCGGCCGTGGTGATTCACCAGGCGCCCGCATGATTGACGTGCCACCAGATGACGAGCGCAAGCCACGCGGTCCACGTCGTGATGCTCGCCCGGGTGACCGCCCAGGCGGTGATCGTCCTGGTGCTCCCCGTGGTGCCGGTGCTCGCGCACCGCGTGCCCCAATGGGTACCAACACCGCGCCAGCTGATGGCAGCGACAAGCCGGCAGAAGCTACCCCTGGTAGCGACGCCCCGAAAACCACCGTTAAGCGCGTCCGCAAAGCCGCGCCAGCTGCAGCAGCTGACGGTGCCAAGACTGAGTAATCAGTCAGAACAACGGAGAATTTAAATGCTGCAACCTGCACGTAGAAAATACCGCAAGGAACAAAAAGGCCGTAACACCGGTGTTGCCACTCGTGGCAACTCGGTCGCTTTCGGCGATTTTGGTCTGAAATGCACTGACCGTGGCCGTCTGACGGCCCGTCAAATAGAAGCCGCACGTCGTGCGATTTCCCGTCACGTCAAACGTGGTGGCCGGATCTGGATTCGCGTCTTCCCCGACAAGCCGATTTCCCAAAAACCTGCAGAGGTTCGCATGGGTAACGGTAAAGGTAACCCAGAGTATTACGTGGCTGAAATTCAGCCCGGCAAGATTGTGTTTGAAATCGTTGGCGTGCCTGAAGCACTGGCTCGCGAAGCTTTCACGCTGGCTGCCGCCAAGCTGCCGCTGCGCACCACGTTTGTGGCTCGCATGATTGGCCAGTGATCAGGAGATGATGCAAATGAAAACCACTGAATTGCGCCAAAAAGACGTTGCCGGCTTGAAGACCGAAGTCAAAGCTTTGCAAAAGGCTCACTTTGGCCTGCGCATGCAAAAAGCCACGCAACAACTCAACAACACATCCGTGCTGCGCTCTACACGCCGCTCGATCGCCCGGGCAAAAACCATTTTGACCGAAACCATCGCCAAGCAAGGAGCCAAATGATGACTGAAGTAACTGCTGCAGTTAAGAAGTCCCTCAAGCGCACCTTGATTGGCAAGGTGGTGAGCGACAAGCGCGCCAAGACCGTCACGGTACTGGTTGAGCGCCGCGTCAAACACGAGCTGTACGGCAAAATTGTGTCAATGTCGAGCAAGTATCACGCCCATGACGAAAAGGGTGAGTACAAAGCCGGCGACGTGATCGAAATTACCGAAAGTCGTCCAATCTCCAAAACCAAAAACTGGGTGGTTACACGTCTGGTTGAGAAAGCGGCTGCAGTTTAAGTCCTGTTCATCAGGACTCAGACTGCAAGGTTTTTAAAATGGCTCACTTTGTGGGCCATTTTTGTTTTAGTTAGTTCATTTCAATTCATTTCAATTCACAAAAGGAGCATCTCATGATCAAAGTAGGCGACACACTTCCCGCATCCACCCTGATGGAGTTTTCTGAAGTCGAGGGCAATGGCTGCAGCATTGGCCCCAACCCGGTTGACGTGAGCAAGGCCACAGCTGGTAAAACCATTGCCCTGTTTGCCTTGCCCGGTGCTTTCACGCCAACCTGCTCGGCCAAGCATGTGCCTGGGTATGTTGAACATGTCGCTGATTTCAAAGCCGCTGGCGTTGACGAGATCTGGTGTGTCAGCGTCAATGACGTTTTTGTCATGGGCGCCTGGGCGCGCGACCAAAAGACGGATAGCAAAGTTCGCATGCTGGCTGATGGCAGCGCCGCCTTTGCACAAGCCACCGGCTTGACGCTGGACCTGACCGCACGCGGTATGGGCCTCAGAAGCAACCGTTACTCGATGCTGATCAAGGATGGCAAGGTTGCCAGCCTGAATGTAGAAGGCCCGGGGAAATTTGAAGTCAGCGATGCTGCAACGTTGCTGGCACAGGCCAAAGCGTAAGCAGCTGCTGCAGCTTTTGAGAGGGCTGTTTTATAAATCAGCTTTGAGGTAGTGAGCGCCCGCTATCGGGTTATGGTAGTAGGGCGGTATCTCTTTAAATTCCAAGTCCTGGTATAGCGCTCTGGCAGATTCCATTTCTGTCAGGGTGTCCAGCAGCATATGGTGATAACCCGCCACACGGGCGGCGTCCATCACGGCCTCTGCCAGTTGCCTGCCCAAGCCTAGGCGGCGATACGTATTGCGGACATAAAGCCTTTTCATTTCACAAGCGTTTGGGTAGTCCACTGCGTCAAGCGGACGCATCGCGCAGCAGCCGGCCAGTTCACCATTGACCATGGCCAACAATAAGGTTCCTGCAGGCTCGGCATAGTCTCCGGGCAGCTCCGCCAGTTCGGCATCAAAATTTTGAAAGCACAGGTCGATGCCAAGCTGACGCGCGTACTCTTCAAAGATGTGGCGCGTGGCCTGGAGTTCGGCGGCCGTCGCGGGTGTGATGAGCTGGATGTGGGGCGCAGGCACTTGAGTGGGCAATCAGAATAATCTATACGCCACTATACAGACTGGTGGCCCGTATTGTCCGGTATCTGTAGACCGCAAATGAATTCGAACACCACCTTAGAGCTTGCCGGAAATGTGCGCAAGCCCAACCCCCTGCCCTGAAAAGCGCTCGAAGAAACGGGTGGCCCCAGGCAAATTCCTCCACCGCTGGCCGTTCAGGTTTCGCCCGTGCAGGCCCGACTCTGACTGATTCTCTGACGCGTTGCTATCGGCTGCTGCTTTAGCCGGCCAAACGGCTGACCCACACCACAAAGGCGCCACAAATCCCAAATATGACCAGAGCCCCAATGCGTGAAACCGCATCGTCGCGCGATGCCATCACGGCAACGGCCAGATGTTTGTCACCATGCAGCATGGGCTTGATGAGGTTCTGTTTGCGCCGGAGATAAAACACGATGGCCCCGATGTGCAGAAC
>CAMARI010000146.1 GCA_945860515.1 Polaromonas sp. YR568
GCGCGCGGGCTGGAAATCAAGATTGCTGAAAAGCTGAACGCTCTGAAGCTTAAAAATAACCTGCAAAGCTGAAAGCTTTACAAGCCAGTCCAAGGTTAGACCCCGCTTCATGCACGGGGATGGCGCGATTCTCGCTTGGTGTGCTTCAATGCACTTTCAAGTAAGAACTGGCCAGTTGTTTGCCGCCAGTTTCGTACACAATTTCGGTTTTGGGCATTATTGGGAGATAAACCATGGACGTATTCCTGCAGCAGATCATCAATGGTCTGGTTCTGGGCAGCATGTATGCCCTGATCGCGCTCGGCTACACCATGGTGTACGGCATCATCAACCTGATCAATTTCGCCCACGGTGAAGTGCTGATGGTCGGCGCTCTGACCAGTTGGACCATCATCGGACTGATGCAGTCGTCCATGCCGGGCACGGCCGGCTGGGTGATTTTGCTGGTGTCGCTGCTGATTGCTTTTGTGGTGTGCGGCTCGCTGAATTTCGTGATTGAAAAAGTAGCCTACCGGCCGCTGCGCAATGCGCCCAAGCTGGCCCCGCTGATCACGGCCATTGGCATGTCGCTGCTGCTGCAAACGCTGGCCATGATCATCTGGAAGCCCAACTACAAGTCCTATCCCACGCTGCTGCCGTCAGAACCCTATGAATTTGCTGGCGCGGTGATCACTGTGACGCAGATTTTTATCCTCGGCGCCACAGCGGTGTCACTGGCGGTGCTGATGTGGCTGGTGCATTACACCCGGCTGGGCCGCGCCATGCGCGCCACGGCCGAAAACCCGCGCGTGGCCGCGCTGATGGGCGTTCGGCCCGACACGGTTATCTCTGCCACCTTCATCATTGGTGCGCTGTTGGCAGCGCTGGCCGGTGTGATGTATGCCTCCAACTACGGCACAGTTCAGCATGCGATGGGCTTTTTGCCGGGGCTCAAGGCGTTTACCGCGGCCGTCTTCGGCGGTATCGGCAATCTCGGTGGGGCTGTGCTTGGCGGTATTTTGCTGGGCCTGATCGAGTCGATTGGTGCCGGCTATATCGGGCCCCTGACCGGAGACGTTCTGGGCAGCCAGTACAGCGATATTTTTGCCTTCATCGTGCTGATTTTTGTGCTGACGCTGAGGCCCTCTGGCCTGCTTGGCGAGCGAGTGGCTGACCGGGCTTGATGCGGGAAAGACAACAACATGAAACCCAACAAACTCATCACCTTCCTGGCTGTCGCTGCTGCGCTTTTGGTGTTGCCCTTGCTGCTCCAGCAGGGCGGCAACGCCTGGGTGCGCATTGTCGACATGGCGCTGCTGTACGTGCTGCTGGCCCTGGGCCTGAACATTGTGGTCGGTTATGCGGGCTTGCTTGACCTGGGCTATGTCGCGTTTTTTGCTGTGGGCGCTTATCTGGCAGCGTTGCTGGGCTCGCCACATCTGGCAGAGGCCTTTCCTTATATTGCCGAGAATTTCCCGAATGGCCTGCATCTGCCGATCTGGCTGACCATACCGCTGGCCGCTGCATTGGCGGGGCTGTTTGGCATCATGCTGGGCGCTCCGACCCTCAAGCTGCGCGGTGACTACCTGGCGATTGTCACTTTGGGCTTTGGTGAAATCATCCGCGTGTTTTTGAACAACCTGGACCGGCCGATCAACATCACCAACGGCCCCAAGGGCATCGACCGGATTGATGCGATCACGTTTTTTGGTTTTGACCTCGGCAAAGACCATACCTTTTTGGGCATCACGTTCAACTCGGTGTCGATGTATTACTACCTTTTTCTGGCGCTGGTGATTGTGTCTGTCGTCATTTGCCACCGCCTGGAAAATTCCCGCATTGGCCGCGCCTGGATGGCCATCCGCGAAGACGAAATTGCCGCCAAGGCCATGGGCATCAACACCCGTAACCTCAAGCTGCTGGCCTTTGGCATGGGTGCCACGTTTGGCGGCGTGTCGGGTGCCATGTTTGCGGCTTTTCAGGGCTTTGTGTCACCCGAATCGTTCAGCCTGATGGAGTCGGTCATGATTGTGGCCATGGTGGTGCTAGGCGGCATTGGTTATTTGCCGGGGGTAATTTTGGGGGCCTTGTTGCTGGCTGCTTTGCCCGAGGTCTTGCGCCACGTTGCCGGACCACTGCAAACCATGACCGACGGTCGGCTTGACGCGGCCATCTTGCGCCAGCTGCTGATTGCGCTGGCCATGATCACCATCATGCTGATGCGGCCACGCGGCTTGTGGCCGTCGCCCGAGCATGGCAGGTCGCTCGACAAACCGGCTAAAACCGGGGGGCCATCCGCATGAGCCAGACCATTCTCAAAGTATCGGGTGTGTCCAAACGCTTTGGCGGTTTGCAGGCCTTGAGCGATGTCGGTATTCAGATTGAGCGCGGCCAGGTTTACGGCCTGATTGGCCCCAACGGTGCTGGCAAGACCACCTTTTTCAACGTACTCACCGGCTTGTACACGCCCGACAGCGGCACGTTTGAACTGGCTGGCAAGCCCTACGAGCCAGCCGCTGTACACGAGGTCGCCAAGGCCGGTATCGCCCGTACTTTTCAAAACATTCGCCTGTTTGCGGAAATGACAGCGCTTGAAAACGTGATGGTCGGCAGGCATGTGCGCACCTCGTCTGGCCTGCTGGGTGCGGTGTTTCGCACACCGGGCTTCAAGGCTGAAGAAGCGGCCATTGCAAAGCGTTCGCAAGAGCTGCTGGACTATGTGGGCGTTGGCAAATACGCCGACTTCAAGGCCCGCACCCTGAGCTACGGCGACCAGCGCCGTCTTGAGATTGCACGCGCGCTGGCCACTGACCCGCAACTGATTGCGCTCGACGAGCCCGCCGCTGGCATGAACGCCACCGAAAAAGTGCAGCTGCGTGAGCTGATCGACCAGATTCGCAAAGACAACCGCACCATCTTGCTGATTGAGCATGACGTGAAACTGGTGATGGGTCTGTGTGACCGCGTCACCGTGCTCGACTACGGCAAGCAGATTGCCGAAGGCTTACCGGCAGATGTGCAGAAAAACGAAAAAGTGATCACGGCTTATTTGGGCTCAGGTCACTGAGAAAACCATGACAAAAACAACAAGTCAGACACTTTTAAAAATCACCGGCCTGCAAGTCGCCTATGGCGGCATCAAGGCGGTCAAGGGCGTTGACCTCCATGTCGACGAAGGTGAACTCGTCACGCTGATTGGCTCGAACGGCGCGGGCAAAACCACGACGATGAAAGCCATCACAGGCTCATTACCCATGGCCGACGGCGACATTGAATACCTCGGGAAAAGCATCAAGGGCAAGGGCGCCTGGGACCTGGTCCGCGAAGGCCTGGCCATGGTGCCCGAAGGGCGCGGCGTGTTTGCCCGCATGACCATCACCGAAAACCTGCAAATGGGTGCCTACATCCGCAACGACAAGGTCGAGATTGCGGCAGACATGGAAAAGATGTTCAGTATTTTCCCGCGCCTGCGTGAACGCAAAGACCAGCTGGCCGGCACCATGAGCGGCGGCGAACAGCAAATGCTGGCCATGGGTCGCGCGCTGATGAGCCGGCCCAAGGTGCTGCTGCTCGATGAGCCATCAATGGGGCTGTCACCCATCATGGTGGACAAAATTTTTGAAGTCGTGCGGGATGTGTCTGCGCGGGGCGTCACGATTTTGCTGGTTGAGCAGAACGCCAGCCGGGCGCTAGCGATTGCTGACCGGGGTTATGTGATGGAGTCCGGCGCCGTGACGATGAATGGGGACGCCAAACAGCTGCTGAGTGACCCACGGGTGCGGGCGGCCTACTTGGGTGAGTGAGTTTTTGTGCGGTCTGCCTGGCTGGCTGTAGCCTAAGTTGCTATAAATATAGGAGCTTGTAACCCATGTATTTTTGGGGCTAAACGCCTGAAGCCTCAGTCAACCTTGGCCCCAGAAGCCTTCACCACCTTCTCGTACTTCCCCAGCTCACTTTTCATAAAAGCGCCAAACTGTTCAGGCGACGACGCCACCGGCTCAGCCATCAAGCTCGCAAACCGCGCCTTCGCTTCAGGTGAATTCAACGCCGCGACAAACGCAGCATTGAGCTTGGCGACAACATCAGCAGGCGTTCCGGCAGGCGCTACCAGACCCCACCAGGTGTCAATCTCAAAGCCCTTCAAGGTCTCGGCGACGGCGGGCACATCGGGCAACACCGCGCTGCGTTTGGCGGTGGTCACGGCAAGGGCTTTGAGTTTGCCTGCCTTGATGTTGCTTGACGCGGTGGCCAGGTTGTCAAAGTTGAAATCGACCTGACCGCTGAGCAGTGCCAACTGCGCCGGGTTGCCGCCGTTGTAAGGGATGTGCACGGCAAAAATACCCGCCTGCGCTTTGAACATCTCACCTGCCAGATGCCCGGCGCTGCCGTTGCCGCCGCTGGCGTAATTGAGTTTGGCGGGGTTGGCCTTGGCGTATTTGATCAGGTCGGCCAGGGTGTCGATTCTTAAACGTGTGGCGGTGTCGGCGTTGATGACCAGCACATTGGGCACCCGCAGCATTTGCGTGATGGGGGCAAAGTCAGTGGCGGCGTTGTAGGGCATCTTGCTGTACAGCCAGGGATTGATGGCGTGGGTGGCCACAGCCGCAATGCCGATGGTCAGGCCGTCGGGTGCCGCCTTGGCAATGGCGTCTGCACCAATATTGCCGCCACCGCCGGGTTTGTTGTCAATGATGACAGTGCCCAGCGTGTCCTTGACGCGCTCTGCCATCAGGCGGGCCGTCACATCAATCGGGCCGCCGGGGGCATACGGCACGATGATGCGGGTCACTTTGGTTTGCGCCAGCGCGGTGGCTCCTGCCAGCGCCAGCGTGATGGCGACAAGAACCTTGAATGGTTTGAAAGCTTGATGGGTCATGTGCCTATTGTTGCAAAAAACCCAGCAACTTATGCCGCCGCCTGTGCCTTGTCTTTTTCTGTCACAAACGAATCGGCATAAAACTCGTCTTCAGGCAGTCCAGCCTGGATGTAGGCCGCCTGCGCTGAGTCCACAACAATCGGCGCGCCACAGGCATACACCTGATGTCCTGACAAATCGGCAAAGTCCTGAAGTACCGCCTTGTGAACAAAGCCGATGCGGCCGCTCCAGGCGTCTTCAGGCAACGCGTCTGACACGACAGGCACATAGGTCAGGTTCGGCATCTCGGCCACTTTGCCCATCACCCAATCGTTCATATACAGGTCAGCGGGACGGCGGCCGCCCCAGTACAGCACGGCAGGGCGCGTGATGCCCTTGAACTGCATGTGTTCAATGATGGCCTTGATGGGGGCAAAGCCGGTGCCCGATGCCAGCATCACCATCGGTTTGGCGCTGTCTTCACGCAGGTAAAAACTGCCGAATGGACCTTCAACCCGCAGAATTTCTTTTTCCTTCATGGCGCTGAACACGTGGTCGGTGAACTTGCCGCCCGGCGTGTGGCGAATGTGCAGTTCGACTTGCGGGCTTTCGGCCTGGGTGTGCGGCGCATTGCCCATCGAGTAAGCACGCCGGTCACCATCACGCAGCAAAAACTCGACATATTGGCCTGCGTGGTATTTAAAAACGTCAGCCGCCGGCAACTGCAGACGCACCATCATCACATCATGCGTTGCCTTGGCCAGGCTGGCCACGCGGGTCGGCATTTTTTTGATCGGGAAAGCGCTCTCGTCCGTCACATGCCGGGACTCCAGCACCACATCTGACAGCGCCGTGGCGCAGCAGGTCAGGATAAAACCCTGTTCCGCCTCTTGCAGCGACAGCGCCTTGAGCTGATGCGTGCCCTGCACCACAGTGCCTTGCAGTTTTTTGCATTTGCAGGAGCCGCAAGCACCGTCCTTGCAGCCATAGGGCATGCCGATGCCCTGGGCGATGGCGGCCGACAACAGCGCCTGGTCAGGCTCGGCAGTAAAAATGCGTCCGCTGGGCTGCACGGTGATGTTAAAACTCATGAAACGGTCCTGTTCGTTATGCTTGTCGTACTGATTTTCGGAACTCCCAATTTTGCCTTCAAATTCAAATCCTCTCGGCGCGCTGCCCGCCCGGTTTCGACGCCAGCGTATTTTGATCATCGGCTGCGGCGATGTGGGCCTGCGGGTGGCGCGTTTGCTGCCTACCAGCGTCAAGGTGATGGCGCTGACATCGACCCGCAGCCGCGTGCCCGAGTTTCGGGCGCAAAACATCACCCCCTTGTTGGGTAACCTGGACAAGGTTGCCAGTCTGAAACGCTTGGCTGGCTTGGCCACGCGCGTGGTGCATCTTGCACCCCCGCCCAATGATGACCCGCACGCCAGAAGCGACCCACGCACCCGTAGCTTGCTGCAGGCATTGCGGCTGCGCACAGTGCCGCTGGGCATTGTTTACGGCTCTACCAGCGGTGTCTACGGTGACTGCCAGGGCTTGTGGGTTGACGAGACCCGGCCCGTCATGCCCGACACATCGCGTGCCCACCGCCGGGTCGATGCCGAGGCGCAACTGCGCTGGTTTGGCCGCAGCGCGGGCGTGCCAACGCATATTTTGCGTATTCCGGGCATTTACGCGCCTGACCGCGAAGGCGGTACGCCGCGCGGGCGCTTGCTCAAAGGCACGCCCGTGCTGGCGGCGGCCGACGACGTGTACACCAACCACATCCACGCCGACGACCTGGCCCGCGCCTGCCTGGCCGCTATGCATGTGGGCAAGCCGCAGCGCATCACCAATACCAGCGACGACACCGACTTGAAAATGGGCGACTACTTTGATCTGGCCGCCGACCTGTACGGCTTGCCGCGTCCGCCGCGCCTGGCGCGCCAAGAGGCAGCAGCCCAGCTGCCCGCCATGCAATTTAGCTTCATGAGCGAATCGCGCCGATTGGACAACCGGCTCCTGAAGACCGAGTTGCGCCTGAAGCTGCGCTATCCGACGGTCAGCGCGGGATTGAAGGAAAAGCAATAACCGCCTGTTTGCTATTTATTCAGGAGCATTTAGCCAAAATATTGATTGGCCTGCAGGCTGATTTGATGGTTGATAAGTGTGGGTGGTGAACTCAAGGCGACCCAATCTCAAACTGCGGCCTGTTTCTTGCATTCGAGATGAGCTTTCAGAACCCGATGAAAAAGGCTTCTGCTAAACCATGATAATGATGCCCTCGAGGTGTGGCGACGCAGTTGCCTTATTGAACACTTCCTTTTGAAATATCCGCGTTTTGTTGATTGAAAAAAATTTATGACATGGTC
>CAMARI010000147.1 GCA_945860515.1 Polaromonas sp. YR568
AAGCAGGCGCACAAAAACGCGATGCGCAACTTTGTGTTGTCGGGCGCTGAGCTGGTGAGCGCTGCCAAAGACCGCTTTGCCAAAATTCAGGAGCGGCAAGCTGAGCTGAGCCAGAAATTCAGCGAAAACGCCCTTGACGCTACCGATGCCTTTGCCTATTTCGCGACCGAATCTGAATTGGCAGGTGTGCCGCAAGACGTGGTCGAAACGGCACGCGAGCTCGCCAAAGCCGAAGGCAAAGACGGCTACAAACTGACGCTGAAAATGCCGAGCTATTTGCCGGTGATGCAGTTTGCCACCAGCAGCGCGCTGCGCGAAGTTTTGTACCGGGCCTACAGCACTCGGGCGAGCGACCAGGCACCGGCGGAATTCAGCAAGTTTGACAACGGCGCAGTGATCAGCGAGATATTGGCCTTGCGGCTTGAAGAGTCCAAGCTGCTGGGCTACAACAATTTTGGCGAAGTGTCTGTGGTTGCCAAAATGGCCAAGTCGCCCGCTGAAGTGATCACCTTTTTACGTGACTTGGCACGCCGCGCACGGCCTTATGCTGAAAAAGACGTGGCCGACTTGCGTGCCTTCGCTGCCGAACACTTGAGCTTGTCGGACCCGCAGCCGTGGGACTTTCCGTACATCGCTGAAAAGCTCAAGGAAGCACGGTATTCGTTTAGCGAGCAGGAAGTCAAACAGTATTTCACCGCGCCCAAGGTGCTGGCGGGCTTGTTCAAAATCATCGAGACCCTGTTTGAAGTGGCGATTCGCAAGGACCAAGCGCCAGTGTGGAAGCCCGGCGTGCAATTTTTCCGTATTGAGCGTGCAGATCAGCTGGTCGGTCAGTTTTATCTGGATCAGCCCGCCCGTACCGGCAAACGCGGCGGTGCCTGGATGGACGACGTGCGGGCTCGCTGGTTGCGGCCTGATACCGGCCTGCTACAAACCCCGGTAGCGCATCTGGTTTGCAATTTTGCCGATGGCGTGGGTGGCAAACCTGCGCTGCTCACGCATGACGATGTGACCACCCTGTTCCATGAATTTGGCCACGGCCTGCACCACATGCTGACGCAAATCAACGAACGAGATGTGTCGGGCATCAGCGGGGTTGAGTGGGATGCTGTCGAATTACCGAGCCAGTTCATGGAAAACTTCTGCTGGGAATGGGATGTGCTCAAGCACATGACGGCCCATGTCGAAACCGGTGAACCGCTGCCCCGCGCGTTGTTTGACAAAATGCTGGCCGCCAAAAACTTCCAAAGTGGCATGCAAACGCTGCGGCAGGTAGAGTTTTCCTTGTTTGACATGCTGCTGCACACGTCGCACAACCCGACGGCAGACGTGATGAACTTGCTCAACGAGGTGCGCCAGGAAGTTGCCGTTATCAAAGCACCACCCTACAGCCGTACGGCACACACATTCAGTCATATTTTTTCTGGCGGCTACGCGGCAGGTTATTACAGTTATAAATGGGCTGAAGTGCTGTCGGCTGATGCGTATGCAGCGTTTGAAGAAGCAACCAAGCAGGGCAAACCGCAGGTTGAAACGGGTCGAAAGTATCGCGAAGCGATTCTGGAAGCCGGTGGAAGCCGCCCTGCCATGGAATCGTTCAAGGCCTTCAGGGGTCGGGAACCGTCGATAGATGCGCTGCTGCGTCATCAAGGTATGGCTTGAGAAGATTGAAGCAGGCGCATTGCAGGTGATCCGTTGGAGAAAACCACATGAGCTCAAAAGTGATTCAGATGTTGGCCTTCAGCGCTTTGCTTGCTGGCGCGAGCGCCGCATCAAACGCACAGCAGGTGTACCGAATCGTCGGGCCAGACGGCAAAGTCATCTTTTCAGACAGGCCGCCCTCTCCCTCTGAAACCAATGCCAAGGTCACTGCTGCCGCTGGCTCACCACGTGGCAGCGTGTCAACAGCATCCTTGCCCTTTGAGCTGCGCCAAGTGGTTCAAAGATACCCGGTGACCCTTTACACAGGCGATAACTGCAGCCCCTGCCAGTCAGCCCGCTCGATGCTCATCACGCGTGGCGTACCGTTCACTGAAAAGTCTGTAACAACGCCAGAGGACAGCCAGGCCCTGCAGCGCCTGAGCGGCGAGAACTCACTGCCCTTCGCCACCATTGGCGGCCAGCAGCTCAAGGGCTTTTCAGACGTGGAATGGACTCAGTTTTTAAACGCAGCTGGCTACCCGGCCAGTTCTGTTTTACCGTCAAGCTACCGGCAAGCCGCGGCCACACCACTGGTGGCGGTGTCTGCTGCGCCAGCAACTATTGCCCCGGCAGCACCCGAGCGCGCCGCTGCACCCGCAGCCCAGCCGGCGCCTGCGGCTGCCAGCCCGTCAGGTATCCGTTTTTGAACGGGCTGTTCAAAATGTGAGGGTTTTAACGCCAGCACCGGTTGCCAGCAGGCAAACACTGGCTTTTTGGAATGCAAAAACGCCGACACACACGACGCCAGGCCAGTTGTTCACGGTCGACTCAAACGCCAGCGGGTCAACAATCTTCAAGCCCGTCACATCAAGAATATGCTGGCCGTTGTCGGTGACCAGCGGCACGCCGCTTTTCAATCGCAAGGCAGCCACACCGCCAAGCGCCGCGAACTGCCGCGCTATGCGTTTGGCCGCCATCGGAATGACCTCTACCGGCAAGGGGAAAGCGCCGAGCGCGGTCACCAGTTTGGATTCGTCGGCGATGCACACAAACTGCCGGGCCTGAGCCGCCACAATTTTCTCCCGCGTCAGCGCAGCGCCACCGCCTTTGATCATGTAACCGGCGTGGTCAATTTCGTCAGCGCCGTCGATGTACACCGCCAGCTCGTCGACTGCGGTGGCGTCAAAAACAGTGATGCCCAATGCCTGCAGGCGCTCGGTCGAGACGATGGAGCTCGACACGGCACCTTTAATTTGCCCCGCCATCGTGCCCAACGCATCAATGAATTTGTTGACCGTGGAGCCGGTGCCCACGCCCACAATGCTGCCCGGCTGGACATATTGCAAAGCAGCCTGGCCCACCAGGGTTTTGAGTTCATCTTGAGTCATGGCGTGCCTGACGGGTTGAGTTTGCGACAATGCGAGTTGAATTTAACAAAGCAAATTATCCAATGGCTCTGCTCCCCTATGCCCTCGCTCGCCCCTTTTTATTTGGCCTCGACGCCGAAACCGCCCATGAGCTGACAATGGCCTCGCTGGCAAGCACGCAGTACACACCGTTATCGTTTGCGTATCGCAGCACGCGGGTTGACGACCCGATTGAACTGGCAGGACTGAAGTTTCCCAACCGTGTGGGCCTGGCTGCTGGACTGGATAAAAACGCACGCTGTATTGATGGATTGGCGGCCATGGGATTTGGGTTTATTGAAGTCGGCACCGTCACGCCAAAACCGCAGGCTGGAAACCCGAAGCCACGCGTGTTTCGCCTGCCCAAGGCCAATGCCCTTATCAACCGGCTGGGGTTCAACAACGACGGTCTAGATGCATTTATCGCCAATGTGCAAAAGTCCAAATTCAGACAGTCAAGTTCTAAGACACCGCTGATTCTGGGTCTGAACATTGGCAAAAATGCGACCACACCAATTGAACATGCCGCCGATGACTACCTGGTGTGCCTGAATGGCGTTTACCCGCATGCCGACTACGTGACGGTTAACATCTCCAGTCCCAACACCAAGAACCTGCGCGCGCTGCAAGGCGATGAAGCACTTGACGCGCTGCTCAGCGCCATTGCAAAACAGCGTGACAATCTTGTCAAACAACACGGCAAGCGGGTACCGATCTTTGTCAAGATCGCACCTGATCTGGATGCCACGCAGGTTGACGTGATTGCCGCCACGCTCAAGCGCCACGAGATGGACGGCGTGGTGGCCACCAACACAACGCTAGCCCGCGATGCCGTCAAAGGCATGCGCCACGCTGAAGAAGCTGGCGGCTTGAGCGGCTCGCCCGTGCTGGATGCCAGCAACCGTGTGATCAGCCAATTGCGCCAAGCGCTGGGCAAAGGCTTTCCCATCATAGGTGTGGGCGGCGTGATGAGCGACCTTGACGCGGTTTCAAAAGTGAAGGCCGGCGCTGATATGGTTCAAATCTACACCGGGCTGATCTACAAAGGGCCGGCACTTGTCACACAAGCTGCTCTAGCAATTCAGCAGCAAGTTTCAAACTGATACGAGGCTGTTCATGCAACGATTCACGATCTCACTCGATGAGGATCTGGCGGCCAGATTTGATACGCTGATAGCCACAAGAGGCTATGACAACCGCTCGGAAGCTGTGCGCGATTTGATCCGCACCCGAATCGACGAAGCTTTTCTTCAAACTTCATCGGCCCAATGGTGCGTGGCCAGCATCAACTATGTTTATGACCATGAAGACAAAACAGTGGCAGAGCGGGTCCTGTCACTACAGCATGAACACCATGATCTGGTGATCACCAGCCTGCACACCCATCTGGATCACCAAGACTGCCTTGAGACGGTTGTGCCCAAGGGACCCATCAAAGCTGTGCATCTTTTTTAACAAACACTGATTGCCCTGAGGGGCGTGAGGCACGGTAACATTCATGTGGTGCCCCTGAGTGAAGACAGGCATAGCCATACCCATCACGGCGGTCAGCATACCCGTCACACGCACCTCAAACCGATCAGTTGACCTGCTTAAAAGTTCGCCACCAGCGTCAGCCTGAACGAACGTGTCTCAACCGGATGGAAATGGATATCGGCAACCGGTGCTGTTTCGCCTTTTAACTGTGAGGCGTAATAGTAGTCAATGGCAGAGTCGCGGCGGTTGGTCAGGTTAAAGCCTTCGAGCTCCAGCTTCAGCTTGGGACTGACTTGTAGCCAATCCGCCCGTTCAGGGTTGCTGTGCTTTTCGACCGGACTGAGTTGTCTTCAATCAAAGGTCGGGGTCCAAAAACCCGCAGCTGGAGCGCGCCAAAATACGGGCCGAGATTGTCTACAGCCAGCGCCACAGAGGCGACACCTTCCACCGCGCCCGGAACACGATCGCCAACCGGGTCGTCGTCGCGAAACCGCGCTTTAGCAAACGAAATATCGGCATCGACCGTCAGCCAGCGATACGGTTTGTAGTAGTTGGAGAACTCAAACCCCGTGCGTCGGCTGGCGCGGCCCGCACGGGTGGTGCCTGCATCGCCCTGGAAAATCAGCTCGGAATCGAAATCCAGCTGATAAACCGACAGCGCGCTTTGCAGCCCCCTGATGGCTTCGGTGCGCACACCCAGCTCCAGGCCCTTTGACCGCACCAGAGGCGGCACCTTGTCGGCCGGATCTCCAGTTTTGGGGTCTTGCGTCAGGGTCGTCCCGCGCGCGTCGTTGCTATGAAAACCCAAGCCGTTGCTGGCGTAAAACTCGGTGCTGTTCCAGGGTCCGAAAATCAGATTGAGTTTGGGGCTGACTTTACTGGCGGAAACATTGCCAGAATTGGCCAGCAGGTTGCTGTTGACCTTGAAGTTGAAGTTGTCAACCCGCGCACCAGCGACAGACCGAAACTTTTCTGCCCACTGGGTCGTGTTCTCAACATACAGTCCCAGACTGCGCTCGACGATACGGTCAGCTCGGGTGGTGGAAGTGATTTGCCTGGCAACGCTGTTGTAAAGGCCGTTGCTGATGTTGTCGTTTTGAAACTGCACACCGACAGTATTTTCAGAAGTTCTGCCCAACAAACTTGATGACCACGAGTGGCTGGCATGAATGCCGGTGGTCATGCGCCTGTCGGGCTGGGCAAACTGGTCGCCGTTGACAGGCGAATCCAGAAAATAAGTGAAATTTGAAAACAAATCCAGACGGCTGCGAACCAGATAGGCGTTGACCTGACTGGCGCTGCTGCCCGTCGACTGCCGCCAAGCGCCCGAGACGCTGTAACGACTGGACTCGCCGCCGCTGGTTTGGTCCACCGAATCAAATCGGCCCAAGGTGCCGGCTTGCACCGCGCGCACCGGGATTTGATCAGTAGCGTGCCACTTGGCGCTGTAGCCCATCAGCGTCACGTTAAAGCCATTGCCCTCACTGCCTTCGCTGTAGCGCAGCACGCCATTGCGTTTTCGGTAGTTGTCGCCTACGGTAAACGGACCATCGTTATGCATCCATTCAAGCGCGTAGAGCAGCTTGCCGTCACGCCATTTGGGCGAGTTGGCCAGCAGGGTGCGCTGGAAGCCGTTTTGACCCACACCAACGCTGGCAATGCCCTGCTCAAGTGAGTTGGCGTATTTCACATTCACGGCACCAGCGGTTGAAAAGTCTCCATCTGCCGCGTAAAACGGGCCTTTGCGGTAGTCCAGCAAGCTCGCCAGTTCAGGAATCAAAAAGTTGACATCTGTCCAGCCCTGTCCGTGCGAATGGCTGCGCTGATTGACCAGCATGCCGTCGATGGTGGTGCGCAAATCGGTGCCGTGGTCCAGGTTGAAACCGCGCAGATAAAACTGGTTGGCCTTACCTTCATCACTGTGCTGGCTGACAATCAGGCCGGGAACGGCTTCGAGCAGTTCACCTGAACGATAGACGGTGCGGGCATCCAACTGCTGCTGCGTCACCACGCCTTCGCTGGCGGTTCCGGCTTCACCCAACACGCTGTTGCGCGAACTTTGAACCTGAACCGGAGCCAAAGTAGCGTCTGTGTTTTGGGCCCAGACTGCGCTTTGCAATGCAAAGCAGCCAGCAATCAGCATCGCCAGGCGATTTTTGGTCAGAACAAAAGCGGGTTGTTGGGTAGAAAGTCGCATGGTGATTTGTAGGAACAAAGTGTAAAAACAGGCTTCAAGACAAGCATCAAGCGGGACATGTATGCTGAAATTGATTTTCCTCTTACATTGGACTGAACACATGGCGTTGAATTGAGCGGAATCGGCTGTCAGCCGCTACCATGCAGGCACATCGTTAAAGAGGCCATGACTTGAACACCGTCGCACCAACGTCCCCCTACCCTCACCTGCTGGCCCCACTCAACCTGGGATTCACCACCCTTAAAAACCGGGTGCTCATGGGCAGCATGCACACCGGCCTGGAAGATGGGCGCAAGCACTTTCCAGCCATGGCGGCTTACTTTGCTGAGCGGGCGCGTGGCGGTGTGGGGCTGATGGTCACTGGCGGCTTTGCGCCCAACATTGCAGGCTGGACCAAACCGTTTGCAGGCATGCTGGCCAGCAGCAGCGCCGCCAAACGCC
>CAMARI010000148.1 GCA_945860515.1 Polaromonas sp. YR568
TACCTGGCGCGGCACAGCCACCTGATTCACGACTGGGGTGCTGCTGATGACACGGGCCAAAATGTCAGCGGCTGATGCATTGAGCGTCAGCAGACTGGTGGCGGCCAGCATCGATAAAACAATGGTTTTTTTCATAATGTAAGCTCCTAGTGCAGGTTAACGCATTTCAGACCGGGATGGTAAACACGGGCTCAGACCTTTACACAATATTTGCTTTTTATTTTGAGGCCAGCTCAGTCCATTGCGCAACATCAAAACCCACGGTCACCTCACCATGTGGCCATTGCACCACGGGCCTTTTGATCAGGCTGGGATTGGCCAGCGCCAACTTTTGCGCACCTTGCGGCGTGGCAGCGCTGGCCTGGCTGGCGGCGTCCAGCTTGCGCCAGGCGCTGCCATGACGGTTGATCAGCCTGTCCCAGCCGACGGCGCCGGCCCAGGCGGGCAGCCTGTCGGCTGGCACGCCCAGCTTTTTGAAGTCATGAAAAGCGCAGGCCAGGCCTTGGTCGGTCAGCCAGGATCGGGCTTTTTTAACCGTGTCGCAGTTCGCAATGCCGTAAACGTCAATCATTGGGCAATTTTGGCATAAAAAGTCTGAAAAAGCCCCAAAAAAGCATCAAATCCGCCTGTGGCCCAACAAAAGCGGAGGTGAGCAGCTACTAAAGTAATAGCGTTCAAAAAGACTTGCCCGGCCAACGTCCATTCAGCTCGGGTGACAATACACACCAGTATGAAAACCGACCCCACTGCCCACTACCTGCTCGCCGACTGGCTGGCCCACGCAGAGCGCCTGCACCCCAAAACCATTGACATGGGCTTGGCTCGGGTCAAAACGGTCGCCGACCGCATGGGGCTGAAGTTTGACTGTCCCATCATCACCGTGGCAGGCACCAACGGCAAGGGTTCGACCTGCGCCATGCTGGAGGCCATCTTGCTGGAGGCAGGCTACCGCACCGGGGTGTACACATCACCCCATCTGGTGGATTTTGAAGAGCGTTGCCGCGTGCGTGGCGACATTGTGGGCGCCGCTGATCTGGTGCGGGCTTTCGCTCGCGTCGAGGCGGCCAGAAGCCAAAACGACGAGATATCGCTGAGCTACTTCGAGTTCACCACCCTGGCCATCATGCAGTTGCTGATGGACGCGAAACTCGATGTCGTGATTCTCGAAGTCGGCCTGGGCGGCAGGTTAGACGCGGTCAACATTTTTGACACCGGCTGCGCCATCATCACCAGCATTGACCTGGACCACATGGAACTGCTGGGCAACACGCGGGAATTGATCGGTTTTGAAAAAGCCGGCATCATGCGGCCCGGCAAACCGGTGGTCGTGAGTGACCCCATGCCGCCACAAAGCGTGATAGCCCACGCCGCCAAAGTGGGCGCTGACGTCTGGACATTCGGCAACGACTTCAATTTTTCGGGTGACAAGCAGCAGTGGGGCTGGGCGGGCAGGGGGCGGCGTTATGCGGGGCTGGCCTATCCGGCGCTGCGAGGTGCTAATCAGCTCATGAATGCCTCAGGCGTGCTGGCCGCTCTCACCGCGCTGCGCGACCTGCTGCCGGTCACTGCCCAGGCCGTTCGCGTCGGCCTGTCGATGGTCGAGCTGCCAGGCCGGTTTCAGATCATTCCCGGTCAGCCCACGCTGGTGTTGGACGTGGCCCACAACCCGCATTCGGTGGCAGCCTTGGCTGAGAATTTAGACGCGATGGGCTTTTACCCTTGTACCCACGCCGTGTTTGGCGCCATGGCCGACAAAGACGTTGCCCCCATGCTGACACGGGTTGGCCCAATGGTGGACAAGTGGTACTTTACCGACCTGCCCACCGCCCGTGCTGCCACGGGTGAGGCTTTGCAGGCCACCTGGCAAGCGTCCAACAGCCGCCAAGATGCCGTGTCAAATGCTTACAAAACCCCCGAATCGGCGCTGCAAGCGGCCATCGCCGCGGCAGACCCCGCTGATAGAATCGTGGCGTTCGGATCTTTTTACACAGTAGGCGGCATTTTGAAGGGCGGTTTGCCGCGTTTGTTTGCCAAACACCTGAACGCCTGAAAGCGTATTGCTGCCGCTTCAAAACGCCCCGCCGACCCAAGCCAAACGATAAGCTCACAAAGATCAAAGTCAGCACCATGCCGTTTTTCAACTTTCGCCGGGCTTCTTCAACATCCGCCAACGCCGCGAGTGCAGCACAGCCTGAGAGCATGGATGTTGTTCGAAAGCGCGCCAAGCACCGCCTGATCGGCAGCGCCGTGCTGGTGCTGGCCGGTGTGGTGGGTTTCCCCTTGTTGTTTGACGCCCAGCCCCGGCCGATCTCGGTGGATATTCCGATTGAAATTCCGGGTAAACACATGGTCAAGCCCTTGGCTATACCGGCCAAGCCCGAGCTACCAGGGCCCCAGCCCGACAGCGCTCCAGTTGCTGCCGCAGCCAGCCTGACGCCCAAGGAAGAAATCGTTCCCGAAAAGCTTGCGGCACCACCTGCTGCGGCCCCCGTTGTTGCCAAAGCCGAGGCCAAACCGGTTGAAAAAGCTGAGGTCAAAACCGAACCGAAAGCCGAACCGAAGGCCGAGCCCCAAGCGGCTCCCAAAGCAGACGACGGCGCACGTGCCAGTGCCTTGCTGAACGGCCAGTCTGCCGACGCTGCATCTGCCCCCGCCGAGAGCCGCTTGGTGGTGCAGGTGGGCTCGTTTGCCGATGCTGACAAGGCCAGGGAAGTGCGCCTAAAACTCGAAAAAGCAGGCCTGAAGACCTACACGCAAGTAGCAGACACCAAAGAAGGCAAGCGCACTCGGGTACGCGTCGGCCCATACACCACCAAGGCCGAGGCCGATAAAGCTGCCAGCAAGATCAAAGCGCTTGATTTGCCCGCGGTTGTCCTCACCTTATAACCATCGTTCAACACTGTGTCTATAGCGGTTGTTGACTGGATCTTGCTGGCTGTCCTGGTTTTTTCCATGCTGCTGGGCGCTTGGCGCGGTCTGGTTTACGAGGTCTTGTCGGTGCTGGGCTGGGCGGTGTCGTTTTATGCCGCGCATTATTTTGCACCCCTGGTCTCGGGCTGGTTACCGATGCAGTCAAGCGCCGACGCCGTGCGGTATGCGGCAGCATTTGTGCTCGTGTTTGTGGTGGCCGTGTTCACGGCGGGCCTGCTCGCTTCTTTGCTGAAAAAACTGACCGAAGCCATTGGCCTGCGGCCGATTGACCGAACCATGGGAGCCGCCTTTGGCCTGGTGCGCGGGGCGATTCTTTTGCTGGCCGCTTCGGTCGTGGTGGGCATGACAGATATGAAACAAAGTGACTGGTGGCAAGACTCCAAAGGCGCCCCGGTACTGACCGCCACCCTGCACGGCCTGAAGCCCGTGTTACCTGAACAATTTGCAAAGTATCTAAATTAGAAATATGACCCCCACGCTTGTCACTCCGCGACCTGCGCTGCCCTACGAGGGGGCGCATTTGGGTCGGCAGCAGCTCAGCCAAAAATCTTTGAAAGAACCCAAACCCATGATCGAAACACCATGTGCGGCATAGTTGGCGTTGTCAGCCAGGCCCCCGTCAACCAGTTGATTTATGACGGCTTGCTGCTGCTGCAGCACCGCGGGCAGGATGCGGCCGGTATCGTTACCCAGCAAGGGCGCAAGTTTTTCATGCACAAGGCCAAGGGCATGGTGCGCGATGTGTTTCGCACCCGCAATATGCGCGCCTTGCCCGGCAACGTGGGTCTGGGCCAGGTGCGCTACCCCACAGCAGGCAACGCTTTCAGTGAAGACGAGGCGCAGCCTTTTTATGTCAATGCGCCGTTTGGCCTGGTGCTGTCGCACAACGGCAACCTGACCAACGCGGCGGCATTAAAGGCCGAGCTGTTCAACACCGACCACCGCCACATCAACACCGACAGCGACTCTGAAGTGCTACTCAATGTGCTGGCCCATGAGCTCGAAAAAACCACGCGAGGCCTGCCTCTTGCGCCAAAAGATGTTTTTGCGGCGGTGCGCGGCGTGCACCAGCGCATCAGTGGGTCCTATGCCGTGGTGGCGCTGATTGCAGGCCATGGCTTGCTGGCGTTTCGCGACCCGTTTGGCATCCGGCCCCTGTGTATTGGCCATGGCCAAAACGAGGGTGGCAAAACTGTGATGGTGGCCAGCGAATCCGTTGCGCTGGAAGGCACCGGGCATGTGTTTGACCGTGACATTGCCCCCGGCGAAGCCGTGTTTGTTGACATGGACGGCAATGTGCACGCCCAGCCCTGTGCTGACAATGCCACGCTCAATCCCTGCATTTTTGAATTTGTGTACCTGGCCCGACCGGACTCGGTGCTCGACGGTATTTCGGTCTACCAGGCGCGTTTGAACCTGGGCGAAACCCTGGCCAAGCGGGTGGTGTCTACCGTGCCGCCAAACGAGATTGATGTGATCATCCCCATTCCTGAATCGAGTCGGCCCAGCGCCACCCAACTGGCGCATTTGCTGGGTATTCCGTACCGCGAAGGCTTTGTCAAAAACCGCTACGTGGGACGCACCTTCATCATGCCGGGGCAGGGCGTGCGCAAAAAATCGGTGCGTCAAAAACTCAATGTGATTGCCAGCGAGTTCAAAGGTCGCAACGTGCTGCTGGTCGACGACTCGATCGTGCGCGGCACCACCAGCCGGGAGATCGTACAGATGGCACGCGACGCGGGCGCCAGAAAAGTTTACTTGGCCAGCGCAGCGCCGCCTGTGCGCTTTCCCAATGTGTACGGCATTGACATGCCCACGCCAGACGAACTGGTGGCACACGACCGCACGGTTGAAGAGATTCGCCAGGTCATCGGCTGCGACGCGCTGATTTATCAAGACGTGGCAGGCATGAAGCGGGCGATTGGTTCCTTGAATCCCAAGCTCGACGGTTTTGATGCCTCGTGTTTTGATGGCGTTTATGTCACTGGCGACATCACCGCCGAGACGATTGCGGCCATGAATAGCGCGCGTATTGACGGCAGTGAAGAAGGTGGCGCAGACGTGTCGCGCCTGGCCTTGCCCAACCCCCAGGAAGCTTGAAACACATGGCTAAAAAACTACCCGACGGTCTGCACATCGACACGCTGGCCGTGCGCGCTGCGGTTGACAAAAGCCAGTTTGGCGAAAACTCTGAGGCGCTGTACCTGACCAGCAGCTTTGTGCAGCCGGATGCAGCCACAGCGGCGCGCCGCTTTGCGAACGAAGAAGAAGGCTACATCTATTCGCGCTTTACCAACCCCACTGTCACCGGCATGGAGCAGCGCCTGGCGGCCATGGAGGGCACCGAGGCCTGCATTGGCACATCCAGCGGCATGGCAGCCATCTTGCTGATGTGCATGGGCCTGCTTAAAAGCGGCGACCACGTTATCTGTTCGCAGTCCGTGTTTGGCTCCACCATCAAATTGATCGCGGGCGAATTTGGCAAGTTTGGTGTCGAAAGCACCTTCGTGTCACAAACCGACGTGGCCCAATGGCAAGCGGCCGTCAAGCCCAACACCAAGCTGCTGTTTGCCGAAACCCCCACCAACCCGCTGACCGAAGTGTGTGACGTGCGCGCGCTGGCAGACATTGCCCACGCTGCGGGCGCGCTGCTGGCGGTTGACAACTGCTTTTGCTCGCCCGCCCTGTCGCGCCCGGTCGAGATGGGTGCCGACCTCATCATCCATTCAGGCACCAAATACCTCGACGGCCAAGGGCGCGTGATTGCTGGTGCGATTTGCGGGCCCAAAAAACTGATCGATGACAAGTTTGTACCCGTCATGCGCAGCGCAGGCATGACGCTGTCGGCCTTCAACGCGTGGATCGTGCTCAAGGGCCTAGAGACACTGTCGATCCGCATGCAGGCGCAAAGCGCCAATGCGCTGGCGCTCGCCACCTGGCTGGAGGCACAGCCGCAGGTGGCGCGGGTGCATTACCCGGGCCTGGCTTCGCACCCGCAGCACGCGCTGGCCATGCGCCAGCAAACCATCAACGACCAGGGCTGCGGTGGCGCGGTGCTGTCGTTTGATGTCAAAAGCACAGACGTTCAAGACGCCAGGCGCAAGTCATTTCATGTGATTGACTGCACCCAAGTGATGAGCATCACCGCCAACCTGGGCGACACCAAAACCACCATCACCCACCCGGCCACCACATCACATGGCCGCTTGACAGAAGCGCAGCGCCAGGCCGCAGGCATCGGCCAGGGCTTGATCCGGGTGGCGGTGGGGCTTGAATTTATTGACGACCTCAAGGCTGACTTGCAGCGCGGTCTGGACAGCCTGACCTAACACTCTCATGACAACCCGCACACGATTTGCGCCATCACCCACCGGCTTCATCCACCTTGGCAACATCCGCTCGGCCCTGTACCCGTGGGCGTTTGCGCGCTCAACTGGGGGCGACTTTATTTTGCGGGTTGAAGACACCGACCTGGAGCGCTCCAACCAGGCCTCGGTCGATGTGATCATTGAAGGCATGCGCTGGCTGGGCTTGAACCACGACGAAGGCCCGTTCTACCAAATGCAGCGCATGGACCGCTACAAGGCGGTATTGACCGAGCTGCAAGCCGCCGGCCATGTCTACCCCTGCTACATGAGCATGACCGAGCTTGACGCCCTGCGCGAGGCACAAACCCAAGCCAAAGAAAAGCCCCGCTACGACGGCACCTGGCGGCCCGCACCCGGCAAAACCTTGCCCCCCATTCCTGCAGGCGTACAACCGGTACTTCGGTTTAAAAACCCGCAAGGCGGCAGCGTGGTGTGGGACGACAAGGTCAAGGGCCGCATCGAGATCAGCAACGACGAACTCGACGACTTGGTGATTGCCCGACCCGCTCAAAACGGCGAAGCCGTGGGCACCCCAACCTATAACTTTTGTGTGGTGGTGGACGACATCGACATGGCCATCACCCACGTGATTCGCGGAGACGACCACGTCAACAACACGCCGCGCCAGATCAATATTTTCAAGGCGCTCGGCAAAGACGTGCCGGTGTACGCACACCTGCCCACCGTTCTCAATGAGCTGGGCGAAAAAATGTCCAAGCGCAGCGGTGCCAAAGCCGTCACGCAATACGCGGCTGAAGGCTACCTGCCAGACGCCATGGTCAACTACCTCGCGCGGCTTGGCTGGAGCCACGGCGACGACGAAATTTTCAGCCGTGAGCAG
>CAMARI010000149.1 GCA_945860515.1 Polaromonas sp. YR568
ACAAGCTTAACACCCATTTGATGCTCAAAGCCCGTAGCAGCAATGACATCAGCGCTTTGGCCAGCCCGGTAACGGGCGGCGGCGTCGGTGTGGGCAGGTTCCACCAACTGTTTGTGCTGGCCATGCAGCAGGGCAAGAAAAAGCCAGAAGACTGGGCAGCGTTTGTGGCGCAGATCCTGGAATCACAAGGGCAAAAGATCGTCAAAGAAGGCAAGCCGCTGGACACACCAGCAGAGCATTTGGCAGAACTGACCACCCAAGCCCATGAGTTTGCGGTTAAGCAGTTGCCTGGTTTGAAGGCGCTGCAGATTATTTGACGAGCCCAGTTTGGGAAGCATGGAGCCTCGCTGTTGCGGGGCTTTTTTGTTGGCTGCTGCTGGATTCAAGCTTTGTTTGAGCGAAACACGGTGTAGCGCCACCTGGACATATGGCGATTCGGGCGAATCATCCAGATCATCATCGACTTTTCATGCTTATTTTGTATATACTTTTGTCATGGAAATAGAGTTCGATCCAGATAAGCGACAGACAAATCTAAGCAAGCATGGGGTCGATTTTTTGGTAGCCGCACGCGTCTTTCTAGACCCTCACCGGATTGACGGCGCAGATGCCCGGCACGACTACGGAGAAGAGCGCCAGATATGCGTTGGAAAGGTTGACGATCGGGTGTACGTGGTCGTCTATGTCGAGCGGCAGCAAACGCTCAGAGTCATCTCAGCAAGGAAAGCAAATGAAAGAGAGCAAAGGAAATACCGTGAAATTCAGGCTTGATGGCCAGCTCCCCGCTGGCATGCAGCCCGTGAAAACCGATGATCGCCCCATCATCGACTATTCAGATGCGCCTGAATTGAGCGACGCATGGTTTGAACAGGCATCGCGAGGGGGGCAGCTTCATCTCAAGAAACAGGTCAGCATGCGTATTGATGATGACATCCTTGATTTTTTCAAATCTGAAGGAAACCGCTACCAGACGCGCATGCACGCTGTTTTACGGGCCTACGTTGACGTACACAAAGGTAAGTGAATACCCCGCCAGCCCGATCAGGCCGCAATCTCTATTTGGTGCACCGCTGCTGTTTTGAGCAGAAGGTGCTCACTGGCACCATGGAGGCATCCCCCGCAACTGATCTACACAATGACGCCGGTCTAGATGTCGTCGTTGGCGTGATTTGGCCCGTTACTGCAACTGATGCAGCGACTGTTACCGCTTGAGATCGCGATAGAAGTTTTCGTGGCTGCCTAGCAAGAGCAGCATTCGCGTTTCTGGATCAAACTCATAAGCCAACAGCATCAGCTGGTTATGACTCTTGAACCTGTAGACATAGACACCCGCAAGATCGCCACGCTTGGTCTCACCTAGCTCGGGTGTCTTGATGATGGCCTCAACAGCATCATCCACATCCACTTTCTGGTTTTTGTGCAGCTTCTTGTAAGCCCGAGAAAAGGTCGCACTCTGCAGCACCTGCACAGACTTGCTGGCCATTTATGCTCGGCCCTGCGGTACGAACTGTGTGGCCAGTGTGGGACCTTCTGCGCGGGCAACCAGAAGGTCACGTACAAAGTCGATGGGCAAGTCTGGGTTGTCCAGAGCAGCTTTTCCCACCATGGCCCAAAACTCTATCTGTCCGGCGATGCTTCGCCGATCAGCCAGTGCGTGTGCTTTGGCCTGCTCGTAAAGCTGGTCGTCAATGCGTACAGGTGTGCTCATATAAATCTCCTTGAAGTAATCTGCTACTATTGTAGCGAATCGCATCGTATTGTTAGCCGCGCGGACGAGTCCTAGCGTCAATTCAATTGACGCTTGATCTTGCGCCAGGAGAACCGCCAAATCAAGCTAGAGCGCGCCATACTAGCCCGCTACAAAAAAGCCTAGCAACAGCAAGGCTTGTGGCCATCACACCACCAGCAACACCGCCGCCCCTGCCTGCGGCATACCCACCACCAGCACCTCGGTAGCGTTCTCATCGCTCACGTGCAGATAGACGCCCGGCTCCAAGGGCTGCCAGCCGATGGACTCGGCTTGGATTTGGGCGAGTTCGGCCCAGAAGTCAGCGTCGATGTTATGGATCATGACGCCAAGCCTTCAACCCAAGCCAACTGCTTGGGCAAGCAAACCGTTTGCAAGTCGTAACTCGCTTGTGCAAACTGCCGGGCATTGGCGCCCAGTCTGGCCCGCTCGGCGGGGTTGTCCAGCAAATCGCACACGGCTTGGGCCAGTGCTTTGGCGTCAAAGAAGTTCACCAATCGCCCTGTCTCGTTGTGCTTGATGGCCTCGTGCAGAGGCTGCGTGTCGCTGGCCACAATGGCGCAGCCCACGCTCATGGCTTCGAGCAAACTCCAAGAAAGTACAAACGGGTACGTCAGGTACACGTGCACGGTAGACAGTTGCAGCAACGGAATGAAGTATTGGTAAGGCACATGCCCCAAGAAGTGCACCCGCTGCCAATCGGCATCGCTGATGTGGGGCCGCACTTCGTTGGCAAAAATGTCTTTCCATTTGGTGCCGCCGTTTTGGGCCTGGGTGGGTCTGGCGCCATAGCTCACGTCGTCTGCGCCGACGATCAGCACCCGTGCGTTTGGGCGGCGCTTGAGCAGCTCGGGCAGCGCCCGCATGAACACGTGGTAGCCACGGTAAGGCTCCAGGTTGCGGTTGACGAAGGTGATGACCTCGTCTTGGCGGGTCAGCGCCAGGTCTTGGCCATCGGCTTTCTTGAGCGTGAGCCGCACGGCCGCGTTGGGCGCCACGGCCACGGTGTCGATGCCGTCGTGCACCACCGTGATCTTTTGGCGAAAGGCCTCAGGGAAAGTGCTGGCTTGCCAATGGGTGGGGGAGATGCCGGCGTGTGCCACCTCAAAGTGCAGCAGGTTGTTCAGGTTCTTCAGGCGCAGGCGGCAAACGTCGCCTGTGTCGGTGGGCGGGAACTCAGGGTCAAAACCCACATCAGCGCCATGCGGGTGGTAAAAAAACTCGCAGTAAATGGCCAGTTTGGCATGCGGCCACACATCTTTGAGGAACAGGCTTTCGCCCCAGCCGTGGTGGGCAATGATCACATCCGGCGTAAAGCCGCTCGCCTTCAATTGCAGTGCTGCTTTAAAGCACGCTTCACTTCGGATGACCTTGGTTTCAAAGTCACTGACCCAGGGGTGAACGTTGGGCGTGGTGCCGCGGCTGGCTGTGTAGTGCGCCAATTTGACCCCTTGCCACTCTTTGGCATCGACTTTCTGCATGGTCATGGCCACCACGTGGTGGCCTTGCTGGGCCAAAGCGGGCGCCAAAAACTTGAACTGTCCGGGAAAGTTTTGGTGGATAAAGAGGATATTCATGACACGACCTTAAGCACGCCCAATTTCAACAACCACGCCAGCGACCGGAACACAAAGGCTTGGCGTTCTTGCGCGATTGCGGCAAGAAGAGCTTGGGCGGCTTGTGCTTGGGCTGCGGCTTGCAGTACCGCCGTGATCTCAAACTCGGTGGGCAAGATGACCTTGGCAAAGTCCACCATGGCCAGTTGTCGGTAGGCCAACACTCGTTGGATGGCGCTTGGGGCATCGGCATCTACCAAGGTCAAAAGGGTTTGCGGTGTGAGCGACTGGGTAGGGTAGCTGGCAAAGGCATGGAAAGGGTCCATGCGTGCTGGCCATGGGTGGGCCAGCGGTTTCAGGTCTTTGGCACCGGCGATACGTAACTCTGTTTGTGTGGCCCACAGCGCCTCGTACTGGCCGATGATGGTTTTCCAGTCATAAACCTGCTGTGCCCGCTTTTGGCCAGCCTCACCCATCTGGCGACGCAGCTCTGGGCTGTTGAACAGCTTTTGAAAAGCGGCTGCGGCCGCTGGCACGTCCACGGCAACCAAAGAGCAGGTGTGACCGCAATACATGTCGTAGGTGTCTATTTCGAGCGCGTGTCGATTTGCCAAGTCGCCCCCCAGGCCAGCTTGCGGCATCAGGGTGGGGATGCGAAAGCCGTCCACCCCGTCGCGCACTGTGTCTTTGTAGCCGTCCCAGTCTGACACCACCACGGGCAGGCCTGCGGCCATGGCCTCGATGGGCACAATGCCAAAGGTTTCTTGAATGTTGTCTGACAGTGAGCAAAAAACATCGGCACCAGCCCACGCGGTTTGGCGGTCTTCGGCCTTGCGGCCATCCAAAGTAAGTACACGCACACTCGGGCAGGCAAGCTGGGCCGCGTCTGCGTAGGCCTTCTGAATGAACGTATTGGCGTGCCAGCCGCATTCGACCAGCACAACTTGTTTGCCACTGGACTTGGCCGCCAGTTCAAGCGCTTGGTACATCGCCAGCGGATGGGCCTTGGCATGAAACGACAGTCGGCCCATAAAGAGCACCACCAAGGCGTCTGACGGCACCCCTAGCGCCGTGCGGGCAGCGGCTTTTTGGTCTGCGGTGTAGGCAAAGTCAACCGTGTGAATGCCCAGCGGAATCACCGGCAGTTGTGGCAACACAAGCGCGGTCATGCCCAGACGGTCTTTGAGGTAGTCCACCTGCGCTTGTAAAAGGCGAGAGACGTTGTCTTTGACCGCCGTTGAGGTGCAAATCACCGCATCCCAGGGCTGCACGGGCGCGGTGATCAGGTTAGCCAGCGCATCCATGGCACCTGCGCTTGATGTGGTGTGCGTGATGCCGCACAAACTCCAAGCTGCATGGCCATAAGCCGCCCGTTGGTACGCATGTTGATCAATGCCGGGGCCGGGAAAATACACCACGCCGGCTCGGGGCAAAGCAGCCATGCTGCTTTTGTCCACCACTTTGACCGGCTCTTTGCGGCCTGCAGACTGAACCGCGTTGGCAAAATGCTGCGCATGTTCAGGGCGCTGCACAAGCACCCAAAACTCATCAGTCTGGCTGTACAACAAAAACCCGCGCAAAAAAGACTCACCCGCCGCGTTACGCCCCATCAGCTTGGGGCCGCTGGTGGTGTACGCCTCGGGGTGGTAGTAGATGGCGGTCACGACGTCGCGCCCAGCCATTGGGGCAGTTGCACCGTGTCAAGCCAGCCCACAGCACGTGCCTTTTGCGCCAGCATTTCTAAAAAGGTATGAGACTCTTTGCGGGTCAAGGCCAGTTGGCTCTCGCGGCCTTGGCCGACCAGATGCAGTTTGGCACCGAGCGCGTCCACCGTCAGTTTGATCTCAAAAAGCAGAACGTCTGTTGACGCTTGCGTCGGTTTGAAGTTACTCGGTTGTGGCCCGTCAAACTCCAATGACAGGGCATGCTCTTGGCCCAAATCTCGCGGCCCCAATGGGATACCGATGGCGGGCAAGTCAATGCCCTGGAGCTTTGCGACCCAAGCGGGCAAGAGTTTGAGCAGCAAGCTGCGAGTGACCAACCAATCGGCCTGACCGCGCAAAGACAGCCTCATCCGGTCTTCTTGTGCAAGGTAGGTCAAGTCCAGTTCCATGGCGCCCTATCAAGCTTCAATTTACCCATGGGCTGCACTTGACTGCACTGCCTTACTGCTTGTGTCTTTGGCCTGCATCACCAGCCAAGGCGTGGGGCCTGACCGCCACTCCCAGGTGGCCAGCAATTGGTCTAAATGCGAGAGTTTGACAAACCACTGGGGCGGCTTGCTCAGCTGGCGCTGGCCATCGTCTTGCACCAGCGTGATCTGGTGGCTCTGAGAGAACCGGTCAATGATCAGCTGCGTGATGCCCGGAACCAAGCACTCATGGCTTTCCACAATGATGTCCATGTGCCGCAGGGCGGGCGCAGCCACAGGGTCTAGCAGCTCTTTTTCTGCGCCTTCAATGTCACACATCAGCAAAACGTTTTGCCCGGCATGGGCCGCAAAGTCTTCAGGCTTGAACAGGCCGCCTATTCGCACCCGGTCGCTCACGCCGTTTTTGTGCGCCAAGGCCGTGCAAATCTCTTGTGCCTTGGGGTTCAGGTCATGCGCCAGCACCTGGGTGGCGGGCATTCTGCGGGCCATGCCCACAGCGTAATACCCTTCGGCGCAGCCAATGTTCAAAATCGTGGCGTACTGCTTTTGAACCGCCTGCTCTACAAAGGCCTGCAAAGGCTGCTCGTAGCAACCCAGCAACTTGGCAATGTGGCAACCCTCGGCCGATTGCGGCAAAAAGTCTAGGCCCTGCAGTGGCCCCTGCATCACCACCGTGCCGTTTTGTTGAAGCAAGGTGTTTTGAATCAACACCGAGCGCCACTTGGACAACAAGCGCAGCGCGTTGTTCAACTGGGCTTGCTCGGCAGCATTGCCCTGTGCAGGGTGCGCAAGCATATGCTGCAGTTGCTGGTGCACCTGCGAGTAGATGGTTTGTTCAGTCATGGTGCCCTGCGCCCGGCCAGTTACAAGGGTCTCATGTGCTCGACGGCCAGCGTTTTGATCTGCTCTTCTGTCAACGCCGCTTTGCTGGCCACAGCCCAAAGATCAAAATACGGATGACCGCGAGACATGGAGGCGACCGACTTAAAGCCAGAAGCTTGCAGTGTTCCGGTCAATACCTTCTGGGTAAAGCCACAACGGTGCGCCATGTAAAGGTTGCCCTGCGCCATAGAAGAACGAAGGCCGTACAAGATATCAAGGGGCGCAATCGGGCCAGCAGGTGAGGTGTAGGCGGCATCGGTGAGTTTGTCATCTGCAATCAAAGCACAAACAGACTTAAGGTCTGGACAGGTGATGACCGCAATACCGTCAGGGCTCAAAACGCGCAAAAACTCAGCCAGTGCCAAAGGCACCTCATGCGGGTACAAATGCTCAATGTTATGGGAAGAAAAGACCGCGTCCACCGATTCAGTCGCGACAGAAGACATGTCGGTCATGGTGCCGACCAAGTCTGGCTTGACGGATTCATCGATGTCAAAACGGAGCTCTTTCCAGTCGGGAGACGACAAGGCTTTTGTGGTGCGGTCTTTGCGTTTGGCACCGCAGCCAACGTGAAGAAAAGTTTTCATTTGGGCATTCTATCGGCTTAAATAAGCGCTTTTCAGCGGATAGTGCACCGCCTTTCTCGCCGGTGTATCAAACGCCCTTGATGGCAAGCAATTCTGTCGTGCCGGTGCGCCTGTCTGCAACGCCTATGCGCCTGTCTTTGCGGCGCTTCTTGACGTCTTGAAG
>CAMARI010000150.1 GCA_945860515.1 Polaromonas sp. YR568
GATCTGGGCATGATGTTCTATACCGGCGATCAGTTCCCCGCCAAGTACAAGAATGCCATCTTCAGCGCACAGCATGGTTCCTGGAACGCGGTCAAGCCCCGTGGCGCGCGCGTCATGGTGACCTACGTGGACGACAAGGGTAACGCCACTAAGCACGAGCCCTTTGCGGAAGGCTTCATGACTTCGGCCGGCTTCTACCTGGGCCGCCCGGTGGACGTGCAGCAGTATGTTGACGGCTCCATCCTGGTGTCGGATGACAAAGCCGGTGCGGTCTATCGCATCAGCTACCAGAAGTAAGCGCTTCGCTGCTTGAAACGGGCCGGGCAGGCAACTGTCCGGCCCGTTTTATTTGGGTGTGGGGTTTTCAAGCAGAATGGGCTTTTACACAAAGAGGAGCACCCGATGGGATGCCTGTTGAAAGGTGGCGGAGGCTTGTACGCCCGCCTGCGTATTGGTGCGGTCTTGCTGGCTGCTGGTGAGGGACGGCGCATGGGCGGTGTGCCCAAGGCGCTGATTACGCTGCAAGGTGTGCCGCTGATCAACCGGCATCTGATTGCGCTCAGCGGTGCAGGGGTTGACGAAGTGGTCGTCGTCACCGGCTTCGGCCGCGATGCAGTAGAGGCGCAAATCGCCACCTTCCCCGTCACCCTGGCGCATAACGCCGACTTCGCCCAAGGGCAACAAGGCTCGGTGCGCGTCGGTTTGGCCGCGTTGCGCGGTGCGTTTGACGCCGTGTTGGTGGTGCTGGCCGACCAGCCCCTCATCGGCGCTGCGGACCTCACCGAGCTGATCGCCGCCTTCAAGAAAAAAGCCATCGGCAACATCGTGGTACCCATGGTCAATGGCCAGCGTGGTAACCCTATCGTGTTGGATGGCAGTGCGTGTGAACAGATCATGCAAAGCCAAAACAACCTGGCCTGCCGCCACCTGATCGAGCGCCAGCCGGAACTGGTGCATGCACACGCGACCACCAATACCCGCTTTCTCACGGACCTGGACACGCCTCAAGACATGGTCGATTTGTCGCAGAAAACCGGTTGGAAGTTTGCATTGCCTGCTGCTGAGCTGACGCCTGCGGCATGAGCGCTGCGCTGCAAAGCCTGTGGCCGGTGCCGCTGGCGCGCCAGCGTTGGAACAGGGCCGATGCGGCCAACCCGGTGCTAGCGCGGGTGTTCCAAGCCATGCGCGCAACCGCGCCGCAAGCAGGCGCGGGCTTTTATGCCAGCGACGATGATTTGCTGGACCGCGTCGATCTGCCCGAGTTCACGGCCCTGGTGCAATTCATTGCCAGTGCGCTGCAAAGCGCGGCGCAGCAGGCCAACGCCGGCATCTGGCCACCCGGCCGCCAGGCGCTGCAATTGCAGCTGATGGGCGTCTGGTTCCAGGTGCAAAACGGCACTGCGTTCCACGACATCCACACCCACGGCAACTGCTCCTGGTCGGGCGTGTACTACGTGCAAATCGACCCGCTGGCGCAGCGCAGCGCGCACCCCGATCTGGGCGCGCTTAACGGCGCCACCCGCTTTTACAGCCCTATGTTCCCGCTGCTGGGCGGCGCGCACATGGACATGGGCAATGCCTTCTTGCAAAACGCCACGCTCGATGTCACGCCGCAGGCCGGTGATCTGGTGCTGTTCCCCGCTTTTTTGCCGCACAAAGCCATGCCGTATCAAGGCGCGCAGGACCGCATCATTGTGTCCTTCAACGCGCAGATTCGCGCCCCCGGGGGCAACCAGATGTACCCCTACGCCGCCGTGTGACCCATCACTTGGTTCTGGACACCAACATCGTGCTCGACGCACTGGTGTTCCGTGATCCCCGCACCCACGCCTTGCACGCAGCCTTGTTCGATGAGCCGGGCAAGCCTGATCTGCTGTGGCTGGCCACGGTACCCATGCGCGAAGAGCTTGCGCGGGTGCTGGCCTACCCCCATATCGCCGTGCGCCTGGCCTATTACGGCTTGGCTGCCGCGCAGGTTCTCAGCCAGTTTGATACCCGCGCCCGCATCGTCCCCCTTGCCCCCAAAGCGTCGGCCACTTGCAAGGACCCCGACGACCAGAAATTCATCGATCTTGCCGTCAGCCATGGCGCGACGCTGCTGAGCAAAGACAAAGCTGTTTTGTGCATGCGCAAGCGGCTGATGAAGCTGGGGGTAGTGGATGTGGGGGTGGAGTGGCGGGGTTGAGCGAGGGCGATTTTTTGCTGCGATCACCACGTGTCCGCTAGCGCGTGCGCTTGTTCAAGAATCAGTTGCACCGCCGTCTCCTGCTGCTCCGGTGGGTACTTGTACTTTTTCAGGATGCGCTTGACCATAAGCCTTAACTTGGCACGCACGCTTTCGCGCTCTGCCCAATCAACCGTTACGTTATCGCGCAGGCTTTTGGTAAGTTCTTGGGCAATCTTTTTCAGCGTCTCGTCCTGCAATTCCCGCACTGCTGATTCGTTGTTGGCCAGGGCGTCATAAAACTTCACTTCATCGTCGCCGAGGCCTAACGCTTCACCACGGCCTGCCGCCTCGCGGAATTTCTTGGCCATGGCTATCAGCTCTTCCATGACCTGCGCGGTTTCGATGCTCCGGTTTTGATAACGGCGAATCACGTCGGCCAGCAGGTCGCTGAACTTGCGGTCTTGCACCACGTTGGTGGCAAAGCGGCTTTTGATCTCGCCGTGCAGTAAGCGCTCCAGCAGTTCTACCGCAAGATTTTTCTCCGGCAGGTTATTCACTTGCGCTAAAAATGCGTCGTCCAACAAGCCGATGTTGGGCTTGTCTAGGCCCACAGCGGCAAAAATGTCCACCACCTCGCCCGATACCACCGCCGAGTTGATGATCTGGCGGATGGCCAAGTCGCGCGCTTCGTCGGTCTTTCGCTGGGCGCTGGCCTCGCGCTTAGTCAGGATCACTTTGACCGCTTGCATAAAGGCCACTTCATTGCGATGCGCTTTGGCCTCGTCCAGGGTGCAGCACAGGCTAAAGGCCTGGCTCATGGCCAGCGCGTGGTCAGCAAAACGCTTTTTGCCGTCGCGCTCTTTGTCTGACTTGAGGCCCAGTACGTGGTTGGCGGCGCCCGCCAAGGTCTTGTGCCCGCCCGTCAAAAAGCCTGAATAGTCAAAGCCGTGCAACATGGCCTGCAGCACGTCCAGTTTTTCGAGCATCACGGCTAAGGCTTCGCGGGCGTCCACCGTGGGCTTGCCCCTGCCCTTGCTGGTGGTGTATTCCTTCATGGCGGCTTTCAGGTCTTCGCCAATGCCGATGTAGTCCACCACCAAACCGCCTTGCTTGTCTTTAAAGACCCGGTTCACGCGGGCAATGGCCTGCATCAGGTTGTGGCCCTTCATGGGCTTGTCCACATACAAGGTGTGCACGCAGGGTGCGTCAAAACCCGTTAGCCACATGTCACGCACGATCACCAGCTTGAGCGGATCTTTGGCGTCTTTGAAACGCTTTTCCAGCCGCTTCTTAGTTTGGCTGCTGTAAACGTGCGGGCGCAGCAGCGCCTTGTCGCTCGCGCTGCCCGTCATCACGATCTTGATCGCGCCTTGCTCGGGGTCGTCGCTGTGCCAGTCGGGATGTAGCTTGGTGATCTCGTTGTACAAGTGCACGCAAATCTCGCGGCTCATGGCCACCACCATGGCTTTGCCGTCTTGGGCGTTGTTGCGCTCTTCAAAGTGCGCCACCAGGTCAGCGGCCACGCTGGCGATGCGCGGCTCTGCGCCCACCACTTGCTCTAGTGCAGCCCAATGGCTTTTGAGTTTGGCTTGCTGGCTTTCTTCTTCGTCTTCGGCCAGCTCGTCCACTTCGTCGTCGAGGTGGCTCAGCTCGCCTTCGTTCAGGCCCAGCTTGGCCAAGCGGCTTTCGTAATAAATGGCGACGGTCGCGCCATCTTCTTGCGCCTGCTGCATGTCGTAGACATGGATGTATTCGCCAAACACCGAGCGCGTGTCGCGGTCTGTGCTACTGACTGGCGTACCGGTGAAAGCCACAAAGGTGGCATGGGGCAAAGCATCGCGCAGGTGCTGGGCATAGCCCGCCTGGTACTTGGCGGTGTATTCGGGTGGGGCAAAGTCAGCGGTACTGGCTGAGCTCGCGCCATCGCCGGTGGAATAGGCCACGGCGGGGCTTGCGCCATCTTTCACCTTGCGCGTCTTGAGCTTGGCTTCAAAACCATATTGCGTGCGGTGCGCTTCGTCAGCAATCACCACAATATTGCGCCGCTGGCTCAGCACCGGGAAGGTGTCTTCATCCTCCCCCGGCATGAACTTCTGGATGGTCGCAAAAATGATCCCGCCCGAAGGCCGGTTTTCCAACAACTCGCGCAGCCGCTGGCGCGTAGTGGCCTGCTGCGGCTGCTCGCGCAGCAAGTCCTGGCTCAGGCTGAATACGCCCAGCAACTGCCCGTCCAAATCATTGCGGTCGGTGATGACCACGATGGTCGGGTTCTCCAGCCGGGGCTCTTGCATCACCCGAGCGGCAAAGCAGGTCATGGTGATGCTCTTGCCGCTGCCCTGCGTGTGCCAGACCACGCCGCCCTTGCCACGGCGCGTGGCTTCATCGGTGCTGGCGGCGGTGACGACTTGCTCGACCGCTGCACGCACCGCATGAAACTGGTGGTAGCCCGCCACCTTTTTGACCAGCGTGCCATCGTCTTCAAACAGCACGAAGTAGCGCAAGTAGTCCAGCAAATACGCTGGGGCCAGTACCCCACGGACCAAAGTCTCCAGCTCCTGAAACTTGCCCAGCGGGTCCAGCGCCACACCGTCAACCGTGCGCCACTGCATGAAGCGCTCAGCATTGGCCGACAGTGACCCCATGCGCGCTTCGGTGCCGTCCGAGATCACCAATAGCTCGTTGAAGGTAAACACATCGGCGATTTGCTCTTTGTAGGTCTGAATCTGGTCGTACGCTTTCCAGATGTCGGCATTCAGATCAGCCGGGTTCTTCAGCTCAATCAGCACCAGCGGCAAGCCGTTGATGAACAAAATGATGTCGGGCCTGCGCGTGTGGCGTGGCCCCTTGATGGTGAACTGCTGCACCGCCAGCCATTCGTTGCGGTTGGCATCGTGCCAGTCGATCAAGCGGACAAAGTCACCCCGCGTCTCGCCGTCTTTTTGGTACTGCACCGGCACTCCAGTGACTAGGACACGGTGAAATGCTCGGTTACCTGACAGCAGCGCAGGCTGTCCTAAATCCAACACCTGTCTGAATGCGTCTTCGCGGGCGGCGGCTGGCACAGCCGGGTTGAGCCGGTCAATGGCAGCGCGCAAACTGACAGCCAACACCACCTCGCGGGTGTTGGCGCGCTCCAGCCGAGGGTCCAGATGGTCCAAGTCACGGGCATTGAGCGGCGCGTAACCGACCGAGGCCAACCAGCCTAAGGCTTCTTGTTCAAGCTGGTCTTCGGTCATGTACAGACTTTTAACATGAAGACGTTTTCATGTAAACATTGTTAACCTTTTTTAACATGATGGGCAAATCATGTACATAAATTAAGCATGAGGTTTTAGCGGGCTAAAGCTTCAAAAAAAGCATCATTGATGAAATAGTTTTGCTTCCACACAGAATGCTCACGCAAAAGTCCTGCCCCAACAAGCACCCGAAGGTACTTGGTACAGGTTGGACGGGAACCCAACCCAGCGTCTTCTAAAAAACGGACCTTGCAATATGGATGGCGAAAAACAACATCCAAAATGGCAGGAACTTGCACTTTGGGTAACACCTTTTCTGCAGCAGATGAGGCAGCAGCCATCAGGGTAAGGACAGCTTCGATACGTTGCCGGGTCACATCCGCCATCGTCTCAACCCCGCGGAGCATGTACAAAACCCACGATTCCCAGTCACCGTTTTCTGTGACGCCCGATAAACCACGGTAGTACGCAGCTTTATTTTCAATGATGTAGCGTGAAAGGTAGAGGATGGGAACATCCATCAAACCTTCAGCCTGTAGTTGCAATATGTTCAAAATCCGCCCTACACGGCCATTGCCGTCGGGAAATGGATGAATGGCTTCAAACTGGTAATGCATCACGGCCATTCGAACCAGGGGATCAAGGTCTGAAGCGCCGTTGATGAATTGCTCTAAGTTGGCCAGTTTGTCCCTGATAACCGCCTCGCCCTCCGGTGGGGAGTAAACAATTTGCCCACTCCCTGGATTCGCCAATCTGGTCCCAGGAAGGCGACGCACCCCATCGTCCGCCAGTTTGACAGTCTGGTAGAGCGTTTCAAACAGGCGCGTTGTCAATGGCATGCCTTGCTTCACCCATTGATGGCCTTGCCAGAGAGCATCTTTGTAACGAAGAACCTCTTTGGTTTGCGGGCTTGCGCCTTCACCATCGTTGGCAAAGCCTCGAAACAAATCATCGTTAGTTGTCACGATGTTTTCAATTTCTGATGAAAGCTTTGCCTCCTGTAGGCCAATGGCTTGAATCAAAACCCCCTGATTTGGCAGCAGCTTGGCAGCGCCGCGCAAATTAGCCATCGCTGTGCGCGAGGCAATGACTTGCTTCAAAACAGCCTTGCTCTCCAAATCTGTGGCTGGGGGAAGCAAAGGCAGATCGTTATAAGGCTGTGAACGGTCGAATGCCATCGGGTTTCCTTAATGCGTTATGAGCATATCAAGCCAGGCCCTGAATCACCGGCTTGCACACTGCGTTCAGCACGCGTGTTGAGGTTGGCCTCTTCAGCCAGCCAGGGCGTGCAGTCGTTGGCTTCGTGCTTCCAGGCTTCGCGCAGGGGGACGCGGTCGAGTTTGCTGAGAGGTTTTTTCATGCCTATTCTTTATGCAATAATTTGCCCACGGACTGGGGATTCTCGGTCGGCATTGGCCTCCGGCGGTTGTCGGGGGCCTTTGTTTTTGCGCTCACGGAAACACCTTTGAGCCCCATCCCGCTGCGCGTTCATTGACCTGAACGAGCTTGCGTTTGATGACTTCCACGGCGCGATTGGACTGATCAGGTTTGAGCACGGACATGCCCATAGGCCTGGCTATCAGATCGGCCAACTGCAAGCCCGAAGAGTTCGACTGCTTATCGGCAAAGATCAACTCAAAAGCGAACAACTC
>CAMARI010000151.1 GCA_945860515.1 Polaromonas sp. YR568
TGTTGCCTGCCCAAAGCGACAGGGGCCGTGACACGCACCAGGCCGCGCGGCTTGCCCACAGTGTCCCGCGCTGCGCTGTAACTGCCTGCAATGCGCTCAAACGCAGGCTGCATGTCGGTGACCAGCTGCTGCCCGGCCTCGGTCAGCCCTACCGAGCGTGTGGTTCGGCGCACCAGCAACACGCCGGCTGTGCGCTCCAGCTCGCTGATACGCATGCTGACCGAGGCTTTCGATGTGCCCAGACGGCGGGCGGTTTCGGTAAAGCTTTTCGTCGCGGCCAGCACGGTCAGCAGATGCAGGTCAGCCACGAGGGGGGAGAGTTGGTCGGTTGACATGGCAGGCCTTATTGTTCAAAGATATGAACAATGTAATCAATAAAGGGGGGCTTATCAAATCAGCGGTACGAACCTAGACTTGTCCATCACTTCAGATTGAGGATCCTCTATGTCAACTCCCACCATCGGTCATTACATCAACGGCCAAGTCGCACTGCCTGCTGCCTCGCGCAGCCAGGACGTGTTCAACCCCGCAACCGGCGCGGTAAGCGGACAGGTGTTGCTGGCCAGCAGCGCGGACGTGGCTGCGGCTGTGGCCTCAAGCCAGGCGGCTTTTGCGGCATGGTCTGACACGCCGCCGATTCGCCGTGCGCGGGTGATGTTCAAGTTTCTGGAACTGCTCAATGCCCACAAAGACAAGCTGGCGCACATGATCACTGCCGAACACGGCAAGGTGTTCACCGACGCGCAGGGTGAGGTCGCGCGCGGCATTGACATTGTGGAGTTTGCCTGCGGCATGCCGCAACTCCTCAAAGGTGACTTCACCGATCAGGTCAGCACTGGCATCGACAACTGGACCCTGCGCCAGCCGCTGGGTGTGGTGGCGGGTATCACGCCTTTTAACTTTCCGGTGATGGTGCCGATGTGGATGTTTCCGGTGGCGATTGCTGCGGGCAACTGCTTTGTGCTCAAGCCCAGCCCGATGGATCCGAGCGCCAGCTTGTTTATGGCCGAGTTGCTCCAGCAAGCAGGGTTGCCAGATGGCGTTTTCAATGTCGTGCAAGGCGACAAGGAAGCCGTCGACGCGCTACTGGTGCACCCTGATGTCAAGGCCGTGTCCTTTGTCGGTTCTACACCGATTGCCAACTATATTTACGAAACGGGCGCGCACCATGGCAAGCGCGTGCAAGCCTTGGGCGGTGCCAAAAACCACATGGTTGTCATGCCTGATGCTGACCTCGAACAAGCGGTAGACGCCCTGATTGGCGCGGGTTACGGTTCGGCTGGCGAGCGCTGCATGGCGATTTCTGTAGCCGTGCTGGTCGGTGATGTGGCCGAACGCTTGCTGCCAATGCTGACCGCCAGAGCCAAAACGCTGGTGATCAAAAACGGTGTGAACCTCGACGCTGAAATGGGCCCGATCGTCACCAGCACGGCGCACAAACGCATCACTGGCTACATCGACCTGGGTGTTGAAGAAGGCGCCAAACTGCTGGTCGATGGCCGTACCTTCACCGGCAAAGACGCTGGTGAGGGTTGCGAGGCCGGCTTCTGGATGGGTGGGACGCTGTTTGACCATGTCACGCCCGACATGCGCATCTACAAGGAAGAAATATTTGGCCCGGTGCTGGGCTGTGTCCGCGTCAAGGACTTGAAAGAAGCGGTTGAACTGATCAACGCCCACGAGTTTGGCAACGGCGTGAGCTGCTTTACCCGCGACGGCAACGTGGCACGCGAATTTTCAAGACGCATTCAAGTCGGCATGGTGGGCATCAATGTTCCTATTCCCGTGCCGATGGCCTGGCACGGCTTTGGCGGCTGGAAGAAAAGTCTGTTCGGCGACATGCATGCCTACGGCGAAGAAGGTGTGCGCTTTTACACCAAGCAAAAGTCCATCATGCAGCGCTGGCCAGAGAGCATTGGCAAGGGCGCTGAATTTGTGATGCCAACGGCTAAATGAGCCCCCACGGTCGCTCACTACGTGTAGCTTCCTGCCCCCCGAGGGGGCCGCGCGCCTGCAGACTGGCGGAGCCAGATCTGCGGCCCCTGCTTGAAAAGTCGGGGATGGGGCGTCTGAACCGTCACAGGATATGGAACACCCATTCAGAACTGTTGGAAAACTCATGTAAGCTCACAGGCAGGCTAAAAAGCCCAAAAAAACCAACGTCTAATTGAGGAGAAACCCATGCTGATTGGGGTACCCGCCGAAATCATCGACGGCGAAACACGCGTCGCCATCACGCCGGAAACGGCCAAAAAATTAAAAGCCCAAGACCACACCATCCGTGTGCAGGCTGGCGCAGGTGTTGCAGCCAGCGTGCCAGATGATGCTTACACAGCGGTTGGCGCAGAAATCACCGATGCAGCAGGCGCGTACGCCGCCGACATTGTGCTCAAAGTGCGCTGCCCGCTCGACGCTGAGGTGCCGCACCTCAAAGCGGGGGGCGTGCTGGTTGGCATGTTGAACCCGTTTGATGCTGCAGGCTTGCAGCGCCTGGCGACCGCACAGCTCACCTCATTTGCACTGGAAGCCGCTCCCCGTACGAGCCGTGCGCAAAGCATGGATGTGCTGTCATCGCAAGCCAATATTGCCGGCTACAAAGCCGTGATGATGGCCGCCAATGCTTACCAGCGTTTCATGCCGATGCTGATGACTGCGGCAGGCACCGTGAAAGCGGCCCGTGTGGTCATTTTGGGTGTCGGCGTGGCGGGCCTGCAAGCGATTGCTACCGCCAAGCGCCTTGGTGCGGTGATCGAAGCCAGCGACGTGCGCCCCAGCGTCAAAGAACAGGTTGAATCGCTGGGCGCCAAGTTCATTGATGTGCCCTACGAAACCGATGAAGAGCGCGAAGCCGCTGTCGGTGTGGGCGGCTATGCCAAGCCCATGCCCCCAAGCTGGTTGGCCAGACAAAAAGACGAAGTGGCCAAGCGCGTGGCCAATGCCGACATCGTGATCACCACCGCACTCATCCCAGGCCGCGCCGCCCCTGTGCTGGTGACCGAAGACATGGTCAAGGCCATGAAACCAGGCAGCGTGATTGTTGACCTCGCCGCACCGCAAGGTGGCAACTGCCCGTTGACTGAGCCCGGCAAGACCGTGGTCAAGCACGGCGTGACGCTGATTGGTGAGACCAATATCGCATCACTGGTGGCCGCAGATGCCAGCGCACTTTACGCCCGCAACCTGCTCGACTTTTTAAAGCTTGTCATCACCAAAGAAGGTGCTTTGAACATCGACATGGCTGACGACATCGTGGCGGCTTGCCTGATGACGCAGGCCGGCGACATCAAACGCAAGTCTTAAACGCCAATCATTTCAAAAGTCATCTGGAGAAGCTCATGGAAGCCGTGTCACCCACCATCATCAACCTGATTATTTTTGTGCTCGCCATCTACGTGGGTTACCACGTGGTGTGGACCGTCACGCCTGCGCTGCACACACCGCTGATGGCTGTGACCAACGCCATTTCAGCCATCGTCATTGTCGGGGCCATGCTGGCTGCCGCTCTGACCGAGACACCGCTCGGAAAAACCATGGGCTTTTTGGCCGTGGTGCTGGCGGCGGTGAATGTGTTTGGCGGATTTTTGGTCACGCGCCGCATGCTTGAGATGTTCAAGAAAAAAGAAAAGAAAGGAGAAGCGAAATGAATGCCGTGAAACCTAAAGATCTTGCTTCCTTCAAGCAGGGGCCGCGGGACTGGCTTTGCCAGACCGCAGGCGCAGCGGCCCCCTCGGGGGGCAGCGTAGTACACGAAGTGACAAGCGTGGGGGTACTTTCAAAATGAGCATGGATATTGTCACGCTGCTGTACCTTGTAGCTTCTGTCTTTTTCATTCAGGCTTTGAAGGGCTTGAGTCATCCCACCACATCGCTGCGTGGTAACTTGTTTGGCATGGTCGGCATGGCAATCGCCGTACTGACCACTGGTGCGCTGATTGTTGAAACCTCAGGCGGCAAGGCCTTGGGCATGGTCAATGTGCTGGTGGCACTGGTCATTGGCGGTGCCGCGGGCACGCTGATGGCCAAGCGCGTCGAGATGACCAAAATGCCCGAGCTGGTGGCTTTCATGCACAGCATGATTGGCCTGGCTGCCGTCTTCATCGGCGTGGCTGCGGTGGCAGAACCCTTTGCGTTTGGCATCGTCGCCAAGGGCATGGGTACCGACCAGATACCTGCAGGCAATAGGCTTGAGCTGTTTTTGGGGGCGGCCATCGGCGCGATCACCTTCAGCGGCTCCGTGATTGCCTTTGGCAAGCTCAGCGGCAAGTACAAGTTCCGTCTGTTTCAAGGTGCACCGGTGACTTTTGCTGGCCAGCACATGGTCAACTTGACGCTGGGCCTGGTCATGCTCGGTCTGGGTCTGATGTTTATGTTCACCGGTAGCTGGACCGCATTTTTCGCCATGCTGGCGCTGGCTTTTGTCATGGGTGTGCTGATCATCATCCCGATTGGCGGTGCCGACATGCCGGTGGTGGTGTCGATGTTGAACAGCTATTCGGGCTGGGCAGCAGCAGGTATTGGCTTTAGTCTGAACAACTCGATGCTGATCATCGCTGGGTCGTTGGTCGGTTCATCCGGGGCGATCCTGTCGTACATCATGTGCAAGGCCATGAACCGCTCGTTTTTCAGCGTTATTCTGGGCGGCTTTGGCGGCGAGGCCACCACGGCTGGGGCGGGTTCAGCAGTCCAGCGCAACGTCAAGTCTGGCTCTGCAGATGATGCGGCCTTTATCTTGGGCAATGCCGAAACCGTCATCATCGTGCCGGGTTACGGCCTGGCGGTGGCGCGTGCGCAGCACTCCGTGAAAGAACTGGCACAAAAGCTGACCGACAAGGGCATCACGGTCAAATACGCCATCCACCCTGTGGCTGGCCGCATGCCTGGCCACATGAACGTGCTGCTGGCCGAGGCTGAGGTGCCTTACGACCAGGTGCATGAAATGGAAGACATCAATGCTGAATTCGGCCAGGCCGACGTGGCGATTATTCTGGGCGCCAACGATGTAGTCAACCCGGCGGCGCACGTCAAGGGGAGCGCTATTTACGGCATGCCGATTTTGGAGGCCTACAAGGCCAAAACAGTCATTGTCAACAAACGCTCGATGGCCGCAGGTTATGCCGGACTGGACAACGAACTCTTTTACATGGACAAAACCATGATGGTGTTTGGTGATGCCAAAAAGGTCATCGAAGACATGGGCAAGGCGATTGAGTAACGCTGTCGGGTCGCTTGCAAGGCTGCCCTGGTTGTTTTGCTTTGAGGCAAGGCCCTTCAAGCTGAGGGCGCTTCCTAGGGAAAACGCAATAGGCGCGCGCCATACCAGCCTTGAAAATTCGGGGCTGTTCACATCACCGCAATGGAGAAGATAAGCATGACCGCTGCCACTCTGGACCGCCCCTGGCTCAAATCCTACCCCCCTGGCGTACCGACGGATGTAGACACGTCGCAGTACCCCTCGCTGGTAGCCTTGATGGAGGAGTCCTTTCAAAAGAACGCTGCCAAAGTCGCCTACAGCTTTCTGGGCAAGGACATCACTTTTGGCGAAACCGACATCCTGTCTGTTGCCTTTGGTGCCTATCTGCAAAGCCTGGGGCTTGCCAAAGGTGACCGTGTCGCCATCATGATGCCCAATGTGCCGCAGTACCCGGTGACCGTTGCCGCCATCTTGCGCGCCGGTTTTGTGGTGGTCAATGTCAACCCGCTGTACACCCCGCGCGAGCTGGAGCACCAACTCAAAGACTCCGGTTCCAAAGCGATCGTCATCATCGAGAATTTTGCCAATACGCTGGAGCGATGTATTGACGCCACGCCGGTCAAAAATGTCATCTTGTGCGCCATGGGTGACCGGTTGGGTCTGCTCAAGGGCGCACTGGTCAACTATGTGGTGCGCAACGTCAAAAAAATGGTGCCGGCCTTCAATTTGCCAGGTGCTGTGCGCTTTAATGACGCGCTGGCCCAGGGCACACGCGCCACGCTCAAGCGACCGGACATCAAGCCGACCGACGTGGCCGTGCTGCAATACACGGGCGGCACCACCGGGGTGTCAAAAGGCGCGGTGCTGCTGCACAGCAACGTGATTGCCAATGTGCTGCAGTCCGAAGCCTGGAACATCCCCGCCATGGCCAGCATGCAGCCGGGCGTGCAGCCGGTCTATGTGTGCGCGTTGCCGCTTTATCACATCTTCGCTTTTACCGTCAACATGATGCTGGGCATGCGCACAGGCGGCAAAAACATTCTGATCCCGAATCCGCGCGACCTGCCGGCCGTGCTCAAAGAGCTGGCCAAGCACAAGGTCAACAGTTTCCCGGCTGTGAACACGCTCTTTAATGGCCTGGCCAATCACCCTGACTTCAACACCGTCGATTGGTCGCAATTGAAAGTGTCGCTGGGCGGCGGTATGGCCGTCACCAGTTCGGTGGCCAAGCTATGGCTCGAGAAAACCGGTTGCCCCATCGTCGAAGGTTATGGCTTGTCAGAAACCTCACCATCGGCCAGTTGCAACCCAACCAACAGCAAGTCGTTTTCCGGCACGATTGGTGTGCCGATTCCAGGCACCTACTTCAAACTGCTTGACGACGACGGCAACGAAGTACCACAAGGCCAGCCCGGCGAGATCGCCATCAAAGGGCCACAGGTCATGGCTGGTTACTGGCAGCGGCCTGACGAGACTGACAAGGTCATGACGGCAGACGGTTACTTCAAGTCTGGCGACGTCGGCATTTTGGATGACAACGGTTTTTACAAAATCGTGGACCGCAAAAAGGACATGATTCTGGTCAGCGGCTTTAACGTCTACCCGAACGAGATTGAAGACGTGGTCGGCGGGCTCGACGGCGTGATGGAATGCGCCTGCATAGGCGTGCCCGATGAAAAATCAGGGGAAGCCGTCAAGCTGGTGATCGTCAAGAAAAACCCGGACTTGACCGAAGCGCAGGTGCACGCCTTCTGCAAAGAAAATCTGACCGGTTACAAGCAGCCCAGGGTGATAGAGTTCCGCACAGAACTTCCCAAAACGCCAGTCGGCAAAAT
>CAMARI010000152.1 GCA_945860515.1 Polaromonas sp. YR568
GGTGATGGTGTTGGCCACTTCCACCGCGAGGGCTGGGCTGCCGGGGCGGTGGTAATGAATGACCGGCACGCGGCCGACTTTCATGACGAAGTAGGGGGTCAGCGCGCCCAGCAATTCAGCGCCGGGCGAGTGCAAAGTCAAGGCCACACAATGCGTGCTGTGGGTATGAATAATGCAGCCCACCTGAGGATTAAACGGTGCTGCAGACGAATAAATTCGTGCATGCAATGCTATGGTTTTGCTAGCCTTGTCACCACTGGTTTGCTGTGCGTTGTGGTCCAGTTTGGCCAATTTAGCGGGGTCTAAAAACCCCATGCACGCATCGGTTGGCGTGATGAGAAAACCATCATCGAGACGAACACTGATGTTGCCCGCCGTCGCATGCACATAGCCCCGGTCAAACAGGCTTTTGCCGACGCGGCAGATGTCTTCACGGGCCTGCGATTCTTTTGAAAGCGTCATGCCAGCATCTTAAAAGCATCGGTGAAGAAGTCATTGCCGCCGAAGTTGCCGGATTTAAGCGTGATGTGGATACCTGATGCGGCCAGGCGCCGGGCCGCCCCAAGGCTGGCACGGCCCCCTTGGGGGGCAGGAAGGACACGCAGTGCCGACCGTGGGGGCACACAGTAACACCATGGTACGCCCGGCGCAATCTGTGGGCCAATTTGCAGCTGGGCGATGCCCAGCGCCTGCACACAGGCACCCGATGTCTCGCCGCCCGCCACAATCAACTGGCGCACGCCCAGCGCCACCAAGCCGGTGGCGATAGCCGCCAGCGTGCGCTCTACCAAGGCACCTGCTTCTTGAACACCCAATGTTTCTTGCACGGCTTTGATGGCGGCGCTTGCGGCCGTGGAGTACACCAACACCGGCCCACTTTGCAGCAGCGGCGCGGCCCACGCCAGTGCTTCTGCCGCCACGTCAATGCCACTGGCCATGCGCAGCGGGTCAACAGCGAGGGCAGGCCGCCCGGCAGTGATGAACGCTTGCACTTGTGCGTTGGTGGCCAGCGAGCAACTGCCCGACACCACGGCTTGCCAGCCTTGGGCTTCAGGCAGGGCACTGGCTTGCGCTGACGGCGCGATGCCAAAGTTTTGCGGCAAGCCAATCGCCACGCCTGAACCAGCTGTGACCAGCGGCATGCCTTTGAGGGCGGGCCCCAGGCGCATCAAGTCTTCGTTGCTGATCGCATCCACAATGGCCACCCCAACACCAGCGGCTTTGAGCTTCTGGATGCGCTCTGCAATCGCGGTTGTACTGTGCCCCACGGCGGTGTAGTCCACCAGCCCGACCACGCGCCGGGTTTGCGCTTGCAGCACGCGCACCAGGTTGGCGTCAAGCATGGGCGTGAGCGGGTGGTTTTGCATGCCGCTTTCATTGAGCAGCATGTCACCAGCAAACAAATAGCCTTTAAAAACCGTTCGGTTGTTGTCCGGAAAAGCGGGTGTGGCAATGGTGAAGTCGGTGCCGAGTGCATCCATCAAGGCCTCTGTGACCGGGCCGATATTGCCTTGGGCGGTGCTGTCAAAGGTGGAGCAGTATTTGAAGTAAATCTGCTGGGCACCCTGGGCTTGCAGCCAGCTGAGCGCTGCCAGTGATTGTGCAATCGCGTCTTGTGGGGCGATGGTGCGGGACTTCAGCGCCACCACCACCGCATCCACGTCTGCACTCAATGGCGACGTCGGCACGCCGATGGCTTGCACCACACGCATGCCTGCACGCACCAGGTTGTTGGCCAGGTCGCTGGCGCCTGTGAAGTCGTCGGCAATACAACCCAGAAAAATTTTATGCATGCTTTTTTGGCAATTCGATGCCCGGGAAAATCTTGATCACTGCGCTGTCGTCTTCTTTGGCAAAGCCTGCGGTCGATGCTTGCATGAACATCTGGTGGGCCGTCGATGACAGCGGCAGCGGAAACTTGCTGGCGCGCGCCATGTCGAGCACCAGACCCAAGTCTTTGACAAAAATATCCACCGCTGACAGCGGTGTGTAGTCGGCCGCCAGCACATGGGCCATGCGGTTTTCAAACATCCAGCTGTTGCCTGCGCTGTGGGTAATGACTTCATACAGGGCAGCGGGGTCAACCCCTTCGCGTAGGCCCAGCGCCATCGCCTCGGCCGCCGCTGCAATGTGAACGCCGGCCAGCAACTGGTTAATGACTTTGACTTTGCTGCCCGCGCCGGCCTTGTCGCCCAGCTTGTAGAGCGTGCCGGCCATGGCCCGCAAAAAAGGCTCTGCCATCTCGTAGGCCTCTGGTTTGCCCGCGCTCATCATGGTCATCTCGCCGCTGGCTGCGCGCGCCGCACCGCCAGAAATGGGCGCATCAATGTACAAAATGCCGATGTCGGCCAGGCGCGCCTCCAGCGCGATCGACCAGTTGGGGTCTACGGTGGAGCACATCACAAACACGCTGCCCGGTGCCATCGTGCTGGCGCAGCCTTGCTCGCCAAACAGCACGCTTTCAGTTTGCGCGGCGTTGACGACGACAGACACCACCACGCCGCATTGGCGGGCTAATTCTGCCGGCGTTGCGCACGCCATACCGCCGTTGGCCGCGAACGCTGCGGCAACCTCGCTGCGCACATCAAAAACAAAGGGCGCGTGCCCCGCCCGGCGCAGCGACTGCGCCATGCCGCTGCCCATGGCGCCCAGACCTATCAGGCCGATTTGTGCAGCCATCTGTCAGCCGAGGGTGATTTTTGCGTAAGCTGCCACGCGCTTCCATTTCACAGTGTCAGCAGCCATGAACGCACCCATGACCTGCGCATTCAGGTAGCCTACATCGGCTCCGCGTGACTCCATGGTGCGCACGATCTCTGCATCTCGGGCGATTTTTTCAAGCGCTTGCTCCAGGCGCACAACGACTGCGGCCGGTGTGCCCGCTGGTGCTGCCAAGCCGTACCACGCACTAACGTCAAAGTCTGGAAGGCCGGACTCAGCCAACGTCGGAACATTGGCAATTACTTTGTTACGCCTGCGGGTCGTCACAGCCAGGGCTTTGACGCTGCCGGCCTGAATTTGGCCAATCACCGAAGGCAGGTTTTCAAACATCATGTCCACCTCACCTGCGATTAATCCGGTGACGGCTTGCGCTGCGCCCCGGTACGGGATGTGGGTGATGAAAGTCCCCGTGCTGCTTTTCAGCAGCTCAGCGCTTAAGTGCAGCGATGTGCCGTTGCCGTTGGACGCGTAGTTGAGTTGGCCGGGCCTGCTTTTGGCTTTGGCCAGCAGTTCTGCGACGGTATTGATGCCGCTTTTGGGGTTGACGATCAGCACGTTTGGTACGCGGCCGATCAAACCGACAGGAATAATTTGCTCGGGCTTGTAAGGCATGGTTGCATACAGCGCGGGGCCAATGGTCAGCGGTGGGGAGGCCATTAACAGTGTGTAGCCATCAGGCGTGCTGCGTGCCACCTCAGCCGCGCCCAGGTTACCGCCGGCACCGGGTTTGTTGTCAATGACGACGGCTTGACCCAGCTCTTGCGCCAACCGCGTACCGACCAGCCGCGCCATGGTGTCGATCAGGCCGCCGGGCGGGAAGGGCACCACCAGCTTGATGGGCTTGGCGGGAAAGGTTTGCGCGGCTGCAAAACCGGGGACGACCATGAGGGCGGCACTGGCTTTGATGAGTTGGCGGCGTTGAAAGTTGTTGGTGGTTGGCATATGTTGTTGTTCTAAATTCGTCGGATCATTGTACAAATTTAAACGTGTTTGATGTGCCTGATGTTCCCGCAAATCTGCCATGGTTCTCTCGGCGCCTTGCGCTACTGCTTACCAGCGGGCTGCTGCTTGAGTGGCTTTAAGCGCGTCACCGGAAGCGATGGCTTCGATGATGGCTTGTTGTTCAGCTTGTACTTAGCATGCAAAGGCTGTGTGGCGTGCCTCGTTGGCGCGGGTCACGCGCTTGGCACCGTGCAGGACCTGCCGCAGATAGTCGAGCGTGCTGATTAAAACCGCCGCATGCCAGCCTCGCCATCATCAACTCTAGCGGGCGTAGAATAAATTTTTAATGTCTTTGCTAGGAGATGCAATTGAAAACCTCTGTCTTGCCAATGTGCTTGGTTTTAAGCCTTTTTAGTGTGGCTTTGCAGGTGCACGCTGCAGGCGGCCACCACGCTGTCGATGATGCGGCGCTGCTCGACGTCGGTAAATGCAAAGTGGAAAGCTGGGTTGAACGCGAAACAGGCGGCACCCGAGCTTTGCAGCATGCCGGCGCAGGTTGCCGCCTGGGGCCCGTTGAGGTGGGCTTGAATCTGGACAAAGACAAGCAGAGCACATCCGATGCCGCCACCAGCTTTGGTCCGCAAGTCAAATGGGCTTTGCCCTTGAACGATGTGTTGAGCATTGGCGCTGTGGCATCGGCCAAGTTCAGTAGCCAGGCACCGCGCTACGCCAGCAGCACACTGGTGCTGCCCCTGACCTGGCGTGTAACCGATACCTTGTCAGCGCATGTCAATTGGGGGCGCAATTTTTTGCGGGGCGGCGTGGGCCAGCCGCGTGGTGGTGTCTCGCTGGAATGGTTGCCCATCAGCGATTTGTCCTTGGTTGCAGAGCGCTTTCGTGAAGCGGCGAATAACTCAACCCGCCTCGGTGCGCGTTATGCGCTCACGTCCGATGTCAAGCTTGACATCAGCCGTGCGAGTAGCTTGCATGCAGGAGGCGTGAGCTGGTTGACGGCGAGCGTGATATGGGAGTTTGACCGCTAGTGGCATAGTCTTCAGCGCGTTAAGGCCGCTGTGCTTACAATAAATTAGCTTGTCGGGGTGCCCAAAGTTGATAGGGCTGAGATCGCTTTGTAGAAAGTGAGACCCGCTGAACCTGATCGGGCCCACATCATGTTGGCAACCTGCGTAGGGAACAACGCTTTTTGGCTCCTGAGTTCCCTTTTTTACAAGGGCTCGGGCTCTCCAGGCAGGCACCCACCTGAACCTACAGAGACCCGCCATGGCCAAAACCTCACTGACCGTCGATACCGCCGACCTCACCAGTCGCATCACCCGCACGCCGTTTCCCGGCTCGCGCAAGATTTATATTGGGGGGTCACGGCCAGACATTCGCGTGCCGTTTCGTGAGGTGTCATTGACCGATACGCGGGTGGCCGAAGGCACGGCCACCCGCAGGGAGGCGAATCCGCCGCTGCGCCTGTTTGACGCATCAGGCGTGTACACCGACCCCGATGTGGCCATTGACGTGACACGTGGCCTGCAAGCCCTGCGCGGCGCGTGGATCCATGAGCGGCAAGACACTGAAGCCCTTAGCGGCATCAGCAGCGCCTATGGCCGCGAGCGCCTGAACGACCCGGCGTTAAACGCTTTGCGCATGGCCAAAACCCCAGTGCCACGCCGCGCTAAGCCGGGTATGAACGTGTCGCAAATGCACTATGCCCGCAAAGGCATCATCACCCCCGAGATGGAATACATCGCCATCCGTGAAAACCTGGTGCGTGCCCAACTGGCCGAGCGCCTGGCCACCGAGCGCATGCCTAAAAAAGGGCATTCGTTCAATGCCTCGATTCCGGAACAGGTCACTGCCGAATTTGTACGCGATGAAGTCGCGCGTGGCCGTGCCGTCATCCCCAACAACATCAACCACCCCGAGAGCGAGCCAATGATCATTGGCCGCAATTTTTTGATCAAGGTCAATGCCAACATCGGCAACTCGGCCGTCACGTCGAGCATCGAAGAAGAAGTTGACAAGCTGGTCTGGTCGATTCGCTGGGGCGCAGACACGGTGATGGATTTGTCGACCGGCGACAACATCCATGAGACGCGTGAATGGATCATGCGCAACTCACCGGTACCGATTGGGACGGTGCCGATTTACCAGGCACTGGAAAAGGTCAATGGCAAGGCCGAGGACCTGACCTGGGAGATCTTTCGCGACACACTGATTGAGCAAGCCGAGCAGGGCGTGGACTACTTCACCATTCACGCCGGCGTTCGCCTGGCCTATGTACCGCTGACGGCCAACCGCCTCACGGGCATCGTTTCGCGCGGCGGCTCCATCATGGCCAAGTGGTGCTTGTCGCATCACAAAGAGAGCTTTTTGTACGAGCACTTTGAAGACATTTGCGAGATCATGAAGCAGTACGACATCTGCTTTTCGCTCGGTGACGGCTTGCGGCCGGGCTCGATTGCTGATGCGAATGACGAAGCGCAGTTTGCCGAACTGCACACGCTCGGCGAGCTGACACAAATCGCCTGGAAGCATGACGTACAAGTGATGATTGAAGGCCCCGGCCATGTGCCGCTGCAACTGGTCAAAGAAAACGTGGAAAAGCAACTCGAAGCCTGTTTTGAAGCACCTTTTTACACGCTTGGCCCGTTGATCACCGACATTTCACCAGGCTATGACCACATCTCGTCGGCCATGGGCGCGGCCAACATCGGCTGGTACGGCACGGCCATGCTGTGCTACGTGACACCTAAAGAGCACCTGGGTTTGCCGAACCGCGACGACGTGAAGCAAGGCCTGATTGCCTACAAAATTGCCGCTCATGCAGGCGACCTGGCCAAGGGCTACCCCGGCGCGCAGATGTGGGACAACGCGGTGTCAAAAGCGCGTTTTGAGTTCCGCTGGGAAGACCAGTTTCGCCTGGCGATTGACCCGGACACCGCCATGGCGTACCACGACGAAACGCTGCCCAAAGAAAATGCCAAAGTGGCGCATTTTTGCTCGATGTGCGGACCGAAGTTTTGCTCGATGAAAATCTCGCAGGAAGTGCGCGAGTTTGCTCGGCTCAACCCGTCCACCACGACGCTTGCTGCTACACCCGGCGTGATCGCCATCCAGCAGATTGACAGCAGCTTTGAAGACAAGGCCAAGGAGTTTCGTGAGGGTGGAAGCGAGATTTATTCCTGATATGAAGCAACTCCACATCGGCATTGCAGGCGCCGGCTTGGCCGGTCGCTTGTTGGCCTGGCGGCTGGCTTTGGCGGGCTG
>CAMARI010000153.1 GCA_945860515.1 Polaromonas sp. YR568
GACATGGCGCAACCTTGCGAAAAACCGGCGACCACGATGCGGCTGGCGGGCATGCCGCGCGCTTTTTCGTTGGCGATCAGCGCTTCAATCTCCACACGCGACTGGCGCAGGCCCGCCTCGTCTTCACGTTTGACCAGGTCCGCCGACAGAACGTCGTACCAGGCAGGCATCATGTAGCCCCCGTTGATGGTCACAGGGATGGTAGGCGCATTCGGAAAAAGAAAGCGCACAGGTCCGACGGCTGACAAATCCAGTTGCTCAGCAATCGGCACAAAGTCGCGCCCATCAGCCCCCAGGCCGTGCATGATGAGGATGGTGGCAACCGGGTTTTCACCGGTTTGGGCTTCCAGAACTTGAAGGGGCATGATGGTTTTAGTGTGTGTCAATAAAAGGTGATTCACCAGCTACAAACGCTGACTGCCGGCGGCAAAAACACAATATCTGGCGCATCGACGGGTATGTAGTGGTCGCAAACAAGGCTCGCATGGCTTGAATGAAGCAGCGCAGGACGCTTCTTTATCAGGAGCTCATTGCCCTTATTTTCATTGGCTTGCAGTCCTATTCAACTCCTCAATAGGTACCAAGATAGTCTTTTTTGCCGACCTCAACACCGTTGTGCCGCAAAATGGAATACGCCGCCGTGGCGTGAAAAAAGAAATGCGGCAGGCCGTAGTTCAGCAGGTACGACTGGCCGGTAAAACGCTTTTCTTTGGGGGTACCGGCTTGCGTGATGATCTCGCGGGTGGCGGCATCGTCAAACTTGGCAACATCCAGCCCACCGATAAACGCCAGCACGGTATCGACGCGGGTTTGCAGGTCTGCAAAGGTCTGTTCGTTGTCGTCCATCTTGGGCACTTCAACGCCTGCCAGTCGGGCTGACACACTTTTGGCAAAGTCACTGGCCACCTGCACCTGACGCAGCAGGTTGAACATGTCAGGAAACAGCCGCGCCTGCAGCAGCGCGTTGGGGTCGATTTTTTTGTCGATGGCGTGGGCTTCGGCCTTGCGCAAGACTTCTTTGAGGCCGCCGAGTATTTGTTTGAAAACGGTAATGGACGTGGTGTAGATTGAGCTGGTCATGGTTTCTTTCGTTGAATCAGGCTGTATTGTGCAGGCTGGCGTATGATTTTGCGAAAACCACTCCCTAAGGCGCCGCATGAACGCTCCAACTCCCCAATCCACACTTCAGCCCACGCTGGCTGCCCTACCCCTCATTAAAAAATGGGTGTCCTTCGCCTCCGTCTCACGTGACAGCAACTTGGCCTTGATTGAATGGACGCGAGAATTGCTTGAATCCCAGGGCATTGAATGCCGCCTGATCTATGACGACAGCGGCAAAAAAGCCAATTTGTGGGCTACCTTGCCCGCCCACGACGGCGAAAGCAAAACTGGCGGGCTGGTGCTGTCGGGCCATACTGATGTGGTGCCTGTTGACGGCCAACCGTGGAACACCGACCCCTTTGAAGCGCAAATCATCGGCGACAAGCTGTATGGGCGCGGCGTCACCGACATGAAAGGCTTTGGCGCCACCGCTTTGATGATGGTGCCCGAGCTGCTCAAGCGCAAGCTCAAAAAGCCGGTGCATCTGGCTTTCAGCTACGACGAAGAAGTCGGCTGTATCGGCGTGCGCCGCCTGATTGCCGACATGGTGGACCAGGGCTTTCGGCCGGCGGGCTGCATCGTTGGCGAACCCACCGGCATGCAGGTGGTGATTGCGCACAAAGGCAAGCATGCCTACAAAACATCGGTGCGCGGCTTTGAAGCGCACTCGTCCCTCACGCCCCAAGGTGTCAATGCGGTTGAAATTGCCTGTGAGTTTGTCGGCAAGCTCAAAGCCATGCACCGCAAGCTGGAGGCTGAAGGGCCGTTTGATCCGCTGTTTGATGTGCCCTTCACCACCATTCACACCGGCGTGATTGCTGGCGGCACGGCGCTCAACATCATCCCGCGGGACTGCGACGTGACCTGGGAGATTCGCCACCACCACCTCAACTCTCCCGTGACCTTGTTCAACGAAGCCAAAGAATTTGCCGACAGCCTGTTGCCCACCATGCAAGCGGTTGCGCCCGGCACCGGTATCACCCACCACCTGAACTCGGTACTGCCGGGCTTTGCCACCGATGCCAACAGCGACATTGCGCGCCTGTGTTTTAAGTGTGCAGAGGTCGACAGCGCCATGGGTGCAGGCAAAGTGTCTTTTGGTACAGAAGCTGCGCTGTTCCATCAGGTCGGCGTGCCAACCATTGTTTGCGGCCCCGGCCACATTGCCCAGGCCCACCAGCCCAATGAATGGGTGACGCTTGAGCAACTGGCCTGGTGCGAGCGTTTTATGCGCCATCTGGCCGATGAGATTTGTGTTTCTTGAACAACTAACTGGATTTAAAAAATGATGCAACGCAGAAATTTTGTTGTCGCGCCGCTGGCTTTGGCGGCCGGTATCTCGACGGGTATGGCATTTGCCCAAAATAATTCCAAGCTAGCCCGTATCGTCGTGCCTTTTGCCCCCGGTGGCGTGCAGGACCTGCTGGCACGCGCCCTGTCAACCGAGCTCGGCGTGGCCCTGGGCCAAACCGTCATCATTGACAACAAGCCGGGCGCGGGCGGCACAGTGGGCACCGGCTTTGTCGCCAAGTCAGCCCCTGACAGCGGCGCGATGGTGCTGGCTGCGGCCAGCCACAACATTGCCGGCAGCCTGTACACCAAGCTGTCCTATGACCCGCAAAAGGACTTTGCCCCCCTGGGCCATATTGGTACGGCAGACTACGTGCTGATGATTCACCCCGATGTTCCGGCCAAAACAGCGGCTGAGTACATTCGCTACGCCAAAGCCAACCCCGGCAAAATGAACTACGCCACCGCCGGCGTCGGCAGCGCCACCCATTTGTCGATGGCTTACTTCAACGGTCTGGCGGGTATTGACGTGGTGCATGTGCCGCTCAAGGCCACGGGCGAGGCGATCAACGAGGTCATTTCAGGCCGCGCCCAGGCTGTGATTGCCGCCAGCATTGGCGCATTGGCGTTTGCCAAAGACAGCCGTATTCGTTTGATTGGTGTCACGTCGCCCAAACGCTCCAAATATTTACCCGATGTACCCACCATTGCCGAAAGTGGCTTGCCGGGCTACCAGTTTGACTCATGGTTTGGCCTGCTCGGCCCAGTAGCTACGCCTGCTGCTGAGGTCAACCGCATCAACGCAGCCATGGCCACCCTCCTCAAAGACCCGGTTGTCTTGGCCCGCCTCGACAAGCAGGGCATTGAGCCGCAGGCCATGAGCAATGCAGACTTTGCCAAACTGCTGGCGATTGACTACGAAAGAATGGCCAAAGTGGTCAAGGCATCGGGCGCCAAGGTTGAATAGACTGGGGGCTGAGCATCCCCTAGAGATCTTCTCAAAACTGTCCTCCAGGGTATTTGCGTCGGCAAGGACAACTACAACACCAGCTACCGCATGACCGCTTGGTTTGGCGATGTGGGGTTTAGAAAGTAGAGTTTCCAGTCATCTGGAACGCTATGTTTTTAGGAGCTTCTCGCCCATATTTTTGTTGGGCCACAGCCACTTTTATGCCTTAAATCGGCTTTTTGGTGATGTCAAAGTGTTTTTTGCGAGGACATTTGGCGATTCAGCCAGTCGTCGACGACAGTCGGGCTGTTGATGGTTTTCAGCGCTTGATAGGCGACTTCTGCCTCGGGAAAGCGCCGCCTTAAAAAATTCAGCCACTGCTTGAGTCGCCCGGCCTGCGCTTTGCTGTCCAGTCGGGTGCTCACGATATGCCAGAAGTCGAGGACCAGAGGCAGCAGTTGCGCCCAGGTGACAGCGTCGGTTGGTGCATTGCTGCCAGCTGCCTTAATGGCCAGACCCAGCCCAGGGTCCACCACCGCGCCACGCCCGATCATCAACATGTCGCAGCCTGAGATTTCTTTGCAGCGGCGCGCGTCGTCCACCGTCCAGATTTCGCCATTGGCCACCACCGGGATCGTGACCGCTGCACGAATGTCGGCAATGCGCTCCCAATACGCAGGCGGGCGGTAAGCCTGGGCCTTGGTGCGGGCATGCACCACCAGCTCGTCGGCACCGCCATTGGCAATCGCCAAGGCGCATTCAACCGCGCGTGAATCGTCCAGGTAGCCCAGCCGCATCTTGGCTGACACCGGCATGTGCGCAGGCACAGCGCGGCGCACGGCAGTGACGATGGCATGAATCGTTTCAGGCTCTTTGAGCAGTGCCGCGCCGCCGCCGTGACGGTTCACCACGTTGGCGGGGCAGCCGAAGTTCAGGTCTATGCCCGCAGGCCCCAGGCTGGCCAGGCGCGCGGCGTTGTCCGCCATACAGGCAGGGTCAGACCCCAGCAGCTGCGCACGTACCGGCACGCCCGCAAAGGTGCGGCCGCCATTGTGCAGCTCCGGCACGATGCGGGTGAAGACGCGCTCGGGCAGCAGCTGGTCGGTGATGCGAATGAATTCGGACACGCAGCGGTCAATACCGCCGACGCGGGTCAGGACGTCGCGCAGGACAAAGTCAAGCAGGCCCTCCATAGGGGCTAACAAAATCATTTTTTAGGCCGCCGCGAGTCGCCAAAGGGAGGTGACTTCTTTAGCCCGCGCCTCAGCCAACGGATTACTGGCGTCCAGTGCCTTGGGGTGCTCAGGCTTGACATCCATCCGGCCCATCACCTTCAAGCCACCGGCAGAAAAAGCAGCCAGTAATTGAGCCCGCGTGCGCAGACCCAGGTGCTCGGCCAGGTCAGACAAGATCAGCCAGCCCTCGCCCCCCGGTGCCAGATGCGCAGCCAGACCCTTGATAAAACCCAGCAACATGCGGCTGCCTTCGTCGTACACCGCGCCCTCCAGCGGGGAGCCAGGCCGGGCTGGCAGCCACGGCGGGTTGCACACAATCACCGAGGCCAGTCCTTCCGGGAATAAATCAGCCTGCATCACCTTGACCGGATTCGGCAAACGCAGCTTGTAAATGTTTTCTTTGGCGCACAACAGGGCACGCTCGTCCTGGTCCGTCGCCACCACCTGGTCAACATCACGCAAAGCCAGCACAGCCGCCAGCACGCCGGTACCTGTGCCAATGTCAAAGGCGACGAATTTTGCGGGGCGCTTGGTGGGCAAAGGTGCTTTGGCCACCAGGTCAACATATTCACCCCGCACCGGCGAAAACACGCCGTAGTGCGGATAAATACGGTTATTCGGTGCAGCTTTGGCAAGCGTCGCGCCAGCCGATGTCAGCGCAGGGATTTCAACGCCTTTCTTGCGCCACTCGTGCGCGCTGATGATGCCCATCAGCTCACGCAGCGAGGCAACGCTGGGGCCCCTTTCAACGCGTTCCGCCGACAGGCCGCCCTGAGGCGCAACGGCCCCCTCAGGGGGCAGCGACGTACGCGAAGCGACCAGCGTGGGGATACCACTGTCCCATGCTTCAGTGCAAGCCTGTTTGGCATCGGGCGCACGGCGCAGGGCAATACCGTAATCGCCTGCAAACTCAATCAGCACCATGCCAAGCACCCTGGCACGCTGGGCCTTGGCCTGGCGGTACAGGTGAAAGGCTTCCCCAGCGGGCACGCCTGTGTCCGCTTGCGACAAGGCTTTTTTACGCCCCATCTTGGCGGTTTTTGAGGCTTTGGGCGGTTTGTCAATGCGCCGGGCCAGCGCCTGCAACAGCAGCCGCGCATTTTGAAAGTCACCCCGCCACAGCAGGCCCGTGCCCTCGCAGGCCTGACGGTACGCGCTGTCAGCACTCAGGGTGTCATCAGCCAGCACCACCCGTTTCGGTGGCAGGGCGCCGCGCTCGGAGCGCCATACAGCGGTGCGTGGCTGTTTTTCCTCGGTCCAGTAGAGGGTTGGCACTGATGAATCAGTCGAAGAAAGCGGCGCGTTGGGTGTGGGCATCAAAGGGAAACACAAAAATTGAATTCCACTGTTTTAACAGATGGTCACTAGCGACTCTAAAAAGTATGCAGCGAGGCCACGGCGCAGACCACAGAAAAGTCATCTCCGGCCTGCAAATGCGCCACCTACCGGGCGTGGAGTTCAGCGCTGTGCGCACTGCCGGACATGCTGTCAACGATACGGCGCGCAGCCTGGGCGAACCGGCACCGCATTGCCGTAGGACAAGACCCGATAAACCTCAGTCTGCCGTGCGCCTCAAGCGCAGTTCTTCCAGCCGCACAGGGCCAAACGCGGTGGTTTTGAGCGATGGCATGTCACGCTTGAAGCCGGCTGCATGCTCAAAAAACGCCAGCGCCGGGGCATTGGCAAGTAACACCCAAGCGGTGACTTGGGTGCAGCCTTCTTCTCTCAAGCCGTCGCGTGCACCATCCCAAAGAGCCAGGCCCGCGCCCTTGCGCCAGTGTGCGGGTGTGATGTACAAAGCCCAGATCTCACCGACGTTGGACTTGGTGCCCGCATCGCGTGAGCGGTCAAAACCGACAAAGCCAATCACCTTGTCGTTCTCAGTGGCCACCAGAATTTGTGGGTCGCTGTATTCAATCGCTTCTTTCCAGTAAGCCAGACGTTTTTCAACCGTCATGGCCTTCAGGACTTCATCAGGTATCAGGCCCTGGTAGGCAGCTTGCCAGGTCGCAACATGGATTTCAGCAATGGCTTTGGCATCGCGGGGGGCGGCAGGACGGACTAAATAGCTTGGCATTAAAAAATCATTCACAAGTTGCAGAAAACCGCTGATTGTCGCGCATGTTGTAATTTGCAGTGACATGACAAATGCAACCCTTTACACCGCCCGGATCGCCGGTACGGACATCACCTTCAGCGCCCCGGCCGACATGCCCCTGCTGCATGCCGCAGAGCGCATGCCTGCGCCTGGTTTGGTGATGGACAGCTCGTGCAGAAACGGCACCTGCCGCACCTGCATCTGCCAGCTACTGGAAGGCCAAGTGACTTACCGCAT
>CAMARI010000154.1 GCA_945860515.1 Polaromonas sp. YR568
TCCAGCCGCGAGACGCGCAGGTCGCGCAGCTCAGGCCAGCTGTTTTTAAGCTTGGTCTCAAGCCATGCAGCAACCGAAGGCTCAAGGGGCGTGCGTTTGTCCAGATGCAGGTAGGCATAAACCAGGCTTTGCGCCTCATTGAAGGCGCCATGCACCTGCACAGACAGATCCCGCCATGGACTATCTTGTAAGGCCGTGCGCAGGTGGTCAAGCCATTGGGGCAATTGGGCCCGCTCGCCCGCAGGCAGCTTGGCCTGCACCAGCAGGGCATCGGTGGGCGTCGCTGCCATGTCAATGCCCAATCTGAAAAGCCGTTAAAAAGCGCGAGACCATGTTGTAAGCCGCCACGGTGGCGACCAGGTCGGCCAGTTGCTGGTCACTGAAGTAGGCTTTGACCGGGTCAAACACGCTGTCCGGCACCTCAATGTCCCGGGTCATGGTGTCTGTCAGCGCCAGCACGCAGCGTTCTTGGACTGAAAACACATCTGATGTTGCAGCAGCGCCGTGCAGCGCGTCTATTTTTGCCTGCGACATGCCCGCCTTGAGCGCATGCGGCACGTGGGCCTCAAACTCATAAGGCGCACGGTTCAGCACGGCCACCCGCAAGATCACCATTTCACGCAGGTCAGCGGGCACGCTGCTGCGGTTGCGGATGGCGGTCAGAAATTGCCCCCAACCCTGCGCCAGCGGCGGGCTGTTCAGCAGCACTTGGTAAAGCAGCGACACGCGGCCGCGCTCGGCTGTAATGCCAGCTTCCAGCTGGGCCAGCTCAGGCCTGGCCTTGCTGGTGAACATGGCGTACCAGTTGTCTGAATCGACCCCGGGTATGCCCATTTCCTGAAAGGTTTTCACGTCTGGCAAAAGCGGGTGACGCTTGGCTGCGCAGCCAAGTTGCTGACAAATCATTGAAACCGGACGCCAGACGGCGCATTAGCAATGACGCCGTGCTGGCCCACATCCGGGTCATCCACGCCGAGGTCAAGCTGACACAGCTCCTAAAAGTGAGTGCACTGGAGCCTTACTCCCCAACATGTTCCATAGGGTAAACCCCCTTTTTCCTTGAGCCATAAGGTCTAAAGTGAACATAAGAAAAAGTTGGCTTGAAGGGCAAAGTCATATTTTCTAAAACGAAAAGTTTTTAATTTTTTAGGAGACCTTGATGCAACTTCGATTGACTTTGTTAGCGGCCACCACCGTTTTGTTATCAGCCTGTGGTGGCAGCGACTCTGATAGCGCCTCTTCACAGACGCGAATTGCATGCGCTGACTTGAAGGCAAGTCAACTCAGTTCTGCGGAAATGAGCGCTATTAGTTTATCTAAGACGCAATTGGTGGCTGCCGCCGGGGCCATGCCAGAGTACTGCCGCGTTGAAGGTACGGTCAGCGGAGAACCTGGATCCGCCATTGGTTTCGCAGCCAATATTCCAACCACTTCATGGAATGGCCGCTTTCTCATGCTGGGTAATGGCGGGTATGCAGGAGGTTCCCTTCCCGCTGCCGGTGCAGATGTCGCTGCAGGCTATGCGACTGCCGTCACAGATACCGGGCACACAGCCACCGATGCTTCTGTGTTCTACAACAACCGAATTACGGAGATTGATTACGGCTACCGCGCTGTTCATCTGACCGCTGCTATTGCCAAGCAGGTCACCAATAAAGTCACAGGCGCAGCACCGAGTTACTCTTACTTCAATGGCTGCTCAACCGGAGGGCGGCAGGCGCTGATGTCTGCACAACGTTACCCGAACGACTTTGACGGCATCATTGCGGGAGCCCCTGCACACAAATTAACCGGTCTTGCAGTCGAGCAAAATTGGAGTCTTCGACAGTTCCAGCAAAACAACTTTGCAGGAAACATTTTTGGCAAGGTTAATCTGTTGGCCAATGCCGTCAAGTCCACCTGCGCCGACCCAGAAGGCATCGTCAATCCTGGAGTCTGTAACTTTGATCCTTCCACTCTTCAGTGTCCCGCAGGCACTGACGCTGCGACCTGCTTGACCGCTGCCCAAGTCACTGCCGTGAAGGCTGTTTATTCAGGCCCGCGCAGCTCGAATGGCACTCCTTGGTATCCCGGTAAACCGCTAGGCTCCGAAGCTTCGTGGGCCTCTTGGCTGGTGGGGGATTCCACCGATCCTGCGAAATGGTCTCCCTTGCAGGGAGGATTTGGTTTCAGTTTTGTTAACAATATTTTCTTTGAAACCGATCCAGATAAAAGCTACAAGTGGACAGATTTCAACTTTGACACAGACCCACCCAAGGGTGTCTTTATGGGGAATATTCTGAATGCTACCAACCCGGATTTGTCGGCATTCAACGCCAGGAAAAGTAAGCTGCTGATGTACCACGGCACCGGAGATGGGCTGATTGGCTACCAACCAACGCTTGAGTATTTCCAGCAGGTCCAGGGCCAGATGGGAGAGACGGTCAGCAAGGGCTTTGCCCGCATGTTCCTGGTGCCCGGGATGGACCACTGTGACTACTTTGATCGAGGAGGACTTTCTGTCGCTGACTGGTTAAACCCCATAGTGAATTGGGTAGAAAAGGGTGTTGCGCCAGACGCCGTTGCTGCGAAGAGCAAAACCCCGGGTAACAGCCTCACACGTCCAGTTTGCGCTTGGCCAAATGTCGCTACTTATTCTGGTTCAGGAGACAGAACGACAGCGGCCAACTGGTCCTGTAAAGCCGCTGCGGTCCGATAGCGACACAATGCGGCTGCAAAAAAGCAGCCTGACGGCTTATCCCGCTAGGGTGGGGGCGGGGCAACAGGCGTGCTGGCCGGGTCTGGTGCAGGCTGCGCTGCCTCGAGCGCGGCGCGCTCTTCGGCCTCCCGTTTCTTGATCTTTTTCTTGCGCGCGGGCGTGCCCATCAAATAAGCTACCAGCGCCGCTGGCCCTACGCCATAAAGAAAAAAGGTCACGACCGCACCGAGCAGCGTGCCATTGGTATTCGTGGCCTCGGCCACGCTCATCATGAGCACCACATAAATCCAGCCAATCACAACCAAATACATAAAAAAATCCGTTCAGGTGTCCAGTGAGCGCGGTTGTTTAGAAAATACGCGCCAAATACTGCCAAAATAAGGAGGAGAAAAAGCCGCTGGGCGTGACCCGCAGCCTATAAACCGGGAAACTCCATGAATTTTGACGCAAACTGGCAAAAAGCAGCCACCCAGATGCAAGAGGCCTTCAAAGGCATGGTGCAGCAGCCATCAGGCACACACCCCAGCCCCGTGCAGTTTGACGTCGCCAAGCTGCAAAGCATCCAGCAAAGTTACATCGATGATGCCACCGCGCTGTGGAACCAGTCATTGCAGGCCAGCACCGCTATCGCGCCCGCGCCAGACCGCCGATTTTCAGCTCCGGCGTGGAACGACAACCCGGTGTCCAAATTTTCAGCCGCGACTTACCTGCTCAACGCCAAAGCCTTGAGCGCCATGGCAGACGCCGTGGTGGGCGACGACAAAACCAAAGCCCGTGTGCGCTTTGCAGTGGAGCAGTCTCTTGCGGCCATGGCCCCCAGCAACTTCCTGCCGCTCAACGCCGACGCGATTAAAAAAGCTATCGACACCAACGGCGAAAGCATCGGCAAGGGCATACAAAACCTGCTCCACGACATGCGGCAAGGCCATGTGTCGATGACCGACGAGAGTCAGTTTGAAGTCGGCAAGAACGTCGCCACCACCGAGGGCGCGGTGGTGTTTGAAAACGAACTTTTCCAGTTGCTTGAATACAAGCCGCTGACCAAGACAGTCCATGAAAAGCCGTTTTTGCTGGTGCCCCCCTGCATCAACAAGTTTTACATTCTTGACTTGCAACCTGAAAACTCTTTGATCCGCTACGCAGTGGCGCAAGGTCACCGCACCTTTGTGGTCAGCTGGCGCAACCCGGATGAGTCGATGCGCAGTAAAACCTGGGACGACTACATCGAAAACGCTGCCATCAAGGCCATCAACATTGTTCAGGACATCACCGATGCCAAAACCATCAACACGCTGGGCTTTTGCGTCGGGGGCACGATTTTGGCAACTGCTCTCAGCGTGCTTGCTGCGCGCGGAGAAAAACCCGCCGCCAGTCTGACGCTGCTCACATCTCTGCTTGATTTCACCGATACCGGCATTCTGGATATTTTTATTGACGAGCAGTCGGTGGCTTATCGCGAACAGGAAATGGGCAGCGGCGGCCTGCTCAAAGGGCAAGACCTGGCATCGACCTTCAGCTTTTTGCGGCCGAACGATTTGGTGTGGAACTACGTGGTCGGCAATTACCTGAAGGGTGAGACCCCCCCGCCGTTCGATTTGCTGTACTGGAACAGCGACTCGACCAATTTGCCGGGCCCGTTTTACGCCTGGTATCTGCGCAACACGTATTTTGAAAACAACTTGATCCAGCCCGGCAAGCTGACGGTGTGTGGGCAAAAAATAGACCTGCACAAGCTCGACATGCCCACTTACCTGTACGGCTCGCGTGAAGACCATATCGTGCCGATTGGCGGTGCGTATGCATCCACCCAGCACCTGCCGGGTAAAAAGCGTTTTGTGATGGGTGCTTCAGGCCATATTGCAGGCGTCATCAACCCACCCGCCAAAAACAAGCGCAGCTTTTGGACGAATGACAAACTGCCCGCCAACAAATTTCCCGCCGCCCAAACCGACTGGCTGAAAACCGCGACCGAGCACCCTGGCAGCTGGTGGACCGACTGGTCGAGTTGGCTCAAGGGGCATGCGGGCAAGCAGGTGGCTGCGCCTAAAACCTATGGCAGCCGCACCCACAAAGTCATCGAGCCCGCACCAGGCCGTTACGTCAAGGCAAAAGCTTAATTTTTCACTCTGAGTTTATAAAAGGGAAAGTCATCATGGAAGACATCGTTATCGTTTCAGCAGCCCGCACCGCCGTCGGTAAATTTGGCGGCACGCTGGCCAAAATACCCGCCACTGAGTTGGGCGCTGCGGTTGTCCGTGCGGTGCTAGAGCGCGCCAAGCTCAGCGCTGACCTGGTTGGCGAAGTCATCATGGGTCAGGTGCTGACGGCGGGCGTGGGCCAAAACGCAGCGCGCCAAACCGTGCTCAAAGCAGGCTTTCCGCAAAGCATTCCCGGCCTGACCATCAACGCCGTCTGCGGCTCTGGCCTCAAAGCCGTGATGCTGGCCGCGCAGGCCGTGTCCACCGGCGACAGCGAAATCGTGATTGCCGGCGGCCAGGAGTCGATGAGCCTGTCGCCTCACGTTTTGAACGGCTCGCGCGACGGCCAGCGCATGGGTGACTGGAAGATGGTCGACAGCATGATTGTTGACGGTCTGTGGGACGTGTACAACCAGTACCACATGGGCATCACGGCTGAAAACGTGGCCAAAAAATACGGCATCACCCGCGACATGCAGGACGCATTGGCGCTGGCCAGCCAGACCAAAGCGGCTGCTGCGCAAGACGCCGGTAAATTCAAAGACGAAATCGTGCCGTTTTCTATTGCGCAAAAAAAGGGTGACCCGATTGTTTTTGCTTCAGACGAATTCATCAACCGCAAAACCAACGCTGAAGTATTGGCTGGCCTGCGTCCCGCATTTGACAAAGCCGGCGGCGTCACCGCAGGCAATGCATCCGGCCTGAACGACGGCGCCGCTGCCGTGATGGTCATGACGGCCAAAAAAGCCGCCGCGCTGGGCTTGACGCCCTTGGCGCGCATCGTCAGCTACGCCACGACCGGCCTGGACCCCGCCACCATGGGCATGGGACCGGTGCCAGCCTCTACCAAAGCGCTGGGCCGCGCTGGCTGGAAGCCCGCAGACCTTGACGTGCTCGAGATCAATGAAGCTTTTGCTGCACAGGCCTGCGCCGTCAATAACGAAATGGGCTGGGACACCAGCAAGGTCAACGTCAATGGCGGTGCAATCGCCATTGGCCACCCGATTGGCGCATCAGGTTGCCGCATTTTGGTCACGCTGCTGCACGAGATGGTGCGCAGCGGTGGCAAAAAGGGCATTGCCAGCCTGTGTATTGGCGGCGGCATGGGGGTTGCCCTATGCGTGGAACGCTGAATATCGGTTAAATTGGTGTCGATTTCTGCAAAAAGTCACGTGTGGCCCAATAAATACGTGGGTGAGCAGCTATTCATTAAATAGCAAATATTTTTTCGATTTCCAAGGACACAAACATGAGCAAGAAAATAGCATACGTCACTGGCGGCATGGGCGGCATCGGTACCGCCATCTGCCAGCGACTGGCCAAAGACGGCTTCACCGTCGTTGCCGGCTGCGGCCCCACACGTGACCACGCCAAGTGGATTGATGAGCAAAAAGCCCTTGGCCATACCTTCTACGCTTCTGTCGGCAATGTCGGAGAGTGGGAATCCACGGTCGCAGCCTTCGCCAAAGTCAAGGCTGAACACGGCCCGGTCAGCGTGCTGGTCAACAACGCCGGTATCACGCGCGACGGCCAGTTCCGCAAAATGAGCAAAGCCGACTGGGATGCGGTGATTTCCACCAACCTGAACAGCATGTTCAATGTGACCAAGCAGGTGATCGAAGACATGATCACCGCCAATTTCGGCCGCATCATCAACATCAGCTCGGTCAATGGCCAAAAAGGCCAGTTTGGCCAGGTCAACTACTCAACAGCCAAGGCTGGGTTGCACGGTTTCACCATGGCGCTGGCCCAGGAAGTCGCCGCCAAAGGCGTGACCGTCAACACCGTCAGCCCCGGCTACATTGGCACCGACATGGTCAAAGCTATTCGCCCCGATGTGCTGGAGAAGATCGTAGCGGGCGTGCCCGCCAAGCGCCTCGGCCAGCCGGAAGAAATCGCCTCCATCATTTCATGGATTGCTTCTGAAGAAGGCGGCTACGCCACCGGTGCGGACTTCTCGCTCAATGGTGGTTTGCACATGGGTTGATTCCGTGTC